>CAIVJW010000212.1 GCA_903906315.1 uncultured delta proteobacterium | reverse complement strand
GAGCCCAAGCACGGTCGAGGCGCGAGCAACTACCGGCCGTGGGCCGAGTTGCTCACGCGGTCGTTCGGGGTCGACGTGCTCGACTGCCCGAGGTGCCAGGGGAGAATGCGCCTGATCGCGATGGTCACCGAGCGCTCGAGCCTCCGCCGCTTCCTCACGGGCGTCGGCGAGCTGGTGGACGTGCCCGAGCGGTCGCCGAGCCGCGGGCCGCCGTATTGGAAGAGCGTGGCGATGCGCCGCAAGGCCACGGGCGACGCGGCGTAGCGGGCCGGAACGGGACCACGGGCGACGCGAGCGCGCCCTCGGGCGAAGGTGCGCGCGACGGGCGAAATTCGGGCGCGAACGCTGGCCGGCGAGGGCGCGATGGCGGCCCAGTCGGTGTCCGTTCCTGCGGGTCTGACGCAGCCCGTCCCCATTGCGCTCGACCCCAGCATGACCCTCGAACGCCTTGAGTGTGGCCACTTCGACGCTGGATTTGGCAATCGTGCGGTTGACGCCCCTGTTCAGAGCGGCTGTCGGTATCATGCGGTTCACTCCATCAGTGCAGATGGCGTAACAGCACGAGCCGGGTATGCAGGCGCGATTCCGGCAGGCAGCGTCCCTGAAGCGGACGCGAGTTGGTCCGAGGCGGTCGTCCTCGCGGGCGGCAGCCCCAGCACCGGCCCGACGGGTTCGACTGCAGCTACCCCCGGACCGGACACGCACGCCGCCTCCGGCAAGAAGTAGATCGGCACGGAGCGAGGTCCCATGGAACGCCTGGGCACTGCTGTCATGCTTGTCGTGCTTTCGGCGTGCGATGGGGCCTCGCCTATGCAAGCGAGCGGTCCTGAAGCTGGCGGGGCGTCCGCATCGTGGCAGGCGTCTGTACCGTGGCAGAAGGCCCTCGCCGGGTTGCAGGCGGGCGGGCACGCCGTCTATTCGTTTAGATTTGACGATGCTCCTCCTAAGGGTTCGTTCTACAAGCTCGCTATTCACGACGTAGAGGCAGGGCTCGCCTGTGCAAGGTACAGTGCTGATTCAGCGACCGGCGACGCGGCGGACTTCTGGGAAATAGCTGTCGACGTAAACGATGGAGTGGTAGGAGAGCACGCCATCGTTACCGCTCGTCGCGAGCGAAGTCCGGCGCGGACTGCAAACGTGACGCTCCTGCATTGGAATGGGGGGCTCTGGGTCGAGATGTATGCCGCACTTGGTGGGTCGGTCGATGTCACGGCGGCTCCGACGCCAGCCGAGGCGAAGGCTGGGCATCGGCTCACGGGGACCGTTGAGGCCGACTTTCCGCTCCACGCCATGCAAGAAGTGGTATGTCAAGCGGGCATGTCGGCCGATGGAGGCGACCAATTCTCGCGTTGCACATGCAAAGATGCAAATGACGTTGTCACGAGCTGCGCCCCGGTCGACGGCAAGAATTGTTGCTACGATTCGACGAGCCCGCGGATGCGTGCTAGCTTTTCTTTTTCTGCCCTTTCGTGCCCGGCGATGTGCGCATGGCTCGCAGGGCTGCCCGACTACTGCTCGCAGGCCTTCGGACCATGAAACTAGCTCGACGCTTCCCAGGCAAGACCGTACTCTCCCTTCTGTGCGCGTTCGCTTCGTCATGCGGGCAGGACGTCAAGGGCGATCTTGACGGCGGCTCCGGCGGCAGTGGTAGTGGTGGCGGGACCACCAGCAAGACCTCGGATGCGTCGGCTGACGCTGGTGCCGATGGTGGGGTCGCCGATGCGAGTACGTGCGGTCATTCACACTGCGAGTCGACGTTGTGGCCGCGTCTTGCGGTCGTGTTCGGCAACCCGGCTGCGGGGACGCTCACCTATACGTTCGTGACCAACGATGGGACGTGGACGTGGACCTCTAAGAAGCCGGATATTGGATTCTGTCCGGTCGGCTACGGCGAGTCGGCCGCCTATCATTGCGACATCGGGTTCGATGTCGACCCCTATCAAACAGAGGTGACGATGACTGTTCAGGGGGCGAATGTTCCGGCTGTATCTATCCAGGTGCCTCTCGCGCCGTTCAACTACTGCGGAAATGGTACGGCTGAGGTAATTGTATCCGTGGATCAGGGCAACGTGTCGTTTGGTGCGATCCACTATGTCAATGCGTGTGGCCTATAATGCACGGGTCCGCATTGGCGTGTGTTGGTGTTCCTGAAAATGACGAAGCCTTGGCCTTCGCGGAGGGGCTTCGTGGTGTATGAGTTGGGTTCGCGGACCTGCCCTGTCTAGTTGTAGCTGACCGGGTCGAATGACGTGACACTCATCGTCGCATTCACGTCGACGTACGCGACGAAGATCCTCCCGCCCGTGTAGAGGGCGTCGATCGGACCGAGGTTGGCGCAGGTGCCCACGATGGGGTACGACTTCCACGCACCAGTGCGGTCGCTCCAGTACGTGAGCTTGTTGGCGTTGTCGCAGCCGATGACGTGGTTCGCCCCCGAGGGGTCGACGACGAGGTCGATGTTCATGGCTCCGGCGCCCGTGCGGAGCGTCGTCGCTGCCCAGCTCCCCGACGCATTGGTCTGGAATGCAACGTCGTACGTGACGTAAGCGTCGGTTGCGATGCAGTAGGCGGCGGAGAGCGTCGGGCCATGGGCCTTGAGGACGAGCGGGGCGCCCTGGTCCGCGCCATAGGCGGTGAGAATGACAGGATCCGTCCAGGACGGCCCGCTTTCCAGCGTGATCTCGTGGGAGGCCCAGCGGCTGAATGCGAGGAACGGCGTGCCACCCAGGCCGAGCGCGAGTGACGCCGGCGCCGTCTCGCTGTCGGTGTACGCGGTGACAGACCAGGCTCCGCCCTCATTGGAGGCGTACGTGCCGGTCTTGAGGTGCTCATGCGACGCGACGTGGAAGATGCCGGCGCCATCAACGACACCGGTCGCTTGGCCGCCGATGAGACCCGGGATGGCCGAGGTCTTCCACGCACCTCCCTCGTTCGTGGCGTGCAGGATGCCGCTTGCGGCCTGTGGCTGCACAGCAAGATGGAACGCACCCGATGGATCGACGTCGGCGCCGTCCTTGATGATGGAGTAGCCCTTGAGCGGCGTCGTCACAGTCCACCCTTGGTCGAACACGGCCATCTGGACGTTGCTGTAGTTCACGCCGTCGGAGTCGACGTAGAAAAGGGTGAGGTGCTGCCCCTTGTCGAGGAGGAGCGTCGGGTTGCTCGGGTTCGGGTTTGGCGCGTCGACCGGACCGTCCGGCGGGACGCAGGCGCCTTGCGAGCAAGCCGAGGCGCACGCGGCGCCGTTCACCCACTGGCCGGCGACGTCGCAGATGCGGGGCACGAGTCCCTGACAGTCTGCGGCGCCGGGGTTGCAGCCGCCAGTACAGGCGCCGGCCGCGCAGGCGAAGGGGCAGGCAGCCCCGTCCAGCCAGTGCCCGCTCGCGTCGCACGTCTCGGGAACGAGGTCGGCGCACTGCGTGGAGCCCGGGGCGCAGGCGCCCGAACACACGCCGGTCTGGCAAACATACGGGCACGGCGCGCCGTCCTGCCACTGCCCGACCTTGTCGCAACCCCGAGGACGCCCTCGCCGCCTCGGCCGTCTCGGGCCAGACCCCGCCCGCCGGTCCCCAGTGGATGCGTGGCCTGCCGCCCGCGCCGGCGAGCGCGCTGTCCTTCGAGAAGCCGCTCTGCGCCTCGCTCGATGGCTTCACCCTGCACGCGGCGACGCGCGCCGGCTCGCATCACCTCGCCGGCCGCGACGCTCTCCTCCGCTACGCCCCTCGCCCGCCGCTCGCGAAGGACCGCCTCGAGATACGCCCCGACGGCCTCGTGCGGATCACCCTGAAGCGCGCCTACGACGACGGTACCGTCGCCGTCGATCTCGACCCGCTCTCGCTGCTCTGCCGCCTCGCG
>CAIVJW010000211.1 GCA_903906315.1 uncultured delta proteobacterium | reverse complement strand
TACTGGGCTCTGCACCTGGCGCGCGAGCACGAACGGAACCACCTCTCCGCCTATGCCGGAGCTGCGCCACCGGACCCGATCCCGAGGCCGCGCCTTCGCCTCGTGAAGACGTGATCTGCGGCGGAATCATCGACCGTCATAAAGGAGCTGCACCCAGCCGCGATCGAGGAAGTGCGCGTCGACGTGGCGGACGTTGACGTACCCGCAGCCACGCTCCCTGGTGAGGCGGTCATTGACTTCGCGGTCGAGGCTGCGGTGCTCTTCGCCGTCAACGTCGTCCTGCCCGGCGGCTGGCTCGAAGCACTCATTGCGCGCGTGCTCGGCAAGAAGCTGCTCGACAAAGTAACCGAGCCGCTGAAGGGGGCCGTGCGGGGGCTCGCGAAGCAGCTCCTCGGCGGAGTGATCCGGTCGACGCTCGCGGGTCAGCTCCGTGACGCCATCGGCAACGCTTGCGACGAGTTCGGCACGCGCATCCACGACCAGGTCGACGTCGTTCTCCGTCGCGTCGAGGCCGACGCCGTCACGGGGCTCGACGAGCGGCTGAGGGGCTTCGCCGCCGCCGCAAACGAGGCGCGCGGGGCAAAGCACGCCGGCGAGGCACAGGCCGCCGAACGGCGACGGCGCGTGGAGCTGGTGGCCACAGCCGTGGACGACCTCCTTCGCGAGACGACGGCCGCGCGATGACGTCCGGCCTTGAGCGTTTGCTCGGCGCGCTCACGCGCTCGGAGCAGCAGAACCGGTCAACTGCGGTCCCCGCCCTAGTGGCCGAGGACCCGATCGCGGATGTCATCGCGTTGCTCGACACGCTGCGCGCAGACGGGGCGAGGTTCGCGAGCGAACACGCCGCGTGGAACATTGCCGAGGACCTGGGCCTCGACGACCTGCAGAAGGCGCTGTCGGAAGACCACGCCCCTGAGGTCGCGTTCGTCGGCGCGTTCAACGCCGGCAAGTCCACGGTCATCAACTCGCTGCTCGACCAACCACTCGCCGCCGAGGACGACCTACCGACGACAGCTCGACCGACGCGCTTCCGCCACGGCCCGTCGCTCCGAGTCACGGTGCGGCACGGTGGAGTGTGGCGCCCCATACGACCGGAGCTGCTGCGAGCCATGGTGCACAAGCAGGCACGCGAACAGGCCGTCGACCCCGACGCCGTGCGCGCGTCCGTCGAGGCCGACCTGCTGCTCGACGGCTGCGACGCCATCGACGTGACGGCACCGAGCCCGGTCCTCTCGGAGCTCGTACTCGTCGACACGCCGGGATTTCACAGCGGCCATCGCGCCGACGACGAAGCGGCGTTCGCGGAGCTCGACGCGGCGAGCGCGTGCGTGTGGGTCGCGGACATCCAGAAGGGCGAGCTGACGGAAGCCGACGTGCGCGTCGTGGACAGGCTCACCAAGGGCGGGCAGCTACGCGTGGCTCTGCTCAACAAGGCAGAGGAGCGATCCCCGTCGGAGCGCAAACGGGTTCTCGACAAGTTCGTGAAGCAGTGGGGAAGCCGCTTCGACGCCGTCGTACTGTACTCGGCGAGGCTGCGCGCGGCTCGCTCTGCGGGACAGGCGCCTCGTGCGAGAGAGGCTGAGCACCTCGAGCTCGACTGGGAGAAGGGCATCCTACAGCGGGTCCGGGAGAGCGGGCGACGCCTTCGAGCGGCGGCCGCGCTGCGACAGCTACAGGACCGCTTGTCGGTGCAGCTCGTGGAACTCCGCGCAGATTCCACCCGGGTCAAGGAGCGGCATCGAGCGCTCGAGCAGAAGGTGGCGAGCCACCGGGCCTTCGTGGAAGCGTGCCTTGAGAAGGCGGCCCGCGACATCCCGCGGGCCGTGGCCGCCGGGTGCTCACAGCGCGAGGGAATGATCACGAGGAGGCTGCGCGGAATCGTCAACAAGGACTCCGGCGTCTTCTCAGATGACTACGCGTTCGACGAGAATGCGATCACTTCGCTCAAGCGCGATCTCGGCGAACAGAGCGCGCAGCTTGCCCACGCGCTCCATGACCAACTGTGGGCTGTTAACGATCGCGCAAATCCGTAGAAATTCGATCGTTGCGCGCAGACCCCGTCGACTGCGCGTCCGGCCGCGGCGCGGCCGGACGTTCATGTTCGCCTACTTGACCCGAGGCTTCTTCGTGGTTGATGCGTTGGCCGCG
>CAIVJW010000210.1 GCA_903906315.1 uncultured delta proteobacterium | reverse complement strand
CGGCGGTGGCGGCGGCGGTCGCGGTCGCTACTAGGTTCAGGCACGGCGGGCTACGGGGCCCGTCGCGGGCCTGATACCGAACGCGAGGAGTGACCGATGGCGGCGGAGATCTGCGGGATCTGTGGCGGGGACGGGCGTATCAACAACTCGTTCGGCAACGAGACGAGGTGCCCCAGCTGCCACGGGACTGGCCGACGGTCGGATGAGGGTGGGCTGCGCGACGTCACCAAGACGAAGCCTTCCCATCACAAGCCGGCCGGCAACGCCGCCGTCGCACCCAAGCAGCAGGGCCCGGCCACTGCGGGCGGGCTCCTGCTCGCCCGCGAGGTCGAGGCCTGCGCAACGGTCTCCGCCGACACGAAGGCGAAGATCCTCCGCGAGATCGCCGACCACGAGGCGACGCACGGTAAGTGCACCGAGACCTTCATCAAGAAGGTCCGAAGGCAGCTCCGGCCGCCGGTGCGCTGACGCGCGCGGGCGGGGTGTGGCTGGGTCCGCCAGAGCGCGCTCCGCGCGGCGGAAAACTCCCCGTTAGATAGCTCGCCTGACGGTCCGGGTAGCCCCGGTTTCCGTCCGTTCGTGTTCGCGTCGTTCGGCGCGGTCTGGCGCTCCTGCGCACGGCCTCGGCGAGCCGGCGTGTGCGGGCTCGCGGCGTGAGGCCAGCGCGTCGGGGCGGCTAGCAGCGCTTGCCCTTGGTCTTCCCGCGCAGCTTCTCCGTGAACTTTGGGCAGACGTCCTTGATGCGCGCCACGCGCGCCTTGTACGCGGCGACCATCCGGTCGAACGTCGCGCGGTCGCTCTTCTTGAGGTCCTGCGACTCCTCGGGATCGGCGACGACGTCGAACACCTCGAAGACCTGATCGTCGCCGTACGCGATGACCTTGTACTTGCCCTGAACGAGCGCGCGGCGGCGGTCGTTGTCGGTCGTGCGCGGCAGGTCGACGATCACGTCGCGCGGCTCGGGCGGCGCGCCGTAGATCTCCTTCACCAGGCTCTGCCCGTCGAACGGGAGATCCGCCTTCGCGCCCATCGCGTCCACGATCGTCGGCGCGAGGTCGACGTTCGATCGCGGGACGTCGATGCGGCGCGGCGCCGCGCCCGGCATGCGGATCATCAGCGGCACGTGCACGAGCACCTCGTAGATCTCGAAGCCGTGGCGGTGCATCTTCCGCTCGCCGAAGCCCTCGCCGTGGTCGCTCGTGACGATGATCGCCGTGCGCTTGCCCCAGGGTTGCGCGTCGACGAACTCGATCAGCTTCCCGACGTGCGAGTCGGTGTACGCGACCTCGGAGTCGTATTTGTCGCGCGGCTTCTTGCCGGTGCCGTACGGGCCGAAGCCGTCGTGCGCGATGTAGACGTCGTGCGGGTCGAGGAAGTGGAACCACGCGAAGAAGCGCCCGCCCGTGTTCGCCTTGTCGGACAGGAGATCCTGCGCGAGCTTGAGGTGCTTCGGGCTCGTGACGTTGTTGTCGGTCTTGTTGTCGGCCTCGAGGCCGGGGACGATCTTCGTGACGTCGAAGCCGCGCTGAAAGCCGACCTGCTTCTTGTCGAAGTAGAAGTGCGCCTGCGCGTTGACCGTGCGGATTCCGGCCTTCTGCAGGAGCTCCGGAAACATGTGCACGTCGTCGGCGTACTGCTCGAAGAAATAGCCGTTGCGGTGCAGGGTGCCGGGGTAGCGGCCGGAGAGGAAGCCGCCGAGGCTCATCGCCGTGTACGACGACATCGAGTAGGCGCGCGTGTAGCTCACGGCGGTCTTCTCGAACTTGGTCAGGTTCGGCGCGATGTCGCGCGGGTAGCCGCTCCACGGCATGTCGGCGCGCAGGCTGTCGATCGAGATCACGAGCACGTTGAGGTCGGGCGGCGGACTGAAGGCGGCCTGCGTGACGGAGGGATCGGCGGGCGTGGCGGAGCCCGCGGGAGCCGCGGACGCGGCAGGTTCGGCGGAGCCGGCCGGTGGGACGACCGTCGGGGCGGGCGGTGGAGGCGCCGGCGCGGCGGGCGGGGCCGCCGGCGGGTTGGCGCGGGTGGTTTCGGTGCACGCGCCGCCGGTGAGGGCGAGCGCGAGGGCGAGGGCGGTGCGCGAGCGGAGTCGGGCCATGGGAGCGCCCGTAGTAGCGCGGAGCGGGCGGCAGGGCCGCCAAATCGGCACATCGAGGTCGCGCATCCGGTATGCTCCCGGGCGAAATGAGCGCTGGAAACAAGCCGCCGTCGGCCGCGCCGCGCGCGTTTCGGCTCGGGGAGTCGCTGCCGCCCCCGGCGCCGGGCGAGGGGGCTTCGCAGGCCCTCAAGGACCGCATCACGGACATGGCGCTAGGCCTGCTCGAGGAGCAGGTGCAGGCGCGCATCGTCCACTACAAGGAAGAGCTCGAGACGAACCCGGAGCTCGACAAGGTGACGGCCGAGGTCATCGCTGGTCTGCGTGAGCTGCAGGCGGCCGCGGTCGCCTCCGAGCGCGAGCCGCGCGCGGCCGACGCCCTCCGCAAGAGCCACGAGCGCCTGCTCACCCGGGAGCTCGAGCGCGCGTTCCCGAAGGCCGGCCTGTCGATGCTCGTGGAGCGGCGCATGCGCACCATTCACCGGAGCCTGGCGCGCCTCTTCTTCCAGTCCGAGCTCCACGAGCGGACGCGCGGGCGCGATGGCCAGAGCAAGGTGATCCAGCACGGCGAGCAGGCCATCTACTACCTCTTGCAGCGCTACGACCATCGCCTCCGCAACGAGCTCGGCGCGTTCGACTTCGCCGACGACGACATCCGCGACCGGAGCTTCGAGCTGCTCGCGCGCCTCTCGAAGGACATGCAGGACGCCTTCCTCTCGCGCCGCTCGAGCGAGCTCAAGCGCATCGCGGCCGTTTTCAACGGCGTGCTCCAGGAGCTCTGCACCAAGGTCCTTTCGGTCGACGCGGAGGCGATCGCGCGCGAGGTCGTCGCGCTCGCGGCCACGCACGAGGCGAGCGCGTACGCGTACAAGATCCCCGCGGAGGCGTTTCCGCAGTTTCGCGCGGCGCTCGAGCGCGTGGTCATGGTGCGGCTCGTCGGTTTCGCGGAGGACGCGCTGGTCCAGCGGCTCGCCGACACCGCGGGAGCCGCGCGCGCCGAGGCGCTCTCGTTCGTCACCGACCCGAAGATTTTCAGCATGATCTGCGGCGAGCTCTGCGACGCGCTCTACGAGCACCTCTGCGGCGAGGGCTTCCTCGACCTGCCGAGGGACTGGCGCGCGACGTCGATCCCGCCGCCGTCGCTGGTGCCGATCGCCCCCTAGGCGCGGCGCCCGCCACCCCACTGTCCGCACCGCCAACGGAGCCTCGCATGATGACGCGATCGTCCCTCGTCTCCCTCGCCACGCTCGCCTTCGCGCTCAGCGTGGCGGGCTGCGCCACGCCCGACGTCGCGGCGCATGGCCTCGGCCTCAAGCGCGTCGTCATCTACCGCAACGGCGTCGGCTACTTCGAGCGCCAGGGCAAGATCGACGCGGCGGAGGTCACCTTCCGCGTGCGCCACGAGCGCGTCGGCGACTTCCTCGCGACGCTCGCGGTCATCGAACGGGGGGGATCGAGCGTGCGCGCCGCTTCGTTTCCGGTGGGGCCGAAGAAGAAGAGAGGCGGCGACCCGGACGGATCGTCCGCGGACGACGACGAGGACGACGGCGACCGCCGCTACGAGGTGCTGCTCAAGCCCCCGTCGGGCAAGCACCCGCGCGAGAAGAAGGACGAGCTCGACACGGTGAGGCTCTCGCTGGACGGAAAAGAGCACGATCTCCAGATCGGCTACGTCGCGGAGACGCCCGTATGGCGGCCGTCGTACAGGCTCGTGATCGACAGCTCGACGCCCGCGGCGGTCGGCGCGCCGCCGAAGGTCGCGAAGGCCGATCTGCAGGCGTGGGGCATCGTGCAGAACCTCTCGGGCGAGGACTGGAAGGACGTGCGGCTCTCGCTCGTCGCGGGCGCGCCGCTCGCGTTCCAGGCGACGCTCGAGCAGGCCGTCATCCCGCCGCGTCCGATCGTGACCGATCGAGGCGAGGTCATCGCGTCGGTGCCGACGAGCGAGACGAGCCTCGCGACGCGGAGCGAGCCCGCACCGCCGCCCCCCCCGCCGCCCGCGGCGGCGCCGATGCCCTCGATGATGGACATGGCGAAGTCCGAGAAGCTCGCCGAGGATGGCGCGAAGGGCGACTCCGACGGCCGTCGACGCGCCAAGGGGCCCGCGCCGAAGAAGGCAGCCCCTCGAGGCGCCGCGCGCGGCTACGGCGGCATGCCGGGCGGCATGCCCGCCGAAGCCGAGGCCTCCCTGATGATGCAGCCCGCCGCGCCGGCGCCGGCGCCGGCTTATCGGCCGCAGGTCGCGCCTTCGATGCCGCGTAACGCGAGCGTGCTCGCGGCGGTCGCCATCGACGCGGGCACGACCCGCTACGACCTGCCCTTCGCCGTCGACGTGCCGAACGAGAGCGCGACGATGGTGCTGCTCATCGCGAAGGACGTGCCCGGCGAGGCCATCTTCCTCTTCGCGCCGGACGGCGGCGTGCCGGAGTCGTCGTCGCACCCGTTCCGCGTGGCGCGCTTCACGAACGACACGCTTGGGCTCCTCGAGCGCGGGCCGATCGCTATCTTCGAGAAGGGGGCGTTTCTCGGGCAGGGGATGGTCGATCCGCTCCCGCCGGGCGCGACCGCCACGGTGCCGTTCGCGCTCGAGCGCGGCCTCGCCGTCGAGTCGTCGCGCGCCGAGAACGAGGAGGGCGCGCGCCTCGCGAAGATCGAGTCGGGCCAGATCGAGATCGAGCGCGATTGGGTCACGCACACGAAGTACCTCGTCAAGAGCGGCTCGGACGTCGACGCGCGCATGCTGGTCAAGCACGCGCGGATGGCCGGCACGCGGCTGAACGACGCGCCGAAGGGGACCGAGGACAACGTCGGGACGGGCTCGGCGCTCGTGCCCGTGCAGGTGGCGAAGCGGGCGACCGCCACGCTCGACGTCGACGAGCGGCGCGTGCTTCGGCGCGGGGTGGACTGGCTGTCGCAGCTCGCGGCGGATGCGGTCAAGGCGTACGTCGCCGACCCGCGCGCGGACGCGGCCGTGGTCGGGCCGCTCAAGACCGCGTGGGAGCTGCGCGACAAGCTGCGCGCCTCGCTCGACGAGCAGTCGCGGCTGCAGATTGAGAAGAACCAGCTCGACGCCCAGAGCGACGACCTCCGGCGCAACCTGAAGGCCATCGAGAAGAACAAGTCCGCCGACGGGCTGCGCCGCGACCTCACCGACCGGCTGGCGAAGGCGTCGGCGCGGCTCGACGAGATCACCAAGCGGCTCATCGTCGTCGAGATGACGGTGAACGAGCAGACGATCCGCTTCCGCGACCTCGTCAACAACATCACGATGTTGAAGCCCCTGTCGCCGGTCTGACCGCGCGCGGACTCCAATGTCGAGGGTGGCCGCGGAACGCGCTGGGATCCGGGCGGTTCATGCGCCCGGAGCCGGGCCTCGCCGAGGGCGGTCGTGAGGGGGCCGCGCGCCCTGCCGGTGCGCGAGGGCGACGTGCTCGCGGGAAAATACCGCGTCGAGCGCGTCCTCGGCGCGGGCGGCATGGGCGTGGTGGTCTCGGCGACGCACCTCGTGCTGGGCGAGCGCGTCGCGCTGAAGGTGCTGTTGCCCGAGGCGCTGGACAAGCCGGACGTCGCGCCGCGGTTTCTCCGCGAGGCGCGCACGGCGCTCCGGCTCCAGAGCGAGCACGTCGCGCACGTGCTCGACGTCGGCGTGCTCGAGGCGGGCAGCCCGTACCTCGTGATGGAACACCTCGAGGGCGCGGATCTGCGGCAGCTCCTGCGGATCCGGCGGTCCTTCGAGCCGCCGGACGCGATCGAGATCGGGCTGCAGGTGGCGGACGCGCTCGCGGAGGCGCACGCGCAGGGCGTCGTGCACCGCGATCTCAAGCCCTCGAACCTGTTTCTCACCGAGCGCGCGGACGGTCGGCCCGTGGTGAAGGTGCTCGACTTCGGCATCGCCAAGTCGGTGCACGAGCTCGGCGAGGGGCACGAGACCTCGACCGACACGTTCATCGGATCGCCTCGCTACGCGGCGCCCGAGCAGCTCCGCAGCGCGAAGCACGTCGACGCGCGCGCGGACCTGTGGTCGCTCGGGGTGGTGCTCTACGAGCTCGTCGCGGGCGTGCGGCCGTTCGAGGGTGAGAGCGCGGTCGCGGTGATCGCCACCATCATGGCCGAGGACGCGGAGCTCTTGCGCGTGCACGTGCCGTCGATCGATCCGGCGCTCGAGGCGGCCATCGCGCGGTGCCTCGAGCGCGACCCGGCGCGGCGCTTCCAGAGCGTGACCGATCTCGCGGTGGCGCTGCGGGCGGTGCCGATCGCGCGCGAGGGGGCGCTGATGGAGCTCTGCCACGTCGCGCGGCAGCGGGCCGCGGATGGGGCGCGATCCGAGGCCGGCGGGCAGGCGACCCGCGTGACGGCGGTGGACGCGCCCGACGTCGCGCGGCCGGATGTGCGAGCCGAGCCGGGTTTGCCCGCCCCTGCCGCCCTCGCGGCCGCGGCCGCGCTCGCGGCGCGCGTGGCGCCTGCGCCGGAGGAGCAAACCTCGGTGGCGGTGCTCGATCGCGCGCGGGCGGCGGGCGAGGGGGCGCGCTCCGCGCCGACGGAGGCGAGCGCGCTCGATCGGGCCGCGCTGGGCGGACCGTCCGACGATCGCCCGACGCTGGAGCGCCCGACGGTGGCGATGCCCGATCGCGCCGCGCCCGCCGCGGACGCGACGCCGCCCGGGGCCACCCACGTCACGGTCGCGGGGGCCGCGGCCCGGCCTTCGCCGCGGCCTCGCTGGCAGCTCGCCGTGGGGGCCGCGGTGGCCCTTCTCCTGGGCGCCGCGGTCGCGCCGACCGTGCTCGGCGGTCGCTACGCGGCCGAGCCGCACGAGGAAGCCATCCCGAAGGCCGGATCCGCCGTCGCGGCGGTCGGCGTCGCCGCGGTCGCGACCGACCGCCCTGCCTCGACGGCGCCCGGGATCGTCGCGCTCCCGCCTGTCTCAGCGAGCGCCACGGTGCCAGCGCCGGCCCCGTCGGGCACCTTCGTCGGCGCCGGCGTCGCGAGCGCGCCGCGCACGCTGCCGGTCGCGCCGCCCGGGGGGCTCCGCCCGCGCGCTCCAGGCACGAAGGTCGACCCGGGAGAGCAGCGCAAGTGGTGAGCCTACGTCGCCTCGCGGTCGTGTCCGCCCTCGTCGCCGTCGCCGCGCTCGGGCCAGGGCGCGCCGAGGCCGCGCCGTCCCGCGAGGAGGGGCTCCGCGCCGACGCGCTCTTCACGCAGGCCAAGCGCGCGCTCGCCGAGGGGCGTGTCGCGGAGGCGTGCACGCTCTTCGCCGAGAGCCAGCGCCTCGATCCGGGCGGGGGCACGCTCTACAACCTCGCGCGCTGTCACGAGCGCGAGGGCAAGACCGCGACGGCGCACGCCGAGCTCGTCGAGGCGCTGGCGCTGGCCCGCGGCGCACACCGCCTCGACGCCGAGGAGACGGTGCAGGTGGCGCTTCGGGAGCTCGAGCCGCGTCTCTCGAGGCTTCGCGTGCGCGTCGACGAGGCGACCGCGCCCGCGGACCTGGTGGTCGAGCTCGACGGCCGCGCGCTGGGGCGTGATCGGATCGGCCTGGATCTTCCGCTCGACCCCGGGCCGCACGCGGTGGCCGCGCGCGCCGCCGGTCGCGATCCCTTCGCGGTCCGGGTCGATCTCGGGCCCGACGGCGATCGCCGCGAGGTCCTCGTCCGCTTCGTTCCGCCGGCCGCCGCCCCGCCGCCGCCCACCGTCCCGCGGCCAGCGACGCCGCTTGCGAAGGCGCCCGCCCCGCCGCCTCCGGGCGATCGCGCGTCCTCGGCCGGGCCGTACGTCCTCGGCGCCGTCGGCCTCGCCGGCGTCGCGGTCGGCGCGGTCCTGGGCGGCGTCGCGATGTCCCGGTGGGGCGACGCGAAGGCGCTGTGCCCTGCGCGGGAGTGCGCGGACCCGGCGGGCGTCGACGCGAGCACGTCGGCGAAAGGCTTCGCCACCGGGTCGACCGTCGCGTTCGCGGTCGGGCTGGGCAGCCTCGGCGCGGCCGTGGCGTGGAAGCTCCTCGCGCCGAGGGGCGCTGCGTCGGGGAAGGGCGGGGCTTCGGTCGCGGCGCTCGCCGGGTCGGCGGGCGGAGGCGCGCTCGTGGTGGTGCCATGGTGAGGCGGCTCGTCCCGGCGGTCGTGGCGGCCGCGCTCGCGGGCGGGTGCCAGCTCGTGCTCGGCATCGAGGATCGCGTGCTCGTCGCGGGCGCGGGCGGTGGTCTCGGCGCGGGGGGCACGGGCGGGGGCGCAGGCGAGGGCGGCGCCGCCGGGGCAGGCGGAGGGCCCTGCACGCTCGGCGCCGTGCAGGCTTGCTACGAGGGGCCCGATGGCACCGCGGGCGTCGGCGCGTGCAAGGCCGGCGAGCGCGCGTGCGGCGACGACGGCTCGGGCTTCGGTGCGTGCGAGGGCGCGACCGTGCCCGCGCTCGAGGACTGCGCCTCGACCGCCGACGACGACTGCGACGGCACCGCGCCCGCGTGCACGGGCGACGTGATCGTCGCCGCTACGTCGGGCGGCGCGGGGGACGACGAGGCCCTCGCGGTCGCGCTGCACGCCTCGGGCGACCCCGTCCTGGTCGGCGTCGAGGCGGGCGCTCCGCGCGGCGACCTCACCGTCGGCCGAGCGTTCGTCGCGCGCAGGGACCTGAAGTCGCTCGCGATCGGCTGGTCGCAAGGCTTTGCGCAGGGCACCTCGACGCTGAGCGGCGTGGCCTGCGGCACGCTGGGAGACGTGATCGTCTCCGGCGCGGTCGCGGGCGCGACGACGTACGGCGGCGAGGCGCTCCAGGCGAAGGGGGGCCTCGACGCGCTCGTCATGAAGCTCGATCCGGCCACGGGCGTGCCCTTCTGGGCGCGGACCTTCGGCGACGCCGCGTTCGACCAGGTCGCCGAGGGCCTCGCGGTCGATCGCGTCGGCGCCGCCTACGTGGTCGGCCGCTTCGAGGGGGCGATCGACCTCATCGACCCGCCGCTCGTGTCGAAGGCGATGAGCGGCTTCCTCGCGAAGCTCGATCCGGCGGGCGCGACCGTGTGGGCCACGCCCCTGCCGGGCACGTTCCTCGTGCGCTCGCTGCGCGTCGCCGTGGGCGCCGCCGGCGATCCGGTGGTGGTCGGCAGCTTCGCCGGCGCCGTGACCATCGGCGCGCGCGTCCACGCGACCACCGGGATGGGCGATTTCGACGGCTTTGCTGCGGCGTTCGACGGCGCGACCGGCGCGCCGCGCTGGTCTTTGCGCTTCGGGGACGACCGCGCGCAGGGGGCGTCGGCGGTGGCGATCGACGCGGCCGGCGACGTCGTCGTCGGTGGCACCACCGAGGGCGCCGTGACGGTGGGCGCGAGCGCGATCGCAGCGGCCGCGGACGGGCAGCGCCACGGCTACGTCATGAAGCTCGGCCCGACGGGCGCGTTCCTCTGGGGCGCGCGCCTCGGTGAGTCGGGCGATCAGTCCGTGCGCGGCGTCGCCGTCGACCCGCTCGGCGCGGTGCTGGTCACCGGCACGGCGCGCGGCTCGGTGAAGCTCGGCGCCGTCGAGGTCGCGACCGCCGCGGACGACCCGGGCAGCGCGATGGTCGCGAAGCTCGGTCCAGACGGCGCGCCGCTCTGGCTGCGCCTCTTCGGCGACGCCTCGCTGCAGCGCGCGGCCGCCGTCGCGTCGCGCGCGGACGCGCGCGCGGTCCTGGTCGGCGGCTTCGCGGGAGCCCTCGACCCGGCCGCGATCACGAGCTCCGCCGGCCTCGACGCCTTCGTGATCGCGGTAGCGCCGTAGCCCCGATCAGCCCTTCTTCAGGCCGAGCAGCGCCTCGAGGATCGGCCGCGATCCTTGCACGGCCACGCGCTGCGAGTAGAGCGCGAGCCCGCGCAGCCCGCCGAGCTCCTCGCCGCCGCCGGCGCGCCCCGGCCCGCCGTGGAGCATCTGCGGCAGCACCGTGCCCGGCCCGGGCGCCTGGTCGGCGATCTTCTCGCTCGCGAGCATCACGCGGCCGTGAAAAGGCGCGATCGCGAAGAGCGCCTCGGCGACGAACGCGCGGTCGTCGCTGTACACCGTGCACACGAGCCCGCCTCCGCCCTTCGCCACCAGGGCGGCCGCATGGGCCGCCGAGCCGTCGTACGCGAGGAGCGTCGCGACGGGGCCGAAGACCTCGTGCTCGTGCACCGCCGTCGCCCCGTCCGGCGCGTCGCAGACGAGCAAGGTGGGGGGGAGGAAATAGCCCTTGTCGCCCGTCACGCCGACCTTCTCGAAGGGCCCGGTGCCGCCGATCACGACGCGCGCCCCGGTCGCGAGCTTCTCGATCCCCGCGCGGCCGCTGCGGAGCTGCGGTGCGGTCGCGAGCGGGCCCACGGTGACGCCGTCGTGCGAGGGGTCGCCGACCTTCACCTCACGCAGCCGCGCGACGAGCTCCTCCTCCACCTCGGCCGCGAGCGCCCTCGGCACGAACGCGCGCCGGATCGCGGTGCACTTCTGCCCGGCCTTCTGCGTCATCTCGCGGACGACGTCCTTCAGGAACAGGTTCCACGTGTCCGATCCGGGGGACACGTCGGGGCCGAGGACGGCAGCGTTCAGGCTGTCGGCCTCGACGTTCAGCCGCAGCGACCCCTGCACCACGCCGGGCAGGGCGCGCAGCGCTGCGGCCGTGCGGCTCGACCCGGTGAACGCGACGACGTCCTGGGCGCCGAGCGGCATGAGCAGCCCGCCCGGCGGCCCGGCGACGAACGAGAACGCGCCGCGCGGCAGGAGCGGGGCGACGAGCTTCGCGATCTTCCACGCGACCAGCGCCGTGCTCGCGGCGGGCTTCGTGATGACCGGCATGCCCGCGAGCAGCGCGCAGGCGGCCTTCTCGCCGAGGCCCCACGCCGGGAAGTTGAACGCGTTGACGTGCACGGCGGCGCCAACCTTCGGCACGAAGACGTGCTGGCCGACGAACCGCGGCGCGCGGCCGAGCTGGATCGTGTCGCCGTCGACGAGCACCTTCGCGTCGCCGAGCGTCGCTGCGAGGTCCGCGTAGTGCGCGAGGGTGCCGGAGGCGCCGTCGACGTCGAACTTCGCGTCGCCGCGCGTGTTGCCGCCGTTGCGGATGCCGGCCTCGATGAGCTCGTCGCGCGCGCCGTGGATCGCGCGCGACATCGCGCGCAGGAGCTCGCCGCGCTGGGCGAATGTGAGCGCGCGCAGCGCCGGGCCCCCCTCGCGGCGGGCGAAATCGACGGCGCCTTGCCAGTCGAGGCCGTCGGTGCTCGTCGTCCCGATCACCGCCTCGGTGGTCGGGTCGACGAGCGACTCCCCGTCGCCGCTGCCGCGCTTCCACTCGCCGCCTACGTAGCTGTCGAGGATCTCCATGGGGCACGCAGGCTAGCCAGAAGGCAACGCCTCGGCCAGGGGGCTCGCGAGCGCGCCCCCCGCGGCCCGCCTCGGGAGGCTACTTCGTCAGCTTGTAGTTGACGGTGCCCTCGAGCCCGCCCGACGCCGTCGTCTGCAGCATCAGCTCGTTTGCGTTGACGCAGTAAGGGAAATCGATCGTCGACTGGTCCGCGTTGACGAGCGTGAGGGTGGTGCCGTTCGTCGACCAGGTGCCGGTCCCCTGGTTGGCCTTCGGGGCGCCGACCGAGGTCTGCTTGCACGCATCGCCGGTATCGACGAACGGGTTCTGGTCGTCGAGGCCCACGCAGTCGGGCGGCACCGCCGCGCACGACTTGGGCAGCACGATCTCCATCGTCGACGACGACGTCGTGTCCATCGCGAACGTCTTGGCCGGGTCGAACGCCACCGTGCCGGAGATGTCGAGCGTGATGACGAACGAGGATCCCGGGCACATGCCCTCGTAGGGGTTCTTCGTCACGTCGAAGCACGCGTCCGTCCACGTCCACGTGCCGCTCGGGTCGCCGCCGCACGCGGCGAACGGCAGGCCCGCGCAGCCTGCGCCGGGCGCGCCCGCGATCACGATCGCGAACTTCGTGAAGTGCGTCGTCGTCGCCTTGACCTTGGCGCCGTTCGTCGCGGAGTCGCCGAGCGGGACCCACTTGCCGGCGTCGAGGAACGCGATCGCCGCCGTCTTGCCCTGGGGCAGCTTGGCCGGATCGAAGTCGATGGTCAGCGTGACGGGCTTCGAGAACTGCGTCCCGTTCGGGCCGAAGTCGTACACCTTCGACAGGATGCTCGCGGCGTCCGGCTCGCCGGCCGCGTCGCTCACGGTGACCGTGATCGTCGTGTCCGCCGCGAGCGCATCCGGCGGGATCTCGGCCGTCGCGCCGTCCGCGGTCACGGTGCCGCCATCGGCCGCCTTGATGTCCTTGGACGTCGTGCTCGACGACGCCCCTCCGCCGCCGCCCGAGGCCGACCCTCCGGTGCCCGCCCCGCCCGAGGCCGACCCTCCGGTGCCCGCCCCGCCCGTCCCGGTGCCCGTGCCGCCTCCGCCCGCGCCCGTGGTCGTCGTGCTGCCGCCCGCGGTCGTGGTGCCCGTCGCGTCGTCGGAGCTGCACGCGAGCACCGCCGAGCCGGAGATGGTGAGCGAGAGTACGAGCAGGCTGACGCGCCCGATGATCTTCATGGTGTCCTCCCAGGGAAGCGAATTGTAGTCGCGCCCACAGGGATAGCAGGGCTCGGCCCGTCTCGCCCCGCCGAGTTGGGGGCGCGCTCACGGATCGGCCCTCGGCCGCGCTCCGACTCGAGCCGCGGTGCGCCAGGCGAGCCCTCGCGCCCCGAAGCGTGCGTCAGATCGAGCAGGTCGCGGCCGCGAGCAGCGCCGCCATGCGCGCCTTCACGAGCGAGAATTCCTTCAGCACGAGGTCCAGCTCCGCCTGGCGCAGCTGCCGCCCGGCGTCGACGAGCTCGAAGCTCGTGGCCGCGCCCGACTCGAAGGCGGTCTGCGTGAGGCGCGAGATCTCCCGCGCGAGGTCGCGCGTCGACGTCGACTGCGCGCGCGCCTGATCCGCCACCACGACCGATCGCACGGCCTGCACCGTGTCCAGGTTGGCCTGCCTGCGCGCGCCGTCGAGCCGCGCTCGCTGCGACTCGGCGCTGGCCTTCGCTGCGCGGATCTCGCCGTAGCGCGACCCGCCGTCCCAGATCGGCACGCTCAGCACGGCCTGGATCGACCATGCGTAGTGCAGCGTGTTGACCAGCTGCTCCGACGAGGTGCTGAGCGTCGACGAGACCGCCGCCGTCGGCGAGAACCCGAGCTTCGCCTCGTGAACCGTGCGATCGGCGACCTCGACCGAGGCTTGCGCCGCCAGCACGTCGGGGCGCGTGTCCGGAGTACCGGGCCGGCAGGCGTCGTGGAGCGCCTGCTCGACGCCGTCGATCGAGATCGACGGCAGGACGCCGTACGCCTCGCTCGATCCGAGCGTGAGCCCGAGCGCTTCCCGCGCCAGCCGGAGCGACTCGTCGCCGGTCACGATCTGCGCACGCGCCGAGGTCGCGTCCTGCTCGGCGCGCACGACGTCGAGCCGCGTGCCCGAGCCGAGGCGCGCGCGTCGCGTCGTGAGCTCCAGCCGCTCCAGCGCGGTGCGCAGCCCGACGCGGTTGATCTCGGCCACCCGCTCCGCGGTCACCACGCCCACGATCGCGTTCGCGACCGCGGCGAGGATCGTGCGACGCACGTTCTCCGACGAGAGGCGCGCGACCTCGACCGACCGTCGCGTCGTCCCGATCAGGTGCCACGCGCGCGGCGCGAAGACCGGCTGGCTCGCGGTGATCGACGCCACCGCGGTCGGCGACGGCGGCAGGGTCGTCGCGCTGTTCACTACGCTGCCGCTCTGCGCGGACGCCGCGTAGTCGACCGAGCTCACGTCCTTGCGGATGAAGTCGTGCTTGAGGGTGCCCGTCGCGGTGACGGTCGTGAGCGCGGCCCCGAGCGCCTGTCGCGTGATCCCTTCCGCGCGCTCGATCTCCTGGAGCGCGACGGTGAGCTCGACGGATCGCGACGCGACCAGCGAGAGCGCGTCGCGGAAGCCCCCGAGCACGTGCGTGGCCGGCGGCGCGGGCGTCAGCAGCGGATCCCGCACCTCGATCGGCGGCGGCGCGGCTTTCGCGCTGGGCGCGGCGGGGGCCGCGGTCGTCGCGGCGGCCGCGGGCTGGGGCGCGGGCTTCGTCGTCGCGGCGGCCGCGGGCTGCGCGTCGACGGCGGGGCTCACGAGCGCCGTGGCGAGCGCGAAGGCCGAGGCGAGGAGGGGGGACGACTTCACGCCCGAAGCGATGCGCCACGCGCGGCGCGGAGACAAGTGCGGAACGGCGCCGCGACCGCCGAGCCACGGGGAGGGCAGGGGGCCGCGTAGCGCGCGACCGGCGCCCGCTTCAGTCCGCGACGCTCCCCCGAGGTCTGCGGCGCTTCGCCTTCTTGCGCTCCGGGGCCTCGGGCTTCGCGTCGGTGCCGGCGGTCGGCGCGCCCGCCTCGAGCCAGCGCCACAGCGCCATCTGGTCGGCCGTGCCCCCATGCTTGATCGCGCGCTTGAGCACGCGCTTCGCGACGCTGACCCGGCCGACCCGCGCGAGCGCGTGCGCGTAGCTCGCCGCGATGTCGGCCTCGCCGCTCTCGGCCGCGGCCGCCGCCGCGAGCAGCGGCAACGCATCGGACGGCCGGTCGAGCGCCACGTCGTAGAGGTGCCCGAGGTTGTGGGCGTACCACGGGTTGTCCGGGGTGAGCTTCAGGGCGCGCTCGTAGGCGCGCGCCGCGAAGCGATAGTGGCCGAGCAGCGACTGCGCGAGCCCCAGCACCGCCCACGCGCCGTCGTCGTCCGGGCGCACCGCGAGCACGCGCCGCGCGAACAGCGACGCGCGCCACGGGTCGTGCTCGACGCCGAGCTCCGCGAGGTGCCGGTGCGCGAAGAGCCACTCGTCCGTCTCCGGCGACGCCGCGCGCGCGAGCTTCGCCAGCAGAGGCAGCACGTCCTCCGCGGAGAGCTCCTGGCGCATCGCCCGGTCCACCTCGCGGCGGAGCCGGGCGACGTCGTCGGCTTGACCTCGGCCCATGTCGATGGTGATACGACCTGGGCCGAGACTTGGCCAGCGCCAAGCGGCGGCTACTCGCGGGTCTCGCCCGGAGCGGCCGCGTCGTCGGCCGGCGCGTCCTTTTCGGCAGGATCGCGCGGGCGTTCCCGCGCCACTTCGGCGTTGACGGTGCGCCCGCCGAACGTCGCGCCGGCGAGCCCGGCGATGGCGCGTTCCACGTCGGCCTTCGGCACGCTGACGAACGAGTGCCGGTCGCGCACGCGGATGCGGCGGAGCGACTCGCGATCGAGCGAGGCCTTCTCGATGAGGAGGTTCTGCAGGTCGGCCGCGCGCACGCCGTCGCGACGCCCGACGTTGACGAACAGCTCGCCGAAGTCGCCCGGAGGTGCGGCGTCGTCCGTCGACGTCGCGGGGGCGGCCGTCGCGGCGGGGTCGGCCTGCGGTCGCGGCTCTCGGGGCTCGCGCGGCGGTCGCGGCTCGCGGCGCTCGCGCGGCGGTCGGCGCTCGCGGTCGCGTCGTTCGGGGGCCTGGGCCTGGGCCTGCGCCTGAGCCGGCGCCTCGCCCTCGGCCTTGCCCGACTTCGCGAGGATCGGCTCGTCGTCGCCCTCCTCCTCGGGCGGCTGCCACGTCACGAAGTCCGCGTGGCGCGCGTAGCGCGGGCGGCTCGCCTCGGGCGTCGCGGCGGCGGCGACCGGCGTCGCGGCGCGCGGCGCGTCGTCCTGACCCGGCCGCTCCTCGGCGCGCGGGCCGCGGTCACCCTCGGGGCGCGGGCGTCGCTCGCCGCCGGGACGCTGCACGG
>CAIVJW010000209.1 GCA_903906315.1 uncultured delta proteobacterium | reverse complement strand
GCCTGGAGCAGGTCGACGACGCTGACGTGCAGGATGGACTCGGGCACGGGCACCTCCGGCAGCGTCCAGTCCGCCGGGGGGAGGGCGTCGACGTCGCGGGGGATCACGCGGGCCGGGGTAGACATGGACGACATGGTACCGATCCGTCGACGCGAGGCACGGCGCGGTTGCGTGGAATCGACGGGGCGATGCGCTCGTGCGATCCTCGCGCCGCCCCACCCCGGCCGCCGCCGCCACTCCTCTACCGCCTGAACGGCGTCACGCTGCGGATTCCCCCGCTTCGCGAGCGCGTGGCGGAGATCGTGCCGCTCGCGCGCACGTTCCTCGCGCGGGCGAGAGCCTCGGGCGCGAGCCGCCCACGATTGGCGCGGAGGCGATCGGCTGGATGGAGCGGCACGCCTGGCCGGGCAACGTGCGCGAGCTCAAGAGCGCGATCGAGTGCGCCGCGCTGCTCGCGACGTCGGGCCGCATCGGGCTCGCCGAGCTGCCCGCGGCCGAGGCGACGGTCCCGGCGTCGGCGGGTGGCGGCGCGCCCGGCGTGGCGAGCGATCCGGCGCCCGCGCCGCTGCACGGCGAGGTCGCCGCCGTCGAGCGCCGCCGCATCGTCGAGGCGCTCGATCGCTGCGCGGGCAGCCAGACGCGCGCGGCGGCGCAGCTCGGCATCTCGCGCCGGATGCTCGTCTACCGCATGGACGCCGACGGGCTGCCGCGCCCGCGGAAGAAGCCGTGAGCCGCCGCTCGTTCACGATCGGCCGCTACACCGTGCACGCGCCGATCGCGTCGGGCGGCATGGCCACGGTCTACGTCGGGAGGCTCGCCGGGCCCGTCGGCTTCGCGCGCACCGTGGCCGTCAAGCGGCTCCACGCCGAGCTCGCGCACGACCCGGAGCTCGTGGCGATGCGGATCGACGAGGCGCGCCT
This sequence comes from uncultured delta proteobacterium, assembly GCA_903906315.1. Lineage (GTDB taxonomy): Bacteria > Myxococcota_A > Polyangia > Polyangiales > Polyangiaceae > CAIVJW01. The sequence goes on along the minus strand of CAIVJW010000209.1, from coordinate 2,679 downwards.
CTGCGCGCGCGTGCGCCACCCGAACGTCGTCGCCATGCTCGACGTGCTCCAGGGCGAGGGCGAGCTGCTCCTCGTGCTCGACTACGTCGACGGCCTCTCGCTCGCGGACCTCCCCGTCGGCGGCGAGCGCCCCCTCGGGGTCGTCCGAGATCGGCGCGGCCGACTCCGGGTCGACATCCTCGACGACGGGCCCGATCTCGCCGGCCCCCTCCGCCGCGCCGCCCCTCGCCACCGCTCCGATCGCCGCGCCGTCGGCGGCCGCGATCGCCGAGCCGGCGTCGCCGCGGGGCCTGGGGCCGCGCCCCTCGGCTTCGGCCGCGCGTCGCGCGCCGTCGTGCGACCCGCCGTACACGGTCGACCCCGAGGGGCTGCGCGTCTACAAGCGAGAGTGCCTGTGATCGCGAGAGTGCCAGTGATCCGCGGGCGACATCGTCTCGCTCGAGCGATTGTCGCCGCGACCGCGCTGCTCCTGCCCGGCGGCGCGCGCGCCGACGACGCGCCCGACGACCGTGACGCGAAGATCGCCTGCCTCGCGAAGGGCATGCGGCGCGACTACCTCGTCGCGGACGTGGCGCTCGGCGCGGCCTTGATCTCCGCCGGGGGAGCGGTCGAGTGGCAGATCCCGGGAGGACGCGCGGACGCGGGCGCGCCCCCGGGTCCGCGCGTCCGCTTGCGGACGGGCCCCGGCGGCGTGGTGGTGGTCGGGGCGTTCTAGCGGTCGGTTGCCGAGGCAATCGCTCGGCCAGAGGGCCGTGAACGCGCTCCGGCGCGCCGACGGCTGCCATCGGGCCGATCCCGGTGCCGACCAGGCCGATGCCCATCGCGGCCGCCTCGAGGACGCCGCCGGCGAGGATCAGCACGGTGGGCGTCCCCTGTTTCGGCGCGCCGGGTCGGGGGCGGACCGTCACGCGGAGCCCTTCCCAGGGGGCGCCGCGAGCGTGGTACCGTCGGGGAATGGTGCGGCCGATGCTCTCCGTGATCGCGGCGATCGCAGGCGCCTCGATGCTCGTCGCGTGCTCGTCGTCGGAGCCCGCTGCGGCCGGCGGCGGGGGCGGCGGCGCGGCCGACTTCGGCGTGCCGGGCGCACCCGCGTGGCTCGCCAGCGCCGCGGTGAAGACCTCGGGGCAAGCGGTCGAGAACCACGACTGTCGCACCGGCATCTGCCGGCACAACGAGAACACCGACCTCATCGCGTGGAAGGGCGCCACGTACCTCGTGCACCGCACCGCCGAGAGCCAGGTGCTCGGGCCGAACAGCTCGCTCGTCCTCTTTCGCACGACCGACGCCGGCGCGACGTTCCCCGAGGTCGCGCGCCTCGCCGCGCCGATCGACCGCGATCTGCGAGACCCGCACTTCTTCGTGGTGGGCGACGAGCTTCACCTGAAGGCGCTCACGCGGCTGCCGGTGAACTCGACGCGCGACTCGGCCGTCGACACGACCGCGGTCGGCGCGCACACGAAGGACGGCGTGACCTGGAGCGCGCTCGCCCCGATCGGCCCGGCGACGTGGAGCTTCTGGCGCGTCAAGGAGCACGCGGGCACCTACTACTCGGCCGCCTACCAGGACGGCGACAAGGGCGTCGCGCTGTTCTCGTCGAAGGACGGGCTCGCGTGGACGAAGGGCGCCACCGTGTACGACGTCGCGGTCGACACGCCCTGCGAGGCCGAGCTGGTCTTCCTGCCCTCCGGGCGCCTGCTCGCGCTCGTGCGCATGGACGGCACCAACGACGAGCTGCTCGGCACGACGGGCCGCCTGCGCACGAAGGTGTGCTGGTCGGAGCCGCCGTATGCGGCCTTCGACTGCCCGAGTGTGATCGACGGGCAGCGCCTCGACGGGCCGCTCGCGTTCTTCCACGGAGATCGCCTCTTCGTCGTCGCGCGCAAGCACCTGCCCGACTACGGCCGCAAGCGCACCGCGCTCTTCGAGATCGAGGGCACGCTCGAGGGCGGGCCGATCACGATCGCCGATCGCGGCGAGCTGCCGAGCGCGGGCGACACGGCCTACGCGGGCATCGCCCCGATCGACGCGACGCGGAGCTTCGTCTCCTGGTACGCCGGCGATGTCGAGAAGGACGAGGCCTGGGTCACCGGGATGTTCAACCGCACCGACGTCTGGCTCGGGACGATCGACTTCACCAAGCTCTGAGAGCCGGCAGCGCCGGTCGTTGGGGCTTGCTCCGCGGGCTTCCGGCGTGGTTCTTAGCCCCTCGTGGGCAAGGTGAAGCAGGCCGCGGGCGATCCGTCGACGGGCGACCGGGCGGCGGGCGATCGGGTAGCGGGCGACCGCAAGCCGCCGGCGCGCGCGGGGCGCGGGCGCCTGCTGGCCGCGGCGGCGATCGCGGTGATCGTGGTCGGCGGCCTCGGCGCGCTCGCGTACTCGCGCCACCGCGTCGTGCGCGCCTGCGCGAGCCTCGGCGCCCCACGCGCGGACCGCGCGATCGCGTGCGTCGCGGCGTGCCGGGCCGGATCCGCCGAGGGCTGCGACGGGCTCGCCTCGCTCGCGTCGGCCGGTGAGCGGATCGCCGAGGTCGAGGGCCTCGTCGAGGTGCTGCGCGCCTCGTGCGATCGCGGCGAGGCGCGCGCGTGCACCGGGCTCGGCCTCGCGCACCTCGGCGGCCGCGGCGCGAGGCAGGACGCGGCGCTCGCCGTGCCCCCGCTCGCGACGGCGTGCGGCCGCGGC
>CAIVJW010000208.1 GCA_903906315.1 uncultured delta proteobacterium | reverse complement strand
TGCGACCCGGGGAAGGACCCGACGAACGACACGTGCCCGTGATCGCCGGCCCGGCGAGGGCGCCGGCGATCGGCGGCGGCCTCGGGTGCTTCGCGCCCGCGAAGGCCGGCGTGTCGACGAGCACGCGTTCACGGCCCCCGGCTCGCGCGTCGTCCGCTGCCTGGCTCGCAAGGCCGTGGAGCGGATGGAGAGGGAGCCAGAGGGAGCGAGAGGAGCGCCAAGGACGCCATGATCGCCAAGAGCGCCAAGGGACGATTCGGGGTGCCGCGCCGCGAGCCTGCGCGTCCACGCACGGCGCCTCCGACTGCCGGCCTCCGGCCCCGCAAGGCCCGCCCCTCCTACCTCTCGCTTGGCGTCCTTGGCATCCTTGGCGCTTTCCTCGGTCCGCGCCGCGGCGCCCGTGAATGCCTACCGATCTCGAGGAGCGTCGACAGGCCCTCTCGGGCGCCGATCGCAGCTCAGCCGCCGGCCGCGCGCTCCCACCGCCACACCAGGCCCGCCTCGTCCGGGTCGTAGACGTCGCCGGCGCGCTCGAAGCCGAGGCGCGCGAGCAGGCGCGCCGAGGCGTTGCGATCCGCGAGCGTATGCGCGCGGACGGTCCGCACGCGCGCGTCGGCGAAGGCGATCTCCGTCAGCGCGGTGGCCATCGCGCTCGCGACGCCGCGCCGCTGAAAGCGCGGAAAGGTCAGGTAGGCGATCTCGACCGCGCCGTCCTCGTCGGGCTCGCCCTTGAACGAGCAGGTGCCGACGACCTCGCGCGAGGCCGGATCGACGCCGAGGTAGCCGCCCCACTCGGGAGGATCACCCGTCATGCGCCGGAGCGCCTCGGTCTCCAGCACGACCGCGACGATCGACTCGGCGTCCTCGCCGAGGACGAGGTCCGCGGCGGCGGCGAGGCGGTCGGGCCACGACGCCTCGCGCGCGAGGGCCGGCGTGATGGGGATCAGGGTGATCGCGGACGGCACGGTCACCCAGGGTAGCGCGCCCGGCCCGCGCGGCCCGCGGGCGTGCGTCCGTCCCGACACACGCCCGCGGTCCGGCGCCCGCGCCGATCGGGCCGTCGCGACGATTTGTCGGGCGATTTCGGCACCTGGCCGCGTGGCACCCCGGTTGCGATGCGCCCTGTCCGGAGGAACCGCCATGCTTCTCGACGCCACCTCGACGGTCGCCGCTTCGTCCGCTTCGCCTTCGCCCCTGCCCTCGTTCCGGTCGCCCGACGTGGCTCGCCCCTCTTGCTCGCCCGTCCCGCACCCGCGCGCCGCGTCGCCCGCGCCGTCCGCGCGCGACGTCGCCGAGCTGCGCCGCGCCCTCGCCGCGCTCGCCCCCGATCTCTTCGGCCGCGCGCTGCGCCTCGCGCGCTGCCCCGCGACGGCGGAGGACCTCGTGCAGGACGCGCTCGAGCGCGCCATCCGCTTCGAGGACACCTACCAGCCCGGCACGAACCTGCGCGCGTGGATGAACCAGGTCCTGTTCAGCGTGTTCGTGACGCGCTGCCGTCGCCAACGCCGCGAGCGCAACGCCCTCGACGTCCTGCGCTGCGACCCGAACGCGTGGACCTTGCCCGACGGCCTCGAGGTCGTCGGGGCGCTCTCGCAGGGCGTCGCGCGCGCGATCGCCGCGCTGCCCGAGGCCTTCCGCGGCGCCGTGATCCTCGTCGACCTGCACGAGATCTCGTACAAGGACGCAGCCGCGCGCCTCGGCGTCCCGGTCGGCACGGTGATGAGCCGCCTGCACCGCGGCCGCCGGCTGCTCGCCGAGGCGCTCGAGGGCGAGCGCGAGGGGCGGGCGGGCCACCTCGCCGAGGTGCCGGCGCGCGCCGCGTGACCCTCCGGCGGTCGCCGACGGCACGAGCCCGGTGAGCCACGGCATCCAAGGTGGTGCAGGCGAACCACGGCGAAGCCCGCCTGTGGTTGCGACCCCGCAGCGCCCCTGCGACGTGGAAGCGCTCTGGGGCCCCCGGTTCGAGCGTCGTCGATTGGCTGGCTCACGAGGCCGTGGAGCAAATGGATAGGGAGCGAGAGCAGCGCCAAGGACGCCAAGAGCGGGGCGGTCAATCACCGCGGGGGCCCCCCGGGGTCACCGTCGAGCGTGCCCGGAGTGGCCCCCTCCGGGGCCCGGAATCGGGGGGTGCGGACGGTGTGTCGCCGCGACGCGGGGGGGAATGGCCCCTCGCGGACGGGGAATCGTACGCGTTCACGGGCGCCGCGCCGCGGACCGAGGAAAGCGCCAAGGACGCCAAGCGAGAGGAGGGAGGAGGCGGGCCCTGTGGGGCCGGAGGCCGTGGCGCGCAGCTCAGTAGCCCGGGTAGTGCTCCTCGAAGCAGCTCGGGCAGATGCCGTGGCTGAGCGCGGTGTCGAAGCGCTCGGCCACGTACTTCTCGAGGCGGACCCAGGTCTCGCCGTCGCGGATCCGCTTGCAGAACGAGCAGATGGAGAGGAGCTGCTCGAGCTTCTGGACCTCGGCCTCGTGCGATCGGCGCAGCGCCAGCTCGGCGTCGACGCGCGTCGTGACGTCGATGCAGCTGCCGATGTAGCCGGCGAACTCGCCGTCGACCTCGAACGGGACGCCGCGGTCGTGCAGCCAGCGCCACGCGCCGTCGGCGCGGCGCAGGCGGTACTCCATCTCGAAGATCTCGCGCCGTTCGAAGTGCGCGACGTACACCTCGATACAGCGGTCGAGGTCCTCGGGGTGCACGCCCTCCGTCCAGCCGTTGCCGAACTCCTGCTCCATCGTGCGACCGGTGAACTCAGGGCCAAATCATCATCCCACACGTAGGTTTGTTCCCGACCGAAATGAATTCGCCTGACGAATGTGCTGTCCATCGGCGCGAGATTGTGTTCCATCGTCCTGATGGACCGACCGGACATCTGCGCGTTCTTCGTGGAG
>CAIVJW010000207.1 GCA_903906315.1 uncultured delta proteobacterium | reverse complement strand
GCGCTCGGCGTGATCGCGCGCTTCGAGGGTCGTCATGCACAGGGCCTTTCCCGCGGGCAACACGTGTCCCGCGCAGGCCGAGTCGTCGCCGACCTGGCTGCCAAAGAGGACGATCCGCTCTGGTGGGCTGTGCTTCTGGCTTGGTCTCTCGCTCGATGCCCCTCACGACTGCGACGACGCCATCACCCCAGCCCAGACGCGCGCCTCGAAGGGCGCGCTGCGCACATCCCGTCCAGACGCCTCCGCGAGCACGGCGGAGACCCGCTCGGCGAGCGCGCGCCCGGCGAGCTCGGACACGCCGCGGATCCAGCGGAAGAGCTTGCCCGTCGCGACCGCGCGCACCCAGCGGCGGAGCGCCGGCCAGCCCGTCTCGAAGGTCGAGCCCGGCGCGAGCCGCGTGCGCAGGCTCGTTGCCGACTCGCCGAGGCCGAAGCCAGCAAGGGCGAGCGCGATCGCGGCGAGCGCGTACTGCCGGCGCGCCGTGAGGTCGCGCGGAACGACGAGCATGACGCAGCCGCACCGCTGGCACTCGTAGCGGCGCCCGGACACGACGACGCTGCCGGCGCGCTCGCCGGGGCCCAGCGCGCCGAGCACGCACCGATCACGCCCGCCCTGGCCGTGGACGTTGAGCGAAGCGCCGACGGGCCGGCTCGCGCAGCCGCACGCCGCGCAGTGCGTCGGGCGGACCTCGTCAGCCGTGGGCGGCGGTGCTGCCACCTCTTGATGTCGACGCCGCTTCGGATCAGTCTGTCGGTGCTTCGACTCGTCAACTGGCTCGGAGCACGACGGGGAGCTTGGTCCGGCCAAAGAGCAGGCTCTCCGTCACCTATTTCTCGGCCCCGACGCGGGCTGCTCCCTCTCGCGGCGAGACCTACGACGCCCGGGCGGGCGAGGCGAACAACGTGCGGGGCGCGGACGCGCGCCTCGACGCGCACGGCGATGGCCGTCGCGGGATCGACGACGTGCGCCGGGCGCGATGGGCATCACGGAGGCGGGGCGAGAGCGGGGCGAAAAACCTCAGGCGGCGCGCACGGTAACAGCGGGGCACGACCTCTGCGGGCCGTTCACGGTGCATGTGGCCTGCGACCCCCTGGCCGGTCTCAATCCCCTGCGGCGGGGCACGACCTCTGCGGGGGTTACCCTCACGGTGAGCGTCGGGGTGCTCACGAAGGTCTCAATCCCCTGCGGCGGGGCACGACCTCTGCGGGCCCGGCCATGGATCTGAGCTGCCTCGTGATGAACGACGGTCTCAATCCCCTGCGGCGGGGCACGACCTCTGCGGGCTGACGTTCGCCCTCCTCGTCGCCGACATCGGCAACCTGTCTCAATCCCCTGCGGCGGGGCACGACCTCTGCGGGCGTTCGTCACTGACAGAGCGGCCTCGGTCGCCGGACCCGGTCTCAATCCCCTGCGGCGGGGCACGACCTCTGCGGGACCTCGATTCGATCGGCGGCACGCTCGCCGTCCTCGGGCTGTCTCAATCCCCTGCGGCGGGGCACGACCTCTGCGGGCCACCCGGAGGTCACCTTCCAGGTGGCGCCGATGACGCGTCTCAATCCCCTGCGGCGGGGCACGACCTCTGCGGGCACCATTCGGATGGACGGTTGTCGGGCAGGGTCTTACCGTCTCAATCCCCTGCGGCGGGGCACGACCTCTGCGGGATCGGCTGCCACCATCGTGGTGGCCGGTGCGGCGTGGCAGTCTCAATCCCCTGCGGCGGGGCACGACCTCTGCGGGTGCCGGGTCTGTAACACGGCGGAATCATTGGGCCGAAAATGCCGCCGTGCGGAACCTATTGTCAAACAGCGGTCCGGGAGGGCAGCCCGGGGGGCTTCCCAGGGCCAAATCATCATCCCACACGTAGGTTTGTTCCCGACCGAAATGAATTCGCCTGACGAATGTGCTGTCCATCGGCGCGAGATTGTGTTCCATCGTCCTGATGGACCGACCGGACATCTGCGCGTTCTTCGTGGAG
>CAIVJW010000206.1 GCA_903906315.1 uncultured delta proteobacterium | reverse complement strand
CGCGTCGACGGTGCGCGCGGGCGGAAGCCACGGGTCCTCGCCCAGCGCCCCGATGCGCGCGCGCACGCGAGAGCTCCGCGCGGGGTCGAGGCCGGCGACGCGCACCGATCCGCGCAGCGGCGCGCGGACGCCCGTGACCACGTCGTGGAGCGCGATCGTGCCGTCCTCCGGCGACCCGACGACGGCGTGGGCGCCTGGACCGAGGGCGAGATCGACGCCGGCCAGGCGCCCGCGCGGGCGGCGCCGCTCGCCGGCCTCGTCGCGGCTGTGGACGCGGCGCAGCACGAGGACGGGCGCGCGATCGGCGGGCCGCTCGCCCGACGCCGCGAGCGGCCCCGACTCGACGACGGCGGCGGCGAACGACGCCGTGGCGGCCCCGAGCTGCGCCGCCGGCGCCTCGACGAGGGGCTCGGCCGGCGCGTCGATCGATCCGGCGAACGACGCCGGTTGCGGCGCGGCCACGGGATCCGCCGCAGCGACGACCGCCTCGTCGGGCATCGACGCCGGATCGGGCGCGCGCTCGCTCATGGCGCCCCCCCGCCCACGCCGGCGAGGCTCATCAGCACGGAGAGCAGCGCGCCGAGGGCGCCCGGGATCGAGTACGCGGAGCGGCCCGCGAGATCGGCCGCGAGCCAGGGCGCGATCACGACGAGCGCGAGCAACGACCGGCTGCGCGCGCCCGCGAGGCGGACCGACGCCGCCCCGATCGCGCCGAGGGTGACCCCCGCGACGAGGGCGAACGCGAACGCGGCCAAAGCGGCCGCGGCGTTGCCGATCGCGGCGCGGAGCGTGCCCGACGCCGCCACGGCGACGAAGCCGACCACCAGGACGGGGATGCCCAGCGCGCGCGCGCCGAGCACGATCGCCGACGCTCCACGCGCCGAAGCCAGGGCCTCGCGCGAGGCGCCGCGAGCGGCGGCGAGGGCCTCGATCCCGTCCGCGCGCTCGGCAGCCTCCCGGTCGCGCGAAGCCGCGAGCGCCAGGGGCACGCCGACGAGCCACGCCGAGGCGCGGGCCGACGCGCGGAGGATCGACGCGAACGACGCGGAGGCCCCTCCCTCCGATCGAGCCACGACCACCGCGACGCCGAACGCGAGGGCGACCGCGCCCGCCGCGGCGACGGCCACGCGCGCGGATCCGAGCCGACGCAGGTGCGACAGCTCGATCGCCACGAGCGCGAGGCGATCGACGCGCGAGGCGACCGACCCGCCGGGCGGCGCGACGGGCTCGCCGGACGCTGCGGCGCGCGGGGTTGGCTCGCGAAGGAGGCTCATGGCGGGGTCGTCGCGCGGCCGACCGGCGGGGCGTGGGCCCCGCGACGCGTGACGGCTTGCGCGGCGAAGGCTAGCCGCTTTTTCGCCGCGCGCGAGGGGCGCTCGCGGCTAGCATCCGAGCATGCCCTCCCGCGTCCGTGCCGCCGGGGCCGGCCCCCGCCTCCGCGCGACCCTGACCACGATCGGCGCGTGCATGGCCGCCGCCTGCGCCAGCGGGGGCGAAGCCACCGAGCCCGCGCCGCAAGGGACCACGATCGCGACGTCGACGGCGTCGACCGGCGCGGGCGGTACCACGACGACGCCCTCCGAGGGCGGGCACGGCGGCACCAGCGCCGGCGGCGCGCACCCGGCCGGCGGGGCCGGAGGCCAGGGCGGCGCGCCGCTGCCCACGATCTGCCCGCCCGACGCGGACGGGGACTCGCTGTCGGACGAGGTCGAGGGGCGGGCGCAATCGGTCGACTCCGACGGCGACGGCACGGCCGACTACCTCGACCTCGACAGCGACGACGACACGCTGCCCGACGATCTCGAGGGCCAGACGGCCTCGAACGGCTGCGGCGCCCCCCAGGACTCGGACGGCGACGGGAAGCCCGATTTCCGCGACGCCGACGCGGACGGCAACGGCCTCGCGGACCGCGACGAGATCTACCCCGACGGCGCGGCGTACGACGCGAAGCGCCCGCAGCCGAACCCGGCCGACACCGACGGCGACAAGGTCCCCGACTACGCCGACGACGACAACGACGGCGACACGCTGCTCGACGTCGTCGAGCTCGCCGAGAACGACGGCGCACCGCACGCGGGCCCGCCCCTGGACACGGACGGCGACGGCGCGCCCGACCTCGACGATCCGGACAGCGACGGCGACACGATCGGCGACGCATTCGAGGGCGTCTCGGACCCGGACACCGACGGTGTTCCGGCGTTCCGCGACCTCGACTCCGACGGTGACGGGCTGCCCGACGCATGCGAAGCCGGCGCCGGCAAGGCCCACTCGCTCGCGGACGCGCCGACGGACACGGACGCGGACGGCACCTACGACTTCCTCGACCGCGACAGCGACAACGACGGCATCCCCGACGCCGACGAGGACGCCAACCACGACTGCGTCCTCGACGACGGCGAGACCGACCCGTTCGACGCCGACACCGACACGGACGGGGTGAGCGATCTGCTCGAGATCACGCTCGGCTCCGACCCGCGCGACGCGACGCAAACGCCTGCATCGCTCGGCAAGTACTACTTCGTCCTGCCCTACCAGCTCGACCCGACGCCCGCGAAGAACGTCGTCCCGATCCGCACGACGCTCAACCGAGGCGACGTCGCGTTCCTCGTCGACACGACGGCGCTCATGGGACCGGCGATTCAGAGCCTCAAGACGGGGATGAACGACCTCATCATCGGCCTGCACAAGGCCATCCCCGACGTCGCGGTGGGCATCGCGGGCCACGACGACTTCCCTCTCGACCCGTACGGAGCGGCCGGCGTGGACGCGCCGTTCTACGTCGCCGGCCCGAACGGGTACGTGAGCACCTCGCTCGCCGACAACCTCGGCGCCGTGGCCGCGCTCAACGTGAACGACGGCCGCGACTCCGCGCAATCGCAGCTCGCGGCGTACCGGCGCGCGCTCACCGACGAGATGCTCCTCTGGCCGGGCGGGCAGCTGCCGCCGAGCGGCGCCCCGGGCGACACCTACGGCTCGCTCCGGTTCCGCGCGGGCGCGCTGCCGATCCTCGTCGGCATCACGACCAACCGCTTCCACGGCGGCCGCCGCGCGAGCAACCCCGCGATCCGTCACGACTCGTACTCGTTCGAGGGCGCGCCGCCCTTCCCGCCCCCGACGGTCGACGACGTCGTCGCGACCATGGCGTCCAAGGGCGCCCAGTTCCTCGGCATGTCGCTCGCGGACGGCGCCCGCGCGGGCTCGGATCCGTACGAGGACATGGCCTACCTCGCCGACCAGACGGGCGCGTACGTCCCGACATCGGCCTTCGGAGGCAAGCTCTGCGGCACGGGGATCGGCGGGACGTTCGGCGCGCCCGACGGCCCCGCGACGCCCGGGGAGCCAGGCGGCACCTGCCGCCTCGTGTTCGATGTCGCCAGGAGCGGCGCGGGCATGTCGGCGAGCATCGTCTCCGGCGTGAAGGCGCTGCTGTCCTCGCTGAAGCTCGACGTGCGGATTGTCGCCGAGGCCGATCTCGGCGACGCGGTCGACGCCGTCGACACGTTCATCGACCGCATCGAGGTCTACGCACCGGGCGGCGACGACCCGTCCGAGCCCGGGCAGCCCTGTTTCTCGCTCGACCCGGTCGCGCAGCTGAAGGACGTCTGGGAGGGCGCGAAGGGCCTGTCGAAGTCCCAGGACGGGCTGAACGAGACCGCGCTCGGCGTCGTGCCGGGGCAGAAGATCTGCTTCTCGGTCGTGCCGAAGCCGAACACGACGCTTCCCCAGCTGGGTGACGGCGCGCAGGTGTTCACGGCGTACCTGACGGTGCGCGCCACGCGCGCGGGCTGGCCGGGCGAGCTCGTCCTCGGCAGCAAGCACGCAATCGCATTCATCGTGCCCCCCGCGCCGCAGTAGGCCAGCGCGGCTCGAAGGTGCGGTGGCCCACGAGCGCGGCGCGCCGCGGACGATCGCCCTCGACACCGCGCGTCAAGCCCACTATAGCGCTGCGTCACATGGAGCTGACCACCGAGGATCTGCGTCACGCGAAGCTCGAGAACGTCGAGCGTCTCGCCCGGGCGATGAACGTCAAGCTGCCGGCCACGACGCTCCGACGCGACGTGTACCAGTCGCGGCTCGTGCGCGCCGTCGCCCTGCAGATCCGCCGCGACGCGCAGGTCGCCCGCGCCCAGGCAGCGCCGCGCCGAAGCTCGGTCTTCAGCGCCTGGTTCTGACGAGCGTCGGACGGGCCCGTGGGCGAGCGAACGGCTCGCCCCTCACGGGTACGTGGGCTCCTTGCGCCCCTTGAGCTTCTTCTTCCGCTCCTTGTCGCGGACCCCGATCTTGCCCCACTCGTAGCTGACCTTCCGGCGGAACGCGCCGTGGTCGTCGCCGCCGTGGAGGAACAGCTCGCGGGCGCCGTCGGCCTCGCTCAGCGTCGGCTGCCACCAGTCGGCCGCGACGAACGCGAGCAGCGCGGGCGCTTCGTGGCGCATGCGCCCGATGACGACGCCGCAGCGCGGGTGGCCGTCCGGGTGCGCGCAGCCTCCACCGAGGAAGAGCTCCTCGTTGCCGAGCGGGTGCCAGATCCACGTCCGCTCGACCTTGAACTGGTCCTCGGGACGGCGGCCGGCGGTCGCGGCGCGGAGGTCGTCGGGCACCAGGCGCTCGAGCTCCGGGCCGAGCTTGCTGTCGCGCTGCAGCGTGAGCGGCGCGCCGCGCCGTACGGTAAGCACGACCTCGAAGCCGTTCGGCTCGCCGGCGCAGCACCGCACGCCGACGTCGTCGCGGCGCACCTCGGGCTTGGCGGGGCGGCCGTTCGCGCAGCGGCCGACGAGATCGCCCGGCGCGCCGTTGCCGCCGCGCAAGGTCACGAGCCCCGTCTTCGCCGGGTCGCGCTTCCACTGGCTCGCCGTGAAGTTCATCACGCCGCCGTGCAGGTCGTGGACGCCGAACGCGCTCACGCAGCCGGCGTGCAGGCCGGCAGGCGTCAACGTCCGCGTCGTCCCGGTCGCGCAGACCGAGGCCTTGTACGCATCGCCGTACTCGTAGGTCGTGCTGCTCGGGCCCTTGCACGCGCGCTCCCACTCGAGCTCGGTGCACAGGCGCTTGCCCTGCTGCTCGCACAGATCCCTCGCCTCGGACTGCGTCACGTTCGTCGTCGGGATCGCCCCCGGCTCGTTCGGGTACGGGTAGAGGTCGATGTAGAAGCCGTGCAGCACGACCTGCTCGCCGGCCATCTCCTCGTCGGCGACGCGCGGCATCCGTTCGGGCGGCGTGCCCGCGAGGAGGACCCCGGAAGGGATCCACGCCATCCCGGGGCGAGGCTCCGGCTCGGGCTGCGCGGTGGCCCACGGAGGCGCCGCGTCCGCGCCGACGTCCCCCTCGATCGCGCCGCTGCGGCCGCAGCCGATCGCGATCACCGCGGCGACGGCGAGCGCCGACGCCGCGCCCGAGGGCCCTGGAAGTGCGGTCCCCACCCGCGCTCTGCCCCCGTCAGTCCGCGTCGCGCTCGCGCAAGTTCAGCTCCTTCATCTTGAGCTGTAGCCCCTTGCGCGAGATCTTGAGGAGGCGAGCTGCGTGCGTCACGTTGCCCTGGGTCTGCCGCAGCGCGCGCACGATGAGCTCGCGCTCGAGGCGGCTCATCGCGGCCTTGACTTGCTCCTTGAGGCCGTCCGCGAGCGGCGCGTCGCCGCCGAGCGGAGGGGGCAAAGGCGACGGCGCGCGCGCGGGGTCGTGCGTCGAGTGGTCGCGTAGCTCCTCCGAGAGGTCCTCGAGCCGGATGCGCGGGCTGTCGGCGAAGAGGACCGCGCGCTCGATGACGTTCTCGAGCTCGCGGATGTTGCCGGGCCAGCCGTACCCGATGAGCCGCTCGAGCGCCTCGGGCTCGACCCCCTCGATGCTCTTCTTCAGCCGCGCGTTGAACTTGGCGATGAAGTACGACACGAGGTGGCCGATGTCGCTCTTGCGCTCGCGCAGCGCGGGCAGGGCGACCGGCACCACGATGAGCCGGTAGAACAGGTCCTCGCGGAACGATCCGACCGCGATCTCCTTCTTGAGATCGCGGTTCGTCGCGGCGACGAGGCGCACGTCGACGTGGATCGTCTTGATGCCTCCGACGCGCTCGAACTCGCTCTCCTGGAGCACGCGCAGCAGCTTGACCTGCATCTCGTTCGGGATCTCGCCGATCTCGTCGAGGAAGAGCGTGCCGCCCGACGCGAGCTCGAAGCGCCCGGGCTTCGACCCGACGGCGCCAGTGAAGGCCCCACGCTCGTAGCCGAAGAGCTCCGACTCCATGAGATCCTTCGGGATCGCCGCGCAGTTGACCTTGATGAACGGGCGGTCCTTCAGGCTCGAGCTCTCGTGCAGGGCGCGCGCGACGAGCTCCTTGCCCGTCCCGCTCTCGCCCGAGATGAGGACGGTCGTCGGCGTGTCCGCGACGCGCTCGATGATCGCGTAGATCTCCTGGATCGCGGTGCTCTCGCCGATGATGCCGAAGCGCGCGATGCCCTCGCGCGCCGGCGCCGCGACGTCGCGGGTCGCGTCGGCGCTCGCGAGCTCGCGCGTGCGGAGCGCCTTCTTGACGACCAGGCGCACCTCGTTCTGGTCGAAGGGCTTGGTGACGTAGTCGAAGGCGCCCGTCTTGAGGGCCTCGACGGCGTTATCCACCGTGCCGTGGGCGGTGAGCAGGACCACCGGCCGCGACGGATCGTCGCGCAGCGCGGCGCGGAGGAGATCCATGCCGTCGACCTTGGGCATCCGGAGGTCCGTGATGACCAGGTCGATGTGGTGCTCCTTGAGGAACGCGAGCGCGGCCTCGCCGTCCTCGGCGGTGTGCACCTCGTAGCCGTCGCGGCTGAGCTGCGCGCTGAGGACGCGTCGTAAGTTCGCCTCGTCGTCGACGACGAGGATCTGCTTTCGCTCGGGCAGCATCACGAGCGGGAGGGTAGCAGAAGCGTCGGGAGCGTGTTTCGCGGTCGAGCCCGCCCGGGAAGCGGCGGGCGTTCGCGTCGATTTCGTCGACCGCGACACCGCGGACCGTTATGCTCCGCGGCCGCTTGGAGGACCCTCGAATGGCTGCCGAATCTGCTCCGCGTAACGCCCCGCTCCGCGCCGCCAGCGCCTCCGATGGCCGCGGCCGAAGCCCCGCGGCGCCGTGGTCCGTGGCGGCGCGCGTCGGCCTCGGCATCGCCGTCCTCCTCGGCGCGAGCGCCGCGTCCGCGGACGGCTCGTCGCCGACCTACCCCGCCTGCTCGAAGAGGCCGACGACCGCCGACATCCAGGGCGCGAAGGGCGCGCACAGCGCGGCGGCACGGTTCTACGAGCGGGGCGACTACGACCGCGCGATCCAGTACTGGCGCGACGCGTACGGCTTCGACTGCACGGCGCACGGCGTCCTCATCAACATCGCCAACGCCTACGAGAAGAAGGGCGAAACGCAGGCCGCCATCGCGACGCTCGAGACGTACCTCGCACGCGTGACGGCCGATCGGGGGCTCGAAGAGCGCATCGCCACCATGCGCAAATCGTTCAAGCCCGCGGCGCCGACGCCCGCGCCGACGCCCGCGCCGACGGCCTCCGCCGGGCCACCGCCGGCGGGCACGGCGCAGCCTGCCGCGACGACGTCGCCCGACGCGCCCCCGAGCTCCGGCGGCAAGCGCAGCATCGTGCCGTGGGTCGTCGTCGGCGGGGGCGTGGCCGCGGCCATCGCCGGAGCGATCCTCCTGCCGATCGGCAGCGGCGCGGTGTCGAGCGCGGAAGCCGACTGCCCCGACCGCCAGCACCTCGCGGGCACTCCGCAGAACGGCCCCGCGAACTGCCCGACCGACGTGGCGGCGAAGGGCAACACGGGGCGCACCGAGGTGACCGTGGGCGCGATCGCCCTCGGCGTCGGCGGCGCTGCCATCGTGGGCGGGCTCGTCTGGCAGCTCGCGTTCAACAAGCCCAAGCCCGCGAGCGCGTTCACGGTGCAGCCGGTGGTCGGGCCTCGCGAGGCCGGGGTCGGCGTCGTCGGCACGTTCTGACCGGCGCGGGCCGCGAGGCGGCCGCGCCCGCGCGGGCAGGCAGGATCGGGGAGCCCGGATGGGGCTCCCCTCCGCGCGAGCGTGTCAGCGCCGTTGCAGCGACTTGATAGCCACCAGCGCGGCATCGCGCTCGGCCTTCGTCCCGGCCCTGCTGACCGTGTAGATCAGAAGGATCTGGTCCGCTCCGCCCGGGTTCACGGTCGCGTACCAGATGTATCCGCCGGGCCCTTCGAAGTTGCAGGTGCCCTCCCCCATCTTCGCCGGGAACTTGTTCGGGCCGATGTCGCCCGAGGTCGGTGAGCCCCACGAGACGTCGTTCACTCCGAGGATACCGGCCGCCTTGCCGAGCTTGACGGTGGACTCGCCGGGGCGATCGAAGGACGTGAACGCGAAGACGGCCTTCCCGCTCGGCGCGCGGAACGTGCCCCATTCGCCGGACAGACTGCGGCTCCAGCCAGGGGGCGCCTGAAACTTCACGTACGGATGGTCCGACGTGATCCACACGGCGTCCGCGCTCGACCCCTTCGAGCCGCTGCTGCCCGAGCTCGCCGTCGTCGTGGGCTTCGAGCGTCCGATCGCGGCGCACACGATGCATCCGGCGCCGCTGAGGACGACGAACGCCACCAGGACGCCGATGAGGATGATCGCCATGGGCGGTCCGTCCTTCTTCGGCGGCCCGCCGGGCGGCGTGCCCATCGGTGGGCCTCCCATGCCGGGCGGCGGCATGCCGCCCTGCGGAGGACCGT
>CAIVJW010000205.1 GCA_903906315.1 uncultured delta proteobacterium | reverse complement strand
TCTCGGCGCCACTGTCCCCACCATCGGGACAGCATGGGGACCGAGCCCGCGCAACGTGGCGCAACCACTCGCCCCAGCCGCAGCTTCCTAAACCGAAGGTCGCAGGTCCGATTCCTGCCGGGGGTGCCAGCGATCCCGCGTCGTTGCGGACCTACGAAAGCCGCAGACGGCCGCCGTGCCAGAGTTCGTGCCAAAGTTGGGGCCGGACGAGGCCCCCTACGCACGCCGCGGCGACGAGCGCGAAGGGTGCTCCCCTACCGTCCGTGAGAACTACGCCGGCAAGGGCGAGGGTGCCCCCGGTCACCGCACGCACCACCCGTTCGCAGGGCTGCTGTTCTGCGGCGTCTGCGGTCACCGCATGGTGGACGGCGGCGGCGCCACACGCGCGTACCGATGCAGCGCCGACTCGACCGACGGCGCCTGCACGAACAAGTCGCGCCTCCGTGAGGACGTGCTCCTCGACGCGGCCGTCATCGAGCTGAAGCGGGTGCGATTCCAGACCGACTTGAGGGAGAAGCTCCACGAGAAGATCCAGGCTCGGCTCGCGACCTACAAGGTCGAGAGCGACGACGACCGGAAGCGGCTCGAACGGGAGCTGGCTCGTGTGGACGGCGAGGTCCGCCGGCTCGTCACGTTCGTCCGCACCCTCGATCCGGCCACCAACCCGGGCGCCTTCGAGACGATCCGGACCTCGCTCGACGAGGCGGCGGCCGAGCAGAAGAGCCTCGAGGCCAAGCTCGATGCCCTCGCCGCCACGGCGGCCGAGAGCCGGCTCCCGACCGAGGAAGAGATCCTCGCCTGCGTGCTCGACGTCGAGGCGCGGCTTCGGAGCGACCCGACCACGGCGCGGGAGCAGCTTCGGCGGGTGCTCCTCAACGGGAAGCTCACGATGACCGCGCTCGACGCGGGCACCTGGCAGGCGGCGTCGATGCTCCTCGTCGGGAGGCTGGCGTCCAAAAGGCGGAAGCCCCAGTCGGGCGAACCTGCCGGGGCTTCGGGGACCGCTTCGACCGAGGAGGTCGTAGAGATCGGTAGTTGGGGGCGGGGTGATTCACCCGCTTAACCACTTGAGTTGGTCGACGTTTCTGGCTGATCGGCGCGCGTGACCTGCGAAACGCGTCGCCGTCACCGGCTATCGGCGTTCTCGTGCGCGACCCGCGATCCGGCTGAACCGCTCGAGGACGAGACCGGCGCGAGCCTGGCTCGCCGCGTCTCCGGACAGGTGGCACGGGATGACGTCCGCGAGGTCGTGCTGGTCCAGCCAGGCGCCGATCTCGGCAGCCAGATAGGTGCGGAGCTTCGGGTGCGCGGCGTCGACCTCGTCAGGCAGCTCGGGTCGGCCATCGACGACGGCGACGATGTCCTCGACGTCACGGCTCGCGAGGAAGTCGCCCTCGCCACGCCCCTTCCAGGCCTCTATCTTCGTCGCGACGAAGTGTGGCGCGGTCACGACGCGGATCGCGACGTCGTCCGCGAGCCGGTGCGTCGTCGCGTGCTCTGCAGCGTCCGCGTACCATGCGTTCGTGAAGCCGAGAACGCGGCCGACCGTCGGCATCACGTCGAGCACGAGCGCCCCGTGGACCCATCGACACATGGGCGCGCCCTCGCGCACGTCCTCCGCGAACCCGAGCGCCGTTAGGTCCGCCCGCAGGGCGGTCGCGTAGTCCACGTAGGAAGCCACGTCGACGAGGACGTCGACGTCCATGGTGGCCCGCGCCTCGGGCGCGGCGGGGTCGGTCACGAAGAGCTCCGTGGTCGCGCCGCCCACGAACACGACGCGGCCGCAGAGCGGACCGAGGCGCCGCGCCGCGAGCAGGAGGAGCTCTCTCGGTCGCAGCGTCGTCGTCACGACGCCATCTCCTTCTTCAGCAAGTCGGCCGCGAGATGCCTCTCCCTCGCGGACCCGACGCGCAACGCGTCGATCAGGGCGAGCCGCCGGTACATCACGGGGTCCGCCAGGGCCACGCGCGGCGCCGTCTTGTAGAGCGGCTCGAGCCCGTCACCTCGGACGGTGCCCTCGGGCCAAGGCCACACCATGGGTACCTCCGCCGCCGTGAGCACCTCGCTCAGCGGAGGTGCGGAGCCGGCGGTGGGCACGCCGCGCGTCCGCGGTCCGCGCTCGGCGGGGAACACGTAGCGCAGCCCGTGAACGAGGAACTCGTAGAGCGCGGCCCTGATCGGGCGCCCGAGCTCGGCGTTGAAGAGGCCCGCCTTGGTGGATCGCCGCACGGCGTTCGCGATCTCGCCCTGGCTGATCAGCAGCGTCCCGGCCATCCGGGCGAACGTCCACGGCTCGTCCCGGTGAGCGTCGAGCTCGAGCATGAGGAGCACGTCCTGCGGCTTCAAGTTGTTGATATGTATAACGCACTCACGGTTCATGAACAATGAGCGCTCGGCGTGCGTGAAGCCGCGAGGTCCCAACGCGATCGTCTGAAGGGGTCCCACGAAGTGCGCTGACTGAATCCGTGTTGACTTGGGTTGAGACGCGGTCTCGTCCAGCACCACGAGCGAGTCGGTCGCGAACGTGAACGTCGCCGCGAGGACCGTGTGCGGAACACACGATTTCCCGCGCCGCACCCACTGGTTCGTGCCGAAGGGGAGCAGCCACGTCTCGCCCGTTGGCGAGCCGCTTGCCGGCTCTGTGCCGCCAACGACGAAGACGCCGCGGCGCGCTTGCGTCAGAACGGGCACGAACCCGACCGCGCTCGTGACCTCGGCGGAGCCGAGCGCGGCGAGGCACGGGAGGCCGCCCGCCGTTCGAGCGCCGAACGTCTCGGCGACGCCCTCGGTCGGCTCGACGCGGACCACGCGGTCCGAGTCGCCGGGCGAGCAACTCGGCCGCGCCGTCGACGGCCAGGGCGTGCGGCCACGCGAGCGTGGCCTGGGTCGCCGGGCCGCCCTCGCCGGAGAAGCCCGACGACGTGGCGCCGGCCGAGCCGACCGAGGTCGCGAGCCGGCCGGCCGGGTCGACGCGGTAGACGAGCCGGGCACCCCCATCGGCGATGAGGACGTTGCCGAGCGCGTCGACGGCGACCGCGGTGGGCCAGGACAGCTGCACCTCCAGCGCGGGCCGACCGGTCGCGCCGGCAGCGCCCGCCGTCGATCCGCCGCTCGTGGCGCCGCCCGCGCCGATCCCGGCGAACGGGGTCACCGCTCCGCCCGGCGTGACCCGCAGCACGCGGCCCTGACCCGGATCGGCGATGAAGAGGGTGCCGTCCGGCGCGAGGGCGAGGCCGGTCGGCCACACGAGCGCGAGCGGATCCGGCACGACGGCCGCCACGCTCGGTCCGACGAGCGTGGATACCGTCCCGTCGGGCGCGACGCGCCGGAGGCGCTGGTTGCCCGCTTCCAGCGCGTGCAGCGTGCCGTCCGGCGCCGCGGCCAGGGCGCCCTGCCACGCGTCGAACGTCGCGAGCGTGGCCGGCCCGCCGTCTCCGGAGAAGCCGGTCGACGCGCCGCCGGCGATCGTCGTGACGACGTCGACGACTTCGTGACCGGCGCGTCGAGGTTCCTCGATGCGTGCGGCTGCAAGGCCGGGCCGCCGTGCCTCGCGGGGCCGCTGAGCTTCCCCTGCTCGCTCGGTACGAAGTGGCTCGCGGGCACCGGCTTCGACGGCGACGCGGGCGACCCGACCGTGCACGGGTCGACGGGGTGGATGGAGACGCACGTCAACGTGACGGAGGGCTCGACGGTGACGGTGCGGTTCGCCGTCTACGACTCGGGCTCGGGCCTGCGCGACTCGACGGTGCTCGTCGACGATTTTCACTGGTACCACCCGGGCGTGGGCATCGTCGGCTCGTCCGGCATCCCGCACCCGAAGTAGCGGGCCGCCTGCCGACGTCGGGCTCTGCGTCTTGCGGGCGCGGGCTGCGCGGGGTGATGCTCACGCGCCGTGATGCACCTCGTCTCGCGATCGGACCGCGCCGCGGCGACCTCCGCCCTCGCTGCCCTCGCCACCGCCGCGTGCGCGCCACCCGTCGCGGCCCCGCGCTGCCCGGAGCCGGCCGTCGCGCCCGCCCGCTACGTCGACGCCGACGGCAACACGCTCGAGCGCTACGACGCCCTGTGGAGCCAGCTCTCGCGCTTCTACGGCGCGACGCGGCCGTCGACGATCGAGGTGCGCTTCGCGCCCGCCGGGCCGTCGCGCTTCGACCTCGATCGCAGCGCGGTCACGCTCTCGCTCGGCGCGCTCGCGGGCAAGGCCGTGCGGCCCGTGCTCGCGCACGAGAGCTCGCACCTGTTCCTGGCCGCGCTGACGGGCGGCGCGAGCACGCTCGAGGCGCTCCGCTTCGTCGACGAGGGGGTCGCGTCGCTCGTCGAGCACCAGGTCGCCGGCGACGAGGCGGTGTGGAAGGTCCAGGTGCTCGGCGCCACGGCGGCGCGGCTGCGCGCGGCGCCCTTCGGCTTCGCGGAGCTGGCGCGCTGGTCCTCGCTCTTCGGCGACGGCGGACCGCGGAGCGACTACGGCGCCTACGACCTCGGCGCGAGCTTCGTGCTGTACGTGCGCGAGGCGCACGGCGAGGCGCGCACGATGGACCTCTTGCGCGCGCTCGGCGCGACGCGATCGCTGGACGAGGGCGCCCGCCACGCGCTCGGCGTCCCGATCGCGCAGCTCGAGGCCGGGTGGCTCGCCTACGTGCGGCGCGTCGAGCTCGGCGCGCCGGGGCCCGTGCACGTCGTCGAAGCGCGCCCCGCGGACGACGAGCGCGGCGTGCCGACCGACCAGCGCGAGATCACGGTGACGTTCGACGCGGACATGGCGCGGACGCTCTGCCTATCGACGCCCTGCCAGGACGGCGTCTGCCACGACCACGCGCGCTGGAAGACGCCGCGCACGATCGCGATCGCCCTCGATCGTCCGCTCCTGCCGCGGCACGCGTACCGCATCACGCTCGGCTGGCAGTCGTGCCGGCTGCGGAGCCTCGCCGGGGGCGAGCTGCCGCTCACGGAGTGGCGCTTCGAGACGCGGTAGCGGCCCGCTCGGCCGGGCCGCGAGCCACCGCGCGCGCCGCTCAGGTCCCCGCCTGGCAGTACCCGCAGCGCTTCGCCGCCTGCATCGCGGCCGTCACGGGTGCGCCGCAGCTCCCGCAAAAGCCGCCCTTCTGCGCGACGCCGGCGCCCGGCGCGAGCTCCTGCGCGCGCGCCTGCGCGACGAGCGACGCGATCTTGCGCGCGACGTGATCGCGCACCGGCTCGACGCCCGCGCCGACGCGCGCCTGCACCTCGTAGTCGGCCTCGCTCGGCTCCTCGGCCGCGGCGAAGTACGCGTCCGTCGCGGCCTGGATCGGCGCGAGCGCGCGCTCCTGCTTGATGAAGATCGGCTCGAGCTCCGCGTTCAGGAGCTCCTCGACGCGCGCGATCGCTTCGTCGGCCTCGGGGCCCTTCTGCGCGGCGACGAGCTCGGCGCGCGCGGCGGCGAGCAGCGGGACGATCGTGTCGAGGGCCGTCTTGCGCCAGGCTTCGTGGCGGCCGGCGAGGGGGGCGAGCGTGCTCATGGCGCCGAAGCCTAGCAAAGTGCGCCGCGCGACAGTGGCCGGCCCGCGCGGCCGAGGGCGCCCCCCCCTCAGCCCGCGGCGGCGCCGCCCGCGTCGTTCGCCGCGGCGCGCGCGGCCTCGACCGTGATCACGCGCCGGGTCGCGAGGTCCGCGAGGCAGCGCTCGAGCGGGATCATCCCGTCCTTCCTGCCGGCCTGGATCGCGCTCTGCACGCTGCCGGTCTTGCCTTCGCGGATCGCGCCCGCGATCGCGTGGTTCACGCGCAGCACCTCCGTCGCGACGACGCGCCCCTCGCCCGACGCCCGCGGCAGGAGCCGCTGCGCGACGACGGCGCGCAGCGAGTCGGCGAGCTACCCGCGGACCTGGTGCTGCCGCTCGGCCGGGTACGTGTCGACGATGCGCTCGATGGCGGACGCGGCGCTCGGCTGTGGAGGCTCGCGAGCACGAGGTGGCCCGTCTCCGCGGCCGTGAGCGCGAGGCCTACCGTCTCGGCGTCGCGCATGTCGCCCATGAGCAGCATGTCCGGGTCCTCGCGGAGCGCGTCGCGCAGGCCCGTCGCGAAGTCGAGGACGTCGCGCCCGACCTGACGCTGCAGCGCCATCCCTCGCGGCGCGCCCGCGCTCGTCGGCGCCCCGAGCTCGTACTCGATCGGATCCTCGAGCGTCACGAGCACGCGCGCGTGCCTGCGCAGCGCCCAGCGTTGCTCTCTGGACCGATTTCCTCCAGGATCGCGCGGCCTTGGACCTCGCGCCGAGGAGGCTGGACGTGACGTCGTGGAAGAGCTCGTATGTCTTCCGAGCGCACTTCCGGAGAGGTTCGGCGGGCTCGACGGGGCGGTTACGGGCTACCCGGCCGGATCGTGTTTGGAGCGCCTGCCCGCCGCCATCGGACGCCGCAACTTCCTGTTCTCCGGCTCCAACGACGCCGCCGCCCGACTCTGCGCCGCCTGCACCCTCGTCGTCGGAGCCAAGCGCCACGGCATCGATCCCTTCGTCTACGTGAAGGACCTCCTCGACAGGCTCGAGCGCGGCTGGAAGATCGACCGCGTCGCCGGGCTCACCCCCCGACGCTGGGCCGCCGCACAGGCCGCCAAGTAGCCCCGACAGCGCCGAGGCCGGTCCCGCCGAGACCAACGACGGCGCCCGTGAACGCGGCCCACGAGGCGCGCGCGCCTTCGGCGTCTTCGTTCCTTGTGCCGCCGACAGTTCGCTCACCGGCGGACATCATGCGCACTCGGCAGCGGCGCGCTCGGATGCTCTTGGTGGGGGGCGTACGGAGTAGCGGAGCTGTCCTGGCACCGCGGCCGTCTTCATCGCGACTGTCAGCCGAACGCCCCCGCCGATCCACCAGCGTGGCCCCTTGCGAACAGCGACGATCGCCGACAGGGGTTCGCGGGTCTAGGTACGTGATCGGCGGTACGCGTTCACGGCCTCATGCGGCGTTCGCGGCGCGAAGGCGGAACGCTTGGGTCGGCAGCAAGGAAGGCGGCTGGCGATTGTTGAGTCTCGCGACGCAGGCCTCGCGGAGGAACGCCAGCATGTTCCTCTCCTGTCGGCACAGTGTGGCATGGGTCGTCAGGATGCGCTCGAGGAAGCGGCTGCCTGCCTCCGAGT
>CAIVJW010000204.1 GCA_903906315.1 uncultured delta proteobacterium | reverse complement strand
GCGCAAGATCTCCGGGTGCGTCGCGAAGATGCGCCGGAACACGAAGTCGTTCTTCAGGTCGGCGAAGCGCATGCCCTGTATTTGCCGGAGCGGCGCCCGCAAGGCAAGTGGCGAGGCCGCGCGCCCCGGAGCCGACGACGCCGGGGGCGAGGCGACGCGCCGCCGGGGCGCGGCAGCCCCGCCCGCCGCGGTCGCTGCTCGCGCCGATGACCGCCCCTCGCAGGCGGCCGCGCCTCAGCGGTCTCCCGCCTCGGCGACCACCTCGTCGGCCGAAGCCGCGATCGCCGCTCGGGCGATCCACCGGTCCAAGGTCGCGGCGTCCGTGCAGCCCTCGATGGACGCCCGCGCAGGCGCGCTCACGACGACGCCGCGCGCCGCGAGCACCGCGAAGATCGCCGCAATGCGACCGGCCCGCTCGCCCTCGGCCTTTCCCTCGGCCTTTCCCTCGGCCTTCCCCTCTGCCTTTCCCTCGGCCTTCCCCTCTGCCTTTCCCTCGGCCTTCCCCTCGGCCTTCCCCTCGGCCTTGCCCATCGCTTTGCCGAGGCGCTCGCCCTCGGCCTTGCCCTCGGCCCACCGAGCCGCGGCGATCTCGAACACCTGGCGGATCTCGTCCCTGACGCGCTCGTAGGCCTGGAGCTCATCCTGCGAGAACTTCGCCTGATTGGCCAGCTCCAGGGCGTCTCGATAGGGGCCGTCCGCGAGGTCTGCGGGCATCTCGGTGAGCTCGGTCGCGTGCGCGAAGAGCCAGGCCCAGAGCTCCGGCCCCGCGGCCTCGGGCCTGCGATTGGGGAGCTTGGGCAGCTCGAGGAACGCATATTGGACCTGCAAAAGCCCGTGATTCTTCGAGGCCTGCTCGGTCAGGTTCCAGCGGCTCAGCATCGGCACCGGGGGGAGGTTCTGCTTCGACTGCTGGGCATCCGGCCAGAGCTCGAAGTCGCAGATCGAGAGCGCCACCACGTCCGTGAGGCTCGTGTACCAATCGCCCGCCTTGAGCTGGCCCGCGTAGGCCTTGCAGGCATTGTAGACGACCCGGTTGATGAAGCCGGGGTGGTGCAGGAGCTGCATCTCCACCACGAACGTCGTGCCCGCCCGGTCCTTGCAGCGCACGTCCAGAATGGACAGCTTCGATCCCTCCGCCAGCGGCAGCTGCTCGCTCGGGAGATACTCGATCGAGAGGATGGTCTGGTCCTCGCGCCGGTCGAGCAGGTCGTTCAGCAGCCGGCGCAGGATCTCCGGGTGCGTCGCGAAGATGCGCCGGAACACGAAGTCGTTCTTCAGGTCGGCGAAGCGCATGCCCTGTATTTGCCGGAGCGGCGGTCGCGAGGCAAGCCTGCGAGGGAGGGCGAGGGTCGCGGTCTCGGCCGTCGCCGCGGCGCGGTGCGGTGCGGTCTCTACCTCCGGACCTCGACTTCGCGGGTCGCGACGCCCTCGGCGACGACGACCTCCTGATCCCGCACGTCCATGCGGAAGAACTCCGCGACCCGGGGCGGCATTCGCTGCCACACCACCTGCCAGCGCGCCCGCGTCGTCGTGGGCGGCAGGGCGAGATCGATCGTGCGGGGCCGGTCGAGGCGCGTGTCGTCGAGCTGCACGCGCGCGGGCCCCCGGGGGCTGGTGACCGTGCCGAAGCGGCGGCCGAGCACCGCCACCGCGCTGCGCCCGCGCGGGCGGCCGGAGGCGTCGACCGGCGTGGCTCGGACCTCGACCTGGCGATAGACGTCCCCCGTGGGGAAGGCGTGCCCGATCACCCCGGGGGCGATCGAGATGCGGAGGGCGCCTGCGGCGAGCGACACCCCGCGGACCTCGACCGCGCGCGCGAGCGTCGAGGGGTCCGCTTGCACGGCGAAGGAGTGGTTGCGATGCGTGCCACCGTCGCGGCTCGGGACGCGCGGCATGTGGCAGTGCTGGCAGGCCTTCGCGGCCGCGGCCGATCGTTCGTGCTCGGCCAGGGTGTCCTGCATCCGGGCGCGGGGCTCGCGATCGGGCGGGCCGGGGAAGGGGAAGCTGTGGCAGCCCGCGCACGCCGCGGGCGTCGCCAGGCGGGCGTCACCGATCACCACGTGCCCGCCCGGCACGGCCGCCAGGGCGCGCGACCCGACGACGTTCGCGCCGACGACGTGGCACGTCGTGCACGCGACGCCGACCGCGCGCGCCTCCTCGCTCGGATCGACGCTCGGGTCGTCGGTCGGAGCGTGGCATTTGCGGCAGAAGCCCGTGCGCTCGAAGGCGTAGGCGCGCGCGAAGTACGGGTCGACCCACGCCCGCCGGTGGAGCGAGGCGCGCCACTCGAGGGCGATCTCGGCGTGGCAGTCCGCGCACCGCGCGTCGGTCGGCGCGCCGACGCCCTCGATGGGCAGGACCGGATCGCGCGGCGCCGGCCGTGGTAGGGGCAGGTCGTCGGCGGCCGCGCCCGAGGTCACGCTGGAGACCACGACGAAGAGCGCAGCCGACCAGCCGACCGCCGCGCGCCCTCGCTTCAACGCCGCCCCGTCAGCTTCACGATCCCCGACGGGCCGACGGCCCAGATCACGCCCTTCGCGGCGGCGAGGCCCGTGATGCTCGCGTGGGCGTCGAGCCCGTGCGCGACCGGCCGCGGGGCGCGACCGTCGTGGTGCAGCAGCGTGCCGCCGTCGCCGCCGATCCAGACGTCGTCCGGCCCGACGGCGACGACCGACCGCAGCCACTCGCCCGACGCGATCGCGAAGCGCTCGACCACGCCGGCCCGCACGTGGACGATCACGCCGCCGGCTCCGACCGCCCACGCCTCGTCCGGGCTCACGGCGGAGACGGCCGCGAGCGCTGCCGGGGCGCGGTAGCGCGCGACCCCGCCCGCGCCGAGGCGGCCGCGGGCGTGCACGAGGAGGCCCTCGCCGGAGGGCCCCTCGCCGAGCGCGCCCGCGAAGAAGGCGCCGCCGTCGGGCGCGGCGGCGACGTCGCAATACGTCGCCGCGGGCAGCCCGGTCACGGGCCGGTAGCCGGCGCCCGGCGCGCGCACGAGGGCGTGCGGGGAGAGATCGTGCGGGTCGCCGAACCCCCGGGGGTCCCAGTCCGGTCGCGGCGCGCCGACCACCCACACGGTGCCATCGGCGGCCCCGTGCATCGCGGCCGCGCGGTGCCGATCGAGCCAGGCGTCGTCGCGCACCACCGCGCCGCCCTCGACGCGCCCGATCGCGTCGCCGAGGAGCACGTCCCCGCGCCCCGGACCGGCCACGAACGCGCGGCGGGAGAAGGTGTGCCGCTTGTCGCGGTGGACCGTCGTGGCCTTGCTCCCGTCGACCTCGACGAGCCGGTCCCACGCCTGGATCCAGACCAGCCCGTCCGCGGTCGCGCCCACCTGCTGCGCGGCGTCGAGCACGGGCTCGCCCGCGCGCACGCGCAGCCGCACCCGCTCCACCGAGTAGCCGGCGTCGGGCGCGCCGAGGGCCAGCGGGACCGGGTCCGCGACCGCGCCGGGGTCGGCCGGCAGCGCGCCGAGGTCGACGGGGACGGGGCCGGGGGCCTTGCCCTGCCAGAGGCCGTCGCCCGCCAGCCAGACCTCGTCGCGGCTGCGCGCGAGCACGCGCGTCGTGCCCACGGGCGCGCCGAACACGCGCGCCCAGCGCCGCCCATCCCAGCGCGCGGCGCCGCTCGCCGTCCAGACGTCGTCGGAGGCGCGCGCGACGATGCCGCCGGCGACCTCGACCGGCACGGGCACGCGCGAGAACGTGCGGCCGTCGAAGTGCGCGAGGTGCCCGGAGGCGACCGTCCGGTGCGCGTAGCCGGTGTCGGGGGGCAGGCCCGGCACGGCCCACACGTCGTCGGCGGCGACCCCCGCGACGTCCTGGAAGGTGGCGTCCGCGGGCACGTCGACCGGCGTCATCGCGGCGCCCCGCAAGATCTTGCCGTGGTCCGTGACGAGCCACGGCTCGCCCCCGATCGTCCGCACGGCGACGATCTGCGCGGGCGCGCGGGCCGTGGTCATGGCGCCGCCCTCGGTCGTGGCGCAGACGGGCTCGTCGCGTCCGAAGCAGAAGATCCCCACCGGCCCCTCCGGCGCGGCGGCGATCGGGAAGTGGAGCCCGTGCGCCTTGAACAGGCCGAGGAGGTCCTGTCGCGCCACGACCTTGTCGCCGACCCCCTCGAAGATCGCGCCGGCGCCGCGCAGCGGCCCGGGCTCGCCGTCCTCCCCGCCCGTGAGCTCCCAGTGGATCCTCCGCGCGAGGACCCAGGGCGCGCCACCGGGCGCGAGGGCGAGCCCGTCGAACCGGTACGGGCCCGCGACGGCGGGCGCGCCGGCGACGAACTCGGATTTCGGCGCGTCGGCGGGCAGCGGGCGGCGCGTGATCGTGGCCCCGTCGATGGAGACGAGGTCCCAGCGCTCGCGGGTGGAGTCTTCGCCGGAGTCCCAGTGCGGCTCCTCGAGGAGCGCGTTCGCGTCGCCGAGCGTCACGCGGCTCCGCTGCACGAGCGCCCAGACCGACGTCGCGCCTCCGCCGAGGACCGCCCTCGTCGGCCGATCCAGCACGCGCCGGAAGGTGATCGGGAACGAGGGCCGGAGGTCGGGCAGCGGGGGGTGGACGTCGTCGATCCGGAACGTCGGGCCCTCGGCGACCTTCACGACGCCGCCCTCGCTGGCGAGCTGGGGCCAGATCGCGTCGCAGGAATCCTGCTTCTTCACGCACGTGACGCCGAGCTCGACGGCGTGCGAGAACACCGGCGCGCCCTCGGGCGAGACGGCGAAGACGCCGTGTCGGCCCGCGGCGAGCAGGAGGCGCCGGGGCCCGTCGGCGACGACGATCGGGGGGCCGAGCGGCCCCTCGGTGAGCGGACGCTCGAAGTGCAGGCGCCCCCCTTCGCCGACGACCGCGAGCACGCCGAGGGCGGTCGTCACGGCGACCTTGCCCTCGCCGATCGGCGCGAGCCCGCGGATCGCGCCCCGGAAGCCGAGCGAGAAGCGACGGTGGCCGGCGCCGTCGAGCCCGGTGACGGTGCCGTCCGTCGTGCCCACGACGAGCGTCCCGTCGTCGAGGTAGAGCAGCGCGGTCGGCGTGATGCCGAAGAGCGCGCGCTCGCCGGGGGGCGGGTGCAGCTCGGACGCCTCGACCTCCTGTTCCGGCTGCCCCTTGCGCACGAGGCTGACGCGCGCGCCGAGGATCGACGCCCGCTCGCCGCCCGGCCCGACCGAGGGGGCGCGCGCGGGCGGCGGAACGGGCGCGGCGCGCGCCGTCGGCGCGGGGGGAGGCGGGGGCGTGGGGGGCGGAGGCGGAGGCGGTAGCGGGGCGCCGCAGGCGGCGACCGCCAGCGCGACCCAGGTCGCGGGAGCGCGGAGGCGGGTCATCGGCCGGCCTCCGCGAGGCTCGGCGTGTGCGCCGCGAGGCCCTTCGGTGCCTTCTCGCCGCCGGCGCCGACGATCCAGACCTCGCCGTCCGGGGCCACCCACGCGTCCTTGACCTCGAACGGCGCCTTGCCCCGATGGATCACCTTGCCGTCGAACTGGAACACGTCCCAGCCGGCGAAGAACCACACGTCGCGCCGGCTCGATCCGAGGACGAGCGTCGGCGCGAAGTCGTCGGGCACCGCGATCCGCTCGAGGGTCCGGCCGTCGACGCGCAGCGCGGCGCCCGGGCCGGCGATCCAGGCGCTCCGCTGCTCGTCGACCCAGATCGCGGGCGCGTCGAGGTCCCCGAGGTCGGCGACGGGCGCCCACGTCACGCCGTTCAGCCGGTGGAGCAGGTTCCGGCCCTCGTCGTCGCGCAGCACGGCGAACGCATCGTCGGGCGCGACGACCGTGACGCCGGGCGGCAGCACCGACGCCACCTGCTCGCGGCCATCGACGATCTCCGCGCGGACGGGGCTCGGGTAGCGCGCGCCCCCCGCCGCGCGGAGGCGGCAGTCGGTCCACTGGGCGGGCGTCGAGCACGCGAGGCTGACGCTCGGCCGCCCCGGCACGCCGCGCACGGTCTGGAGCGTGCGGTAGCACTGCCAGTCCCCCCGCCGCGGCAGCAGCGCCGTCTCCTGCGAGATGCCACGAGACATGTAGTTGGCGCCCGCGAGGAACACCCCCTCCGGGCCGATCTCGAGGCTCGTGAAGGCGGCGCCGTAGCACGCCAGCGGCCGGATCTGCTCGATCACTCCCTTGCCGTCGTAGTGCACGAGCACGCCCTGCCCGGACTGGTACGTGCGGAGCGGGCTCGTGAACTCCTCGTCGCTGAGGAACCACACGTCGCGCGCCGTGCGCCCCCGGACCCCGATCAGCGCGCCGTGCACGTCGGCGAGCGCGACCTTCACGAAGGCGCGCGGGAGGGGCGGCGTCGCCCCGGTGGTGAACCCGCCGCGCTCGAACTTCGGCAGGGCGAAAGGCGCCACCGCAGGGCGAGGCGGGGTCGCGGCCGGCGGATCGGCGGCGGCGGCGCGCGGGGCGACGAGAGCCAGCAGGAGGGCGATCGCGGTCTTGCGCCGAGCCGACCCACGGGGAGGCGCGAAGCGGCGCCGGACGCGGGGGGCAACGTCGAGGTCGTCGGGCGTCCCGGGAGCGCACGCGAGGGCGAACATGGCCGGATCCTGCGGCGCCTCGCGGCGGAAAGCCAGATGGTGAGCGCGGTCGCGAGCGCGACGCGCGCGGCGACCGACGGACCGCCGTCGACCCCTCCCGGCCCTGCCGCGAGCCTTCCCGGGCCGACGCGGAGCCTCCCCGTCGAGCCGCGAACCTTCCCGGGCCAGTCGCCAACCTTCCGGGGCCGCCGCGGAGCCTCCCCGGTCCGGCCGCGAACCTTCCCGGGTCGCCGACCAAGCTTCCCGGACGGCCGTGAACCTTCCCGGACGACCGCCGAGCCGAGATGCGCGGTCGCGAAGGGCTCGTTTTCGGCCGGATCGGCTCCCGGATCGGCGCCGGTGGCTCCCGGGGCGCGCCGGGAGGCTCGCGCGGCCGCCCGGGGAGCCTCGAAAACGGCCCGGGAAGCGATCGGCGCCGTCCGGGAAGGTTCGCGGGCGCGCGGGAAGCCTCGGGCTGCGCTCCCACCGGGGTCTTGTACTCGCGCACGTCGCGCAGGCCGCGGAGCCTCACCGACCACGGCGCGCGCCCCGGCCGGTCGGGGAAGGCGCGCTTCGGACACCGGCTCTCAAGCCGGTGCTCGAAAGGGCCGGCGACCGCACCTTCTCGGCGAGGGTCTAGCTCGCCTCGGCCTTCAAGCACCCCGACAGCTCGCTGAGCAGCTTGTCGGTGGCCTCGAGGCCGCTCGTGTACGCCTCCGTCTCGCGCGTCCGCCGCGTGAGGCGCATGTCGGGCGTGAGCTTGTAGTTCGACGCCTTCGGCTGCACGAGCTTCAGGATCTTCGCCGGGTCGAGCGGCGTGTCGGTGCGCAGGTGGAGCGTGACGCTGCGCGCGCTCGCCTCGCACGCGAGCACGCGCAGGCGCCGGAGCTCGGTCTTGAGGCGCATGAGGTGGACCAGCCTGCGCGCCTCGGCGGGCGGCACGCCGAAGCGGTCCTCCATCTCGACCGCCAGATCGTCGACCTCCTCGGGGCCCGAGGCGCTCGCGAGGCGCTTGTAGAGCGAGAGCCGAACGCCGATGTCGCCGACGTAGTCCTCGGGCAGCAGCGCGTCGCAGTCGAACGACAGCTCCGGGTCGACCTCGTGCACCACGACCTCGCCGCGCAGCTCGTGGACGGCCTCGTCGAGCATCTGGCAGAACAGCTCGAAGCCGACGGAGGCCACGTTGCCGCTCTGATCGGGGCCGAGCAGGTCGCCCGATCCGCGCAGCTCCAGGTCGAGCGACGCGATCTGGAAGCCGGAGCCGAGCTCGGTGTGGCGCTCGAGCGCCTCGATGCGCGCGCGCGCCTCGTCGGTCATCGCGTTCGGCGGGGGCACCACGAGGTAGCAGTAGGCGCGCTCCTTCGACCGGCCGACGCGCCCGCGCAGCTGGTAGAGCTGCGACAGGCCGAACATGTCGGCGCGGTCGACGACCATCGTGTTGGCGCGCGGGATGTCGAGGCCGCTCTCGATGATCGCGGTCGCGCAGAGGATGTCGTACCGGCCCTCGACGAAGTCGAGCATCGTCTGCTCGAGCGCGTGCTCGCCCATCTGGCCGTGCGCGACGCAGATGCGCGCGGAGGGGACGAGCGCGGCGAGGCGCGCGGCGCGCTCGTAGAGGCCCTCGACGCGGTTGTAGACGTAGAAGACCTGACCGCCTCGCCCGATCTCGCGCGTGACCGCGTCGCGGATCACGTTGTCGTCGTGGCGCGTGACGATGGTGCGGATGGCGCGCCGGTCGACCGGCGGCGTCGTGATGATGGACATGTCGCGCAGGCCCGACACGGCCATCTGCAGCGTGCGCGGGATGGGCGTGGCCGAGAGCGTGAGCACGTCGACGTTCGTGCGCAGCGCCTTGATGCGCTCCTTGTGCGTCACGCCGAAGCGCTGCTCCTCGTCGACCACGAGCAGGCCGAGGTGCTTGAAGTGGATGTCCTTCGACAGCAGGCGGTGCGTGCCGATGACGACGTCGACCTTGCCCTCGCGCAGCGCGCGCATGGTCGCGTCCTGGTCCTGCTTCGACTGGAAGCGCGAGAGCGCGCGGACCTCGATCGCCGAGGCCTCCATGCGGTGCTTGAAGTTGAGGTAGTGCTGCTGCGCGAGCACGGTCGTCGGGCAGAGCACGGCCACCTGCCGGCCCGAGGCCGCGACGCGGAAGGCCGCGCGGATCGCGACCTCGGTCTTGCCGAAGCCGACGTCGCCGCAGACCAGGCGATCCATCGGGCGATCGGCCTCGAGGTCGCGGTCGACCTCCGCGATGGCGCGCGCCTGGTCGGGCGTCTCGTCGAAGGGGAACGTGGCCTCGAAGGCGCGGTAGTCGTCGTCGATGCCCGGCGTGGCCTCGCCGGGCGCGGCGCGCCGCTCGGCGTAGAGGCGGAGCAGCTCGTCGGCCATCTGGCGGAGGTTCTTGGCGACCTTCGCGCGGGTCTTGGCGAACGTCTGCCCGCCGAGCCGGTCGAGCTTGGGCGTGCCGTCGCCGCCCGTGAACTTCTGGATCTGGTTGAGGCGGTAGACCGGGAGGTAGAGCTTGTCGCCCCCGGCGTACTCGACGCAGAGCAGGTCGACCGTGCTCGCGCCGACCTGCTTGTGGACGAGGCCGAGGTAGCGGCCGATGCCGTGCTCGGCGTGCACGACGAAGTCGCCGACCGAGAGGTTTCGCAGGTCCTCGAGGAACGGGCGCGCGGTGCCGGCGTTGGCGGTCGCGCGCGCGGCGCGGCGGTGGGCGCGGGCGCCGAAGATCTCCTCCTCGGTGACGAGCGCGACGCCCTCGGTGGGCGCCACGACGCCGCGCGCGAGGCCGCCGACCAGGACGGTGACCCCGCTACCCGCCCCCCCCGGCCGCTGGGCGACGGGGGATTGCGACCCGCTCCGCGCCGCCACGTCCCTGTGCTTGAGCAGCGTGACGAGGCGATCGACCTGCGTCTCGGCGCGCGCGGCGATCACGACGCGCAGGCCGGCCTCCTGCCAGGCGCGCACGCGCCGCACGAGCGGGTCGAGCGCGCCCTGCTTGCCGTGGGACAGCCGCGCGGTCTTGATCGCGCGCTCGAGGTCGCTCTGATCCTGGGTCGCCAGCGAGGGCGCGTCCTCGGGCACGACCTCGAACGCCTCCATCGACGCCGCGCCGATCGGCTCGCCGACGACGCCCGTCCGGTGGAGCGCGCAGACGGCGCGACCGCCGAGATCGCGCGCGACGGCGGCCTCGTCGAGGAAGTGGTCGCCGACGGGGAAGTGCGCCTCGCGGTCCCGCTGCGCGAGGTCGGCGACCGCGCGCCCGATCTCGTCGCGCAGGGCCCGGGTGATCGCCGGCGGGTCCTCGAGCACGAAGACCGCGTCGTCGGCGAGGTAGGAGGCGAGGGGAGCGAGGTCGACGAAGGCGGGAAGGAAGCCCTCCGCGCCGAAGAAGGTGCGCCCCGAGGTCACGTCGTCGACGAGCGGCCGCGCCTTGCTCGACGGCAGGTCGACCGCGTCGCACACGCCGCGCACCCGGTCGCGCGCGCGGTCGACGTTCGCGGCCGTGAGGATCGCCTCGCGCGCCGGCGAGAGCCACACCTCGGGCACCTCGGCGCGCGTGCGCTGCTCGTCGGGGTCGAACGCCTTGATGCTCAGCACGAGGTCGCCGTAGAACTCGACGCGCACCGGGTGCGGCGCGGACGGCGCCCACACGTCGAGCAGCGCGCCGCGCACGGCGAACGTCCCCGGGTCCTCGACGAGCGGGCTGCGGACGTAGCCCGTGGTGGCGAGGCGCGAGGCGAGCGCGTCGCGGTCGATCTCCTGGCCCGCGACGAGGAGCTCGCTGTGCTCCATCACGTCGTCCCTCGGCACGACCTTGCGCGCGAGCGCGGCGATGGGGCAGACGAGCACGTCGTACGGCAGGCCCATCGCGAGGTGGAACAGGGTCGCGAGGCGCGTCTGCGCGGCGCGCCTGTCGGGGTTCACCTCCGCGTACGGGCTGGCCTCGTTCGGCACGAAGAGCAGCACGCGCCCGAGCGTCGTCGCGCCCTCGGCCTCGGCGTCGTCGGCGTCGCGCTGCCCGAGCAGGAACGAGGCGTCGGCGGCGAGCGCGCGGGCGGTGTCGACGTCGGCCGTGACGGCGATGACGGGCCGCTTCGCGCGCGCGGCGATCGCGGCGACCACGAGCCCCGTCGCGCCGCCCGCGACCCCGGTCGCGTGCACGACGCGGGCGCCCGGATCGAGCGCGCGCAGGGCGAGCTCGCGCGCCGTGGTGACCGGCCGGTCGGTCGGCAGATCCAGGCCGGCGAGGGCCTCGATCCCGGCGTCGCCGTCGCCCGGGTCGGGCAGCGTGAGGCCGTCCGGCCCGACGAAGTCGCCGAGGGTCGCGGTCAGCGGGCCGGCGGCCGGATCACGCTTCGGTGCGGGCATCGCGCGGCATTTAGCACGCCCGCGCCCCGCGGCGCGCGCCGTGGTTCGTGAGCCGGACGCGACGCGCCTCGCTCGGCTAGGCTGGTGCGCGATGGCAGTGGGGAGGGGAGCGGCGGGGAGGGGAGACCGGGGTAAGGTCGCGCTCGTGCTCGCGGGCGGCGCGGCGCGCGGCGCCTACGAGGTCGGCGTCGTCGAGCACGTGCTGACGGAGGTGTCGCGCGATCTCGGGCGCGACGTGCGCCTCGACGTGCTCTGCGGGACGTCGGTCGGCGCGCTGAACGTCGCGGGCCTCGCCGCGCACGCCGACGAGCCGCGCGCGCGCGCCCGTCGCCTCGTCGACGTGTGGACCTCGCTGCGCATCCCCGAGATCGTCCGGCTCGACGCGCGCGGGCTCGTCACGCTCGGCCAGGATCTGCTGCGCACCTCGAAGGACCGGCCGTCGGCGGCGCGGCCGAGCGGCCTGCTCGACAGCTCGGGCCTCGAGCGCCTCCTCACGCGCCACGTGCCGTTCGCGCGCATCGGCGATCACCTGCGCGCGGGGCTCCTCGAGGCGATCACCGTCTCCACGACCCACGTGCGATCGGGCCGCACCTACGTCTTCGTCCAGCGCGCGGCGCCCGGCCTGCCGCCGTGGAGCCACGAGCCGACCATGATCCCGTGCGCGACCGAGATCGGGATCGAGCACGTGCTCGCGTCGGCCGCGCTGCCGATCCTGTTCCGGTCGGTGCCCATCGCGGGCCACTACCATTGCGACGGCGGGCTCCGGCAGAACGTGCCGCTCTCGCCGGCGCGCCGCCTGGGCGCCGATCGCGTCCTCGTGGTCAACCCGCGCTACCTCCCGCCGCCCGCCGACCACTCCGCCGACCCCCCGGAGGCCGAGTTCCCCGGGCCGCTCTTCCTCCTCGGCAAGACGCTCAACGCGCTGCTGCTCGACCGAATCGACACCGACCTCGCGCGCCTCGAGAGCATCAACGGCATCCTCGAGGCGGGGCGCGATCGCTTCGGCGCGGGGTTCGTCGACGACCTCAACGGCGCGCTCGGCGCGAAGGGCCGCCGGAGCCTGCGCCCGATGCGCGCGATGCTCGTGCGGCCGTCCGAGGACATCGGCGCGATCAGCGCGGAGCTCGTGCGGTCGCCCGGGTTCGGGGCGCGCGCGCCCGGCATGCTCGGGCGCGTGATGCGACGCTTCGCCGAGGGCGAGGCGCGGTCGGAGGCCGACCTGCTCTCCTACCTGCTCTTCGACGGCGAGTTCGCCGGCCGCCTGATCGATCTCGGTCGCGCCGACGCGCGCGCGCGCCACGACGAGCTCTGCGCGTTCTTCGACGCGGAGGCCGAGGGCGAGCCTAGTTGAGCTGGCTCGGCTCTCGGCGGGCGCCGAAGATCGCGTCCCAGTTGGCCCGGTAGGTGTCGTTCGAAACCTGCGCGGGCCCGTGGCCTGCGGCGACGACGGGGCGCGCGGCGATCGTCTCGACGTCGAAGAGGCAGCCGGCGCCGTCGGCCCGCGGCTTGAGGCGCACGACCTCGCCGTACACGGGCTTGCCCTCCGCCATCGGGCGCAGCTCGCCTACCTCGATCGACTGCTCGCGCTTGCGGAGGACGGCGTGGCCGTGCTCGGACTCGCCCACGACGAGGAGGACGTCCTCGGTCTTCTTCGGCGCGGGGGCCGCGGGCTTGTCGTCGCTCACGGGCGGGAGCTTGGCACGAAGAGCGAGCGGGAGGGAGGGGGAGCCACCGCGGCCCGCGCGCTCGCGTGCCGGCCCGAGATCCCGCGCGCTGCGCCCGCCGCCGCGCCCGGAGGCGCACGCCTGAACGAGGGGCGCGCCCCCGAGGTCGGCGGTCTCCGTCGTTCGCCAAAACTTGGCCGTTGCCCCCCGGATTGCGTAGTCCCCAGCCCGAGGCATCCCCGCGTGCGTCTCGGCGCGGGCCCCCCTCGGGAGGACTTCGTATGACGGTTCGTGGCGCACAGGGTGGGGTCGGTTCGAGCGGCTCGACGGACGCGGGCGAGCGCCGGCAGGGCGCCGGTCGACGCATCCACTTCGAGGCGCTCGTGGCGATCGGCGAGTCGGGTGGCGCGGGCTTCGACGCCGAGTCGGTCGACGTGTCGCCGGACGGCATGCGGCTGCGCACGGCGTACTTGCCGGAGGTCGGCGAGCGGCTCGTGTGTCGCTTCGAGGCCGAGCGCGGCGAGGTCGTCGTCGACGGCGAGGTCGCGTGGGTGAACGCCGAGGCCCGCGGGGGCGAGTTCGGCTTGCGCTTCGACGCGCTCGACGAGGCCACGACCGCCTCGCTGCGCGCGCTCTGCGTGCCGCTCGAGCTCGAGCCGGCCGCGGGCGCGGCCGACCGGACCATCGTGCGCGGGACGCGGATGCGGCTGCACATCGAGGGCCTCGCGGCGCCGATGAAGGCGCGCGTGCGCGAGAGCGCCGACGGCGAGATCAAGGTCGGATCCAACCTCGAGTTCCTGAAGGTCGGTCGCACGATCGAGCTCGAGGACGTCGACCACGGCGCGCGCCGCGAGGCGTTCGTCGACCACGTGAAGGTCGAGATCGACCCCGCGTCGAGCGTGCCGCAGCTCGTCGTGTCGCTCCGCTACGAAAGCAAGCGATCCCCCGCAGCCGTCGCCGCGCCCGCCGAGTCGGCCGTGCCGGCCGCGCCGAAGACGGAGCGCACCCCCGGTCCCGCCGTGCTCGCGCCCCGCAAGGGCGCCGTGCCCGTGATCGACGAGGACCCCGAGCAAGGCGACGATCCGCTCGACGTCGCCCTCGATGCCGGGTCCGCCTCGACGTCCGGCGCCGACGCGCCCGCGCCGCCTCGCCCGGATCGAAAGCGCGTCGCCGCCGCGGCGGCCGACGCCGACGAGGTCGACGGCGAGAAGTTCCTCGGCACGGGCGCGAAGGCCGCGCGCGCCGGCATGGCGATGGCCGACAAGATCGTCCCGGCGATGAAGGTCGCGGGCGCGAAGGCGAAGACCGCGATGACGCGGCTCCTCGCCACCGTGCAGAAGAAGCGCGCGGAGCGGGCCGAGAGCAAGAAGGCCACCGCGCCGATGCGCATGACCGCGCCCGCGCCGAAGGGCGCGCTGAAGACCGAGGGGCGCCGCCTCGTCCGCGACGACGGCAGCGACGACGACGAGGCGCCTGCGCCGGAGGCCAAGCCGAAGATGAACCGCAAGGCCGCCGCGATCGGCGGCGCGCTCGGGCTCGTGGCCGTGCTCGGCGTGTTCGCCGCCACGCGCGGGCCCTCGCGCCCGGCGGAGCACGTGGCCTCGGCCGCGAGCGCCGACGCGGTCGCCGCTCCGACCTCGCTCGCCGCGACCGCGCCGATGGCCGCCGAGCCGCCGGCCGGGGGCGCGATGACCGCGCAGGTCCCGCTCTTCGGCGCCACGCCGATGTCGACGACCGAGGCCGTCCCGACGGCGCCCGGCTCCGGATCCCCGGCGCCCGGGCTGCCCACGCAGCCCGACGCGGTGGCGGCCGCGGGCGACGGCGAGGAGCCGGGGGGCGACGACGGCGAGCCCGGCGGGGCCGCGAAGGCGACCGGCGTGAAGGAGTGGGGCCACGGGTCGGTGAAGAAGCCGGTCGTGCTCCGGATCAAGATGGACGGTCCGGTCGAGGGCCTGAACGGCGCCTCGGGCGCGATGGGCTTCACGATCTCGCTGCCGGGCCGCCGATCGCTGTCGAGCGCCGCGGAGCTCGCGCGCAAGGACAAGCGCATCGCGTCGATCCACGTCGAGAACCGCCCGAACGGGGCCGACGTGTCGATTCAGTTCAAGGACGGCGTGCCGCCCTACCTCGCGAAGGCCAAGGGCGACGTCCTCGAGATCGACCTCGGCGCCGACCGCGAGCACGGCAAGAAGGTCGCCTCCAAGGGCGGCAAGAAGGGCGACGACAAGCCCTCGAAGAAGAAGAAGGGCAAGAAGAAGTAGCCTTCTTCCGGCCGCAAAGGACCCCGGGGCCCGGCTCGAGCCGCGCTCCGGGGTTTTCTTTTGGGTCGGGGCCTCTTACATAGACGCTCCGGAACCTGCCGTGGCCCCGCGGGGCGGGGTGCGGCGGACCGGGGCCGGCGCGGCTGTCCGGTCGATCCCCCAAACGAGTGGGCCCCGCCCGCGGAGTAACGAGATGTCGCAAGCCAAGCTGGTTCTGAGCCTCCCCCAGGGAATCATCACCGCCACCAGCCTCGCGGTGAACGAGTTCGCGCGGCACCGCAGCCCGGGGTCGGGCAAGTACTTCGACGGGCGTTCGCTCCTCGTCGACCTCGCGGTCGAAGGCGGCAAGCCGGCGTTCCAGTTCAACGACGAGGGCGGCTGGCGCGACGCCAACGCGGACGCCTCCGCGGCCCTCGAGGCCGCGCAGGCCGGCAAGCGCACGAAGACGGCGCTGTCGAACAACGCCTTCAGCGCGACGCCGATCTCGGCGTGGAACGACGTCTACCTCGCCAAGACCGGCGGTGAGGTGCTCCACATGACGAGCGCCACCGACCTCGCGGCCTCGAAGGACGCGGAGTGCCGCGACGGCATGACCCCCGACGAGATCGCCAAGGCCATCGGTCAGGCGCCGCCGGCCAAGCGCGTGCCGCGGCTGTACATGATCTACTGCCCGATCGAGGTGCTCGTCCTGTCGAACCTCACGCCGGCCGAGTACGTCTGGTACGCGACCCACCGCACGGGCAAGCGGTTCCGCGCGGTCGCCTTCACCGAGGTGCAGGTCGATCCGGGGCTCCGCCTCACGGCCACCACGGTCCTCGACGAGGCCCGCCGCGACCTCGCGGAGAGCGCGACGAAGAAGACGAAGACCATCGTCTTCGGCGACGTCTTCGACCGCATCCCGTTCACCGCGTGGGTCGGCTACGACCACGAGGCGGTCGGCGGTATCTACGTCGGCGATTCCAAGACCACGCGCCTCTGGACGTTCCCGGAGAAGATCCCGCGCGCCTGGGAGCGCGCGTATTAGGCACGATGGGGCCGCCAGCGGCCCCAAACCCGGTGAGTCACGATGGGGCCGCGAGCGGCCCCTCCAGGCTAATCGCCGTGGGATGCGGCGCGCGCCCTCGCAGCCGTCTGGCTGCCGGGGCGCGTTCCCTCACTCGACCGGCGGCGGGATGGACCACTCGCCGCTCTGCGACGGCTTCGGCGGCGCGTCCTCGGAGGCGCTCCCGAAGAAGGCCTCGACGTCGTGGCGGCGTGCCTCGGCGTCGGCGCGGCCGAGCTCGATGAGCTTGCGCGCGAAGGTGCCGTCGAACAGCAGGTAGCTCGCGAGGTCCGCTTCGCCGGCCTCGCCGACGTCGACCAGCGTGAGCAGGCGGCGCGCGAGCATCGCGCCCCCGCGCAGCTTGCCGCTGCGGACGTGCTGCGCCGCGAGCGTCCCGATGTCCTGGCTCGGACGGATGTAGAGGGTCTCGACGTGCCGGTAGTCGGGGGTCCCGCGCTCGGTGGCGAGCCGGTTGACCGCGGGCAGGAAGCCCGCGCCGAACGCCTGCTCGCCGTCGTCGAGGAGCGCGTTGATGCGCGTCAGCATCTCGATGTCGTGCTGCACGTGGTCGAGCAGGAATGCGTTGAGGATCTTGCCGAGGACGAAGGCGGCGCCGGGCTGCTTCACCTCCGCCGGCACGCCTGCGATGCCGTGGATCTCGCGCGACAGGCCGATCGCGAAGACGTGCGTCGCGCCGAGCCGGAGGGCGGGCGCGATCGGCGTGTTCTGCCGCATGCCACCGTCCATGAACAGCTCGCCGCCGATCGGCACCGCGGGGAACAGGATGGGGATCGCCGCCGAGGCCAGGGCGTGCGGCGGGCCGATGTGCGCGCCTCGGATGATCGTCCGAGGCGGCGCGTGCGTCGGCAGCGAGCCGTCGGGGCCGGTCTGCATGAAGATGACCGTGCGCCCCGAGGAGACCTCGGTCGCGGAGACCGAGAGCGCCGACAGGTGGCCCTGGCGGAGCGCGCGGGCGATCGCCGACCAGCGGATCTCGCGCTCGACGAGCGCCGCCATCGGGCGGACGTCGAAGATGCCCACGCCCTCGGGCGCGCCGCCGCCGAGCAGCACGCGAGGTAGCGACAGCACCTGTCGCGCGCCGAACCCGAGGACGCCCTCGAGCGCGAGGCCGGTCCACAGGTTGACGAGGTTGCGGATCCCGTTCGACGCGTCCGCGAGGTGCGCGGCCAGGTAGCACGCGTTGATCGCGCCGACGGACGTCCCGCACAGGATGTCGATGCGAGGGGCGGCCCCCCGACGCTTCGCGTACGTGTCGAGCACGTACGACAGGACCCCGACCTCGTAGGCCCCGCGGGCGCCGCCGCCCGAGAGGACCATCGCGACCTTGCGCTTGTCGATCTTCATGTTCACTCGCTGCCCGGGCCGTCGAACGACCGCGCGGGGATCGCCGAGCCGGGCGGGCTCGCGCGGTCCTCGGCCCCCGCGAGGATGGCCACGACGACAGGCCTCTTCATGAACCGCTCACGTAACCGGGGGTCGCGCGTGTGGGCAGCCACTTTGCGCACATGGGCCGCGGCGCGCTGCGAGGCGTCGCGCGCGTCCGCCGGCGCCCCGCGGCCGAGCGCCAGGCACGCGAGCGCGCGGACCTCGAGTCCGTACTCCGACCCGACGCTCGCCTCGACGGCGGCGAAGGCCGTGCGGGCGAGGAGCACCGCGGTGTAGAGATCGCCGGCCTCGGCGCGCGCTGCGGCCTCGATCGCCGTCGCGTACAGGTGGAAGCTCGCGAGCGCCTGCGCTTCGGCCATCTGCCGCGCCGCCGCAGCGAACGCGACCGCCGCCTGCGCGTCGCCGCGCGCGCGCGCGAGCAGCGCCGCCATGATGCGCTCGTGCACGCTGTCGTAGACGCTGCCGGTGACGGCGACCAGCGCGCTCGCGTCGGCGCACAGCGTGTGGGCGGCGTCGAGGTCGCCGGCCTCGAGGAGCGCCTCCGCCGAGCAGAGCAGGGTGTCGGCGCGCGAGTCCTGGTCCGCGTAGCGCTCGTGCGCCTCGCGCGCACGGCGAAGGTAGGAAAGGCCGCGGTCCAGGTCGCCGAGGCGCGCGTACGCCTGGCCGACGTTGCTCAAGGTCTTGGCGATCTGGAAGCGGCCGCCGATCGAGAGGTCGATGCGGATCGCCCCGAGGGCGAGCGCGATCGCGTCCTCGAACCGCTCCAGCACGAACATCGCGTACGCGAGGGCGTTCTTCGCGCGCGCCTCGCGCCGCCGCGCGCCGACCGCGCGGAACACGGCGATCGCCTCGGCGTAGGCCTCGACGGCCTCGTCGAGCCGGCCCACGACGCGCAGGAGCACGCCCTTGGCCCGCAGCACGTCGGCGCGCGCGCGCCCCGGCAGGTTGCCCGCCTGC
Organism: uncultured delta proteobacterium; assembly: GCA_903906315.1. Taxonomy (GTDB): domain Bacteria; phylum Myxococcota_A; class Polyangia; order Polyangiales; family Polyangiaceae; genus CAIVJW01. The sequence continues at coordinate 44,025 of CAIVJW010000204.1, read as the reverse complement.
GCTACCTGGAGCGCGCGCTCGCACGCCGCCAGCGCGCCCGAGAGGTCGCCGAGCTCGCGCAGGATCTCGGACAGGAGCGTCTGCGCCTCGACCTCGAGGGCCGGCTGGCGCGCCATGCGGGCGATCTCGGCGGCGCGCTGGGCGATCGGCAGGCCGCGCGCGAGGTAGCCCTCGTCGAGGTCGCGCCGCGCGGTGCGCGTCAGCGCCAGCGCCACCCAGCGGGCCTGACCCGACTCGCGCGCGAGCCTGCGGAGCGCGTCGAGGTGCTCCCGGCGCTCGCGGCGCTGGCCTAGCACGCGGTGCACGGCCTCGAGCGCCTCGTGCGCGACCATGCGGCGCTCGTCGTTCGCGGGCAGCAGGCCGAGCGCCCGCAGGTAGTAGCGCTGCGCGAGCGGGCCCTGGTGCGCGTTGCGCGCGGCCGCTGCCGCCTCGAGGTACAGCGCGGCCGCGGGCTCGGGCGCCTCGCCGCGCGCGAGGTGCCGCGCGACGATCGCCGCCGAGAGGCCCTGCGCGAGCGGCGTCGTCGCGAGGTGCTCTCCGAGGCGCCGATGCATGCGCGCGCGCCGGTGCGTGTCCATCGCGAAGTAGGCGACGTCGCGCACGAGCGGGTGGCGGAAGTCGACCGATCCCGATCGCCGATCGCACAGGCCGCGCGCGCAGAGGCGCGTGATGGCCTCGTCGTCCGCGAGCCGCGTCAGCGCGAGCAGATCGCCCTCGAGCAGCGGCCCGCCCGCGACCGCGAGCCAGTCGACGACGTCGTGCTCCTCGGGCGGCAGCTCGCGCAGGCGGTCGCCGATGAGCTGCTCGAGCGTCGACGGCAGCGCCTCGGCGCGCTCGCCGCGGTCGCGCCGCGTGAGCTCGTGGCGGCCGTCGGGAAGCTCGAGGATCTCGAGCGTGCCGCGCTCGAGCAGCGCTTCGACCAGCTCGAGCAGGAAGAACGGGTTGCCCGCGACCCGCGGGACGAGCTCGGCGCAAACCGCCGCGACGCCGTCGCGCACGCCGAGCCGGGCCTCGACGAGGCGCACCTGCTGCTCGGGCGAGAGCCCCCGGAGCTCGATCCGCACGAGCCCCTCGAGGTGCGGCGTGACGCGCTCCTCGGGGCGGGTGACGAGCAGCACCAGAATCGGCTGCGCCTCCGATCGGCGCAGGAGCTCGTCGAGCAGCTCGAGGCTGCCGCGGTCGGCCCACTGCAGGCCATCGATGACCACGACGAGCGGGCTCGTGCGGGCGAGCGCGCCGAGGACCCAGCGCACGCCGACGACGACCAGCTCGCGCCGGTAGTTGTTGGCGTCTTCGTCGGCGTGGTCGAGCTGCTTGTCCGTCACGAGCTCGGCGAGTCGCGTGAGCACGCGCGAGACCTGCGCGCCCCGCAGCGTTGGCCCGAGGAGGTCGCGCAGCGCCTCCATGGCCTCGCCGATCGTCTGCTCGAGGCCCATCTCCGTCACGTCGCGCAGCAGATCGCACACCGTCGCGAGCGGGAGCTCGCTCTTCACGGGCGAGCACTCGACGTGCACCACCCGCGCGTCGCTCGGGATCTCGGAAAGGAAGGTGTTGACGAGCGCGCTCTTGCCGATGCCCATCTCGCCGACGATGACGCGCGCGGTGAGCGATCCGCGCGGCGGCCACGACGCGGGCGAGGGGTCGTTCCGGCTCGGCGGAGGGCGCGAGGTCGCGAGCCGCCCGTCGTGCGGTCGCGTCGACAGCGACGGCGGCGGGATCGTGGGGAGCACCTGCGCGACGGCGCGGTGATACGCGGCGTGGAGGTCCGCCTTCTCGGCGTCGCGACCGACGAGGTCGTTCGGCGCGAGCGCGATCTCCGCGACCCGCTCCTCGCGCGTCAGCGGCCGCTCGAGCGCGTAGATGCGCATCTGCGAGGGCAGCGGCTGATCGCCCGCGTCGGCGAGGTCGAGCGACGGCGCGTCGCCCCAGCGGAAGTCGCGCCGCACGAGGCGATACACGCCGCCGGCGACCCACGTCGCGCCGAACGGCGTCGCGCCCGCGAGGCGGTCGGCGAGGTAGTTGGCGGGCTCCTGCAACGCGTGGCCGACCAGGTGCCCCTGGTGGTCGCGCTCCCCGGTCGCGATGCCGCGGACGATGCCGATCGCGGCCCGCAGCGTGACGGGGAGGTCCTCCGACGCGCCCTCGAGCGTCTCGTGCACGTCGATCGCGAGCGAGGCGGCCTCGGCGGCCGCGCGCGACGGGTTCTCGAGCAGCCCGACGACCGCGCGCGCCTGCGTGGGCGACTCCCACGACCACAATGCGCCCCGCTTGTACGCGATGTCGCCGAGCACCGACCGCACGGACTCCTGCACGCGCCGAGCGCCCGCGCGACCGACCGTCGCGTCGAGGCGCTCGGTGCCCGTGAGGCGCAGCGTGACCACCGCGACGTGGCGGACCTCGCGCACCACGCGCGGCCCTTGGGAGACGGCCGAGTCCGCACCGTCACCGCTGGTCTTGGCGAGCGGGGCCGCGGCCTGCGTCTGCGGCTGATCGCGGTTCTCGCCGCCCGGAGGGATCGTCGCCTCGGGCAGCTCGCGCCCGAGCAGGTGCACGAGCGTGGCCTCGACCGACGCGGCGTCGACGAGCTCCTGCTTGGCGAGCAGCGTGCGCGCGACGGCGCCCGCCAGGTCGCGCGCGGTCTGGAAGCGGTCGCTCGCCGTGGGCGACATGGCCCGCAGCACGATCGCCTCGAGCTCCGGCGGCACCTCGGGCGCCCAGGTGGACGGGGGCTCGAAGCGGCCGTTGCGGACGGCGTCGAGCAGGGCGTCGTCGTCGAGCTTGCCGTAGGGCGATCGCAGCGCGAAGAGCTCGTACAGCACGACGCCGAGCGCGTAGATGTCGCTGCGCCGGTCGACGCGCTCGCCGCGCGCTTGCTCGGGCGACATGTACCCGAACTTGCCCTTGAGGACGCCGACCTCCTCGCGAAAGAGGTTGGCCGTGGCGATGCCGAAGTCGGCGATCTTCACCACGCCCTCGTACGAGAGCAGGATGTTCTGCGGCGAGACGTCGCGGTGCACGATGGCGAGCGGTACGCCGCCCTCGTCCTTGCGCTCGTGGGCGTAGTGCAGGCCCTTCGCGGCCTCGGCGACGATGAACGCGGCGACGTACGGCGGGATGTGGCCGCCCTTCTGCTTGGCGGCCGCCATCAGCTTGCCGAGGTCGAAGCCCTCGACGTACTCCATCGAGAGCAGCAGGCCGTCCTCGCCGTGGTCGGAGAACTCGTAGACCTGGACGATGTTCGGGTGATTGAGGCGCGTCGCGAGGTGCGCCTCCTCGACGAACATCGTGCGGAACCGCCGCGAGGCGCCGTGGGCGGGGAGCACGCGCTTGACGACGAGCAGCTTGTAGGTGCCCTCGGCGCCGCGCTTCTTCGCGAGGAAGACCTCCGCCATCCCGCCCGCGCCGAGGCGACGGAGGATCTCGAACTCGGCGAGGTTCGTCGGGGGCGGCTTCTGCGTCATGCCTGGGAGCAGCTTGCGGGAGCCGTCCCGCGCGCGAGACGACGAGCCCTCGCGCATGGTAGCTTCCCGCGCGGCCGTTCGGGACAAGTCTTCGGGAGACACGGATGAAGAGGATGCGGATGAGGGTGCTCGGCGCCGTCGGTTTCGGGCTCGTCGTGGCCTCGCTCGCGTGGCCCCGCGCCGCGCTCGCGCAGAAGGCGCCGGGCCCCGCGCCGGCCGCTCCGCAGGCCCCCCCGACGCGCCCGACGGATCTCGAGATCGATCCCGACGCCGCGAAGAAGGATCCCGCGAAGGAGGCCGCCCCGCTCCCGCCCGCAGACAAGGACTCGTGGGGCGTCGGCGGCAAGGACCAGGAGGGCGAGTGGGCTCCCGGCGCTCAGCGCAAGAAGGCCGCGGCCGACAAGGCGGAGGAAGAGGACGACAAGGCGCCCGTCGTGCTCCCCCCGGCCGCGAACATCCAGGTCGACGCGGTGCTGGGCTTCGGCGGCATCAACGTCGTCACCGATCAGCCGCAGACCGCGACCAAGGTGACGGTCGTCTCGATCCTCCCCGCGATCACCTACCGCTTCGGCGACGTCTGGACGGTCGGCCTGCGGATGCCTTTCTCGACGGGCAGCACCAAGGGCCCGCTCGGCGCGATCGACAAGTACGACCAGTACGCGCTCGGCAACCTCGAGGTCCTCGTCCGCCCCGCGTTCCAGCTGACGCGGCGCCTGCGCCTACCGGTGCAGTTCGCGTTCCTCCCGCCGACCGCCTCCGGGCAGTACTTCGTCGAGGCCAACGACACCGGCTCGGTCGCGCGCGCGATCGTCAACCAGGCTGCCGCCTCCAGCCGCGGCTGGGAGGAGAACGCGCTCTTCGCGTCGAAGCGCGTCGGCCTCGTCCCCGGTGTCGGCCTCACCTACGACCGCGGCGCGGCGCACCTCGGCGTGACCACGAAGCTCGAGGTCATGGTGAAGGCCGGCGGCAACGAGCCGCAGGAGCCCAACATCAAGTCCGTGACGAGCGTGAACCCCGGCGTCGGCCTGCACGGGACGGTCACCAACTGGGTAACGTCGCTGTCGTTCTTCTACGACCTCTTCGACGGCAAGCTCACGCCCGGCCTGCGCGCCTGGCTCGCGGTCAACAGCGCGCCCGTGACGGACGCGACCGTCGACTACTCGGGCGCTCAGTTCGTCCTCGAGCCCGACCTTCTCACGAAGATCCCGATCGGCAAGGTCACGATCCACGGCGGCCTCGCCGGCATCATCCCCATCGGCGGTCACCTCGGCGGCGGCGCGGGCGCGTCGATGGGCGGCCTCAAGCTGCGCGCCGGCCTCCTGTTCTAGGATCGTTGGGGCCGCGCGCGGCCCGTTCGGGGCTGGCAGCGGCCCCGTCGTAGGCCGCTGGCGGGCCCGAATGCCGCGCACCGGCGGTGCGCCGTGCGGCGGGTCAGCCGGGCGCGCTGGCGGCCGCGATGGCCCGCAGCCAGTCCGCGATGCGTGGCCCGGCAGGCCGCGGCCACCTCATGCGCAGGAACCGCTCGAGCAGCTGGGGCGCGTGGTCGGCCGTCCGCGCGCCCTCGCGGAAGGCGCCTCGCGCCTGGTCGAGCTCGCGCGCCGCGTCGCCGAAGCGGCCCTCGTGGTACGCGAGCCAGGCCAGCGTGAGGTGCCGGTGCTGCTTCGGCTCGGCCTCCACCAGGCTCGCCGCCTCGCACGCGATGAGCTGCTCGCGCGCCGCGTCGGCGTCGCCGCGATCGAGCGCGACCTGCGCGAGGAGGAGCTTCGACTCGACCTGTCCCCACGGGTCGGCGAGCCGCTCGAAGATCGAGCAGGCCGCGCGCGCGTGCTCCTCGGCCCGGTCCGCGTCGCCGGCGTCGAGGCTCGCCATCGCGAGCAGGCGCTCCGCCGCGGCCTCACCGCGCGGATTGGCGAGGTCGCGGAAGCTCTGTCGCGCGGCCGTCGCGCCATGCAGCGCCGCCTCGAGCGTGCCCTCGCGGTGATCCGCGTGGGCGAGGATCACGTCGCTCTGCGCGACGCCGAGCCGGTAGCCGATGCCGTCGAAGTCCGCGCGCGCGGTCAGCGCGAGGTCGCGCGCACGGTGCGGCGCGCCTCCGGCCTGCTCGACGAGCGACTGCAGGATCAGGCACTGGGCGCGTCCCAGCCGGTCGCCGACGTGCTGGAAGCGCAGCGCCGCGCTAGCCAGGAGTGACCGCGCCGAGGTGTGCTCCCCGACGAGGTAGTCGATCTCGCCCATCACGAGCTCGCACTGCGCGCGGCCGTGCGCGTGCCCGAGCTCCTCGAAGTAGCCGAGCGCGCGCGCGACGAGGCGCCGCCCGCGCGCAGGCGCCGCGAGGTCCGACGCGATGTGGCCGAGCAGGCGCAGGCAGTGCGCCTCGTTCTCGAGGTCGTCGGCCGCGGCGAAGATCGCGCTCGCCTGCTCGGCCTCGCGCCGCGCGTCCTCGAGCTTGCCGGTGTGACGCATCGCCTCCGCGCGCCACCGGCGGTGGACGGCCGAGGCGGTCCCGCCGAGCTTGCCGTCGAGCAGCGCGAGGTCGCGTGCCGTCGCCGACGCATCGCGCGTGCGGCCCCAGAACGACGCGATGGACCCGTGCAGTAGCTCCGACGCCCGATCGAGGTCGCCCGCGCGGACGAGGTTGGTCACGCGGTGCCGCACGATGCGCCGACTCGACGCGAGCGGGTGGTGCGCCAGCGCCTCGGCGGCCGCGCGGAAGAAGCGCGCCGACTCCGGCTGCTCGAAGAGCTGCGCGAGCAGGTGCTCCTGCAGGAGCGCGTGCGGCCAGCGCAGCCGCTCGGCGCCCGAGGCGAGGAGGATCTGCGCGCGCTTCATCGCGACGATCGCCCGCTCCGGGTCGATGCCGAGCTCGCCGAGCTCGGCGCGCAGCACGTCCGTCCGGATGTCGCCGCCGAGCGCCGCCGCAGCGAGCGCGGCCCCACGCAGCGGCGCCGGGATCGCGGCGAGCCGCTCCTGCCACAGCTCGGCCGTCGTCGCCGCGCGGACCTCCAGCGCCGCGCGTGGCACGACGTAGCGCCCTTCCTTCAGCTGGAAGTGCCCGCCTTGCGCCCACGCATAGAGCAGCTGCAGCGCGAACAGCGGGTTGCCCTTGGCGCGCGAGGCGGCCTCGGCCGCGGCGGCGTCGTCGAGCGGGAGCGTCTCGCGCAGGAGCGCGAACGTCTGGCTCTCGTCGAGCGGCGCGACGCGCATCACCTCGCCGCCGTACGCGCGCAGGATGTCGTCCAGCATCGCGGACGCTTGCGGGTCGGTCTCGACCGCCTCGTCGCGCGCCGTCGCGACCACCACCATGCGAAGGTTCGTCGCCTCGCGCTGCAGCATCCGCAGGCCCTCGAACGTCGTCGGCGACGCGAGGTGAAGATCGTCCATCCAGAGCAGGATCGGGCGGTGCTTCGAGATGTGCTCGAGCGTGCGCCGGATCACGCGCCACCGCAGCTCCGGCCGGTCGAACGTGAACCGCTTGCCCGTCGGGCCTATCGCGTCGCCGCCGGGCTTCAGCCACTCCGCTGCGGCGGCCACCCACGTCGTGCCGTCGTCGTCCTCGGGGCCCACGCCCCACAGGTTCATCAGCACCTTTTCGACGACCGCCTTGTCGGCGCGCTCGAGCCGGTAGTGCTGCGTCACGGCGCCGACGACCCCGTCGAGCGGCGCCGCGATCTTCCGGTAGCGCGCCCGCAGCGGCACCATGGCCGCGCGCTCGTGGACCTCCTCGCAGAGCCACTCGGCGATGCGGCTCTTGCCGACGCCGGCCTCGCCGCGCAAGACGATGAGCTTGCGCACCGGGTCGGTGCTGGCCGCGGCCTCGGCGACGAGCGATAGCAGCCGCGCGCGCTCCGCCTGCCGCGCGACGAAGGGGCTCGGGCGCATGCCGAGCAGCCCGGTCGTGGTCGCGACGCTCGACTCCGCGCGGAACAGATCCGGGTCGAGCCGCAGCGTCGAGTCGTGGCTCGACGGCAGCGGGCCCCGCACCCCGCCGCCGCGCGGGATCGGCGTGCTCGTGACGTCGCCCTTGCCCTCCGCGGGCCGGAAGGTGCGCCACACGCGGCGCGCGTCGCCCGCGAACTCGAACCTGTGCCACGGGCGCTTCGCGAGCAGCCGCTGCACGAACGGCGCGACGCCCTTCGGCACGCCGGGCTGTAGCGGCTCCGGGGCAGGGATGGGCGCGTTTCGGTGCGCGGAGAGGAGCTCCTCGCTCGAGCCGGCGTACGGCTCGCGGTCCGCCAGCATCGCGAACAGGATGCAGCCGAGCGCGTAGAGGTCGGTCGCGGGCCCGATGTGCGGCGTGGCGAGGCGGATCTGCTCCGGGGCCATCCAGCCCGGCGTCCCCGCGCCCCAGCGCACCGTGGGCTCGAGCGCGGCGCGCCCGTCGAGCCGGTGGTCGACGCGATCCTGGAACAGCCACGCGAGGCCCAGATCGAGCACGTGCACCGTCGGCTCGGCGTCGCCCTCGAGGACCTCGAGCAGGACGTTCGACGGCTTGAGGTCGCCGTGGATCACGCCCCGCGCGTGCGCGTGCGCGAGCGACCCGAGCACCTGATCGAAGAGGCTCCACAGGACCGGCCAGGGGAGGACGCCGTCGATGTGCTGCAGGTAGATCCACTCGTGCAGAGACCGCCCCGGCACGGCATCCATCACGAGGTACGGCGTCCCGTCGGGGAGCGCGCCGAAGTCGCGGGCGCGCACGATCACCGGGTGCGAGAGGCCCGCGAGCGCGCGCGCCTCCTCGTGGAACCACCAGGCGTCCTCGGGTCGCACGCTCGACCCGGGGCGGCAGAGGAGCTTGAGCGCGACGCGCTCGTCGGCCACCAGGTCGCGGCACAGGTACACGATCCCCATGCCGCCCCGGCCGAGCTCGCGCCGGACCTGATAGCGCGCTGCGAGCACCGTCCCCGGGCTGATGGCGTCTTCGCTCATGACGTGCAGCGCGTCGACTATAGCGCGGAGGAGGCCGCCGTGTGGTGTTACGTTCGCCGCGCATGACAGCGGTCGGTAGCGGCCAGCTCGACTCGTGGCTCGTGGGCACCGGACCGAGCGCTCGTCGCGGCGGGGAGGCGCGCGCGAGGGTCGTTCGCGTCGTATTTCCCCCGATTCGAGCGTGCGCAGTCCTCCCCCGACCCGCGGCGGTCCGATGCCAACGCGCGTCGACGGGGGCGCGTGTTCCCTCGGTTGGAGCGAGCGATGGCCGGTAGCCTCGAGCGTGTGCGCGATCACTTCGGGCGGCCGCTCGACGCCGTCCGGCTCTCGGTGCTGGACCGCTGCAACCTGCGCTGCTCCTACTGCATGCCGGAGGAGAGCTACGTCTGGCTGCCGCGCGAGGATCTGCTGCGATTCGAGGAGATCACCCGGCTCGTCGACGCATTCGGTCTCCTCGGCGTCGGTCGTGTCCGCATCACCGGCGGCGAGCCGCTCCTCCGTCGCGATCTGCCGGCGTTGGTGCGCATGCTCGCGGGAAGGCCGTTCCTGCGCGACCTCGCGCTGACGACGAACGGTCTCCTCCTGGCCGATCAGGCGAGCGCGCTCCTCGCCGCGGGTCTGCACCGCGTCACCGTGAGCCTCGACACGCTCCGCCCCGACGTATTCCGCCAGCTCACCGGCAGCGCCGCCCACGCGGACGTGATCGCGGGCATCGACGCCGCCGTGCGCGCTGGCTTCGCGGCGCTCAAGCTCGACGCCGTCGTGCTCCGCGGCCGGAACGACGACGAGCTCGCCGCGCTGCTCGCGTTCGCCCGCGATCGCGGCGCGGAGCTGCGCTTCATCGAGTACATGGACGTCGGCGGCGCGACGGGCTGGTCGGCCGCGGACGTCGTGTCGTCGCAGGAGATCCTCGCCTCGCTCGCCCGCGCGTTCGGGCCCATCGAGCCGGTCGCAGGCGATCGCGGCTCATCGACGGCGGCTCGCTTCACGCTCCCGGACGGGACGGCCTTCGGCGTCATCGCCTCGACGACGGAGCCGTTCTGCGGCAGCTGCGACCGCGCGCGGCTCACCGCCGACGGCATGTTCTACATGTGCCTGTACGCTCGCACCGGCGCCGACCTCCGGCGGTTCGTCCGCGAGGGGGCGTCCACCGAGGTCCTCGCGGCTGCCATCGCGACCGCGTGGCGCGGCCGGACCGACCGCGGCGCGGAGGATCGCCTCGCCGTCCTCGATCGCGGACCGCTGCTGCCCGCGTCCGCGCTGCGCCGCATCCCGCACCTCGAGATGCACAAGCGCGGAGGGTGATCTCCGAGGGTCCCCGAACATTGCGCGCCACGTGGGCCCGTGACATGCCCGGGCCGTGATCGATCTACCCGTCTACGCCTTCGAGGGCATCCCTCCGACGCTCGACCTCGTCCCGCTCGCGGCGCGTCGTGGTCTCGATCACGCCGGCATGAGGCTCTCGCTCGCCGCTTGGCGATCGCTTCCGCTGGAGGCGCGCACCGCGATCGCCCGTGCGGGCGCGTGCGACGCCGTGGACCTCGTCGCCATCGCGGAGTCCGCGCTCGCCGCCTCGCCGCCCGCCACGCCGACCGATCGCGCCGAGGACGCGCCCGCGGGGGCGCCTCCGCCCGCGCTTCGCGAGGCGCTCGGCGCGCGGCGACCGCTCGCGGACGCGACGTGGGCCGCGCTCTCCGCGCTCGACCGGTTCGCGCTCCTGCACGTCCACCGGCGCGCGATCGAGCGCGCGGACGCCGCGCACCTCGGCGAGGCGTACGACGGGATCGTCACCGCGCGTGCGGCCGCGGCGCTCTCGACGCACCTCGACGCGCGCGGGGCGGTCCACATGGTCGACGTCGGGGCCAAGGCGGTCACCGAGCGGCGCGCCGTCGCCTCGGGGGTGGTGCGCATGGATCGCGCGACCGCGGAGCGCCTGGCTCGGAGCGACACCCCGAAGGGCGACGTGCTCGCGACGGCACGGCTCGCGGGGATCATGGCCGCCAAGCGCACGCCGGACCTCATCCCTCTATGCCACGCGGTCGCGCTCACCCGCGTGGCCGTGGAGCTCTCGATCGAGCCCGAGGAGAGCCGCGTGCGCGTGACCGCCACGACCGAGGCGCGCGATCGCACGGGCGTCGAGATGGAGGCGCTCGTCGCCGTGAGCGCCGCCTGCTTGACGATCTACGACATGCTCAAGTCGATCGACCGCGCGATGGTGATCGAGGATGTGAAGCTGCTCGAGAAGGACGGCGGGCGATCGGGCCGCTTCGTGCGATCGACGGAGGGCGGGTGACCGCCCCGCGCATCCGGGCCGCGGCGGTCTCGCTCGACGAGGTCGTGCGTGAGGTGAGCCACGACGGGGCCGGCGGCGTCGTCACGTTTCTCGGCGTCGTTCGGGCCGAGAACGAAGGTCGCGCCGTCACGCTCCTCGAGTACGAGGCGTACGGCTCGATGGCCGAGACCGAGCTCGCGCACCTGATCGACGAGCTCTCGGTCGAGGTGCCGGGCGTCCGCCTCGCCGTGCTCCATCGCGTCGGCACGCTCCGCGTCGGCGACGCCGCCGTCGTCTGCGCCGCGAGCGCGCCGCACCGATCCGAGGCGTTCCACGCCTGTCGTGAGCTCATCGATCGGCTCAAGTCGCGCCTGCCGATCTGGAAGCGCGAGCACGGCCCCGACGGTCCGTACTGGGTCGGTTGGCAGGACGCGCGCTGCGGCGGCGGCGATCACGCGGGCGCGCCCCACGAGGACCACCGCCACGACCCGAGCGGTGACGCCCGCTAGATCTCGCCGATCCGGATCGCCGTCAGCCGATCGCCGTCGTCGACGCGCTCGCGGTCCGCGGGCACGACCACGAGCGCATCGGCCCACGCGAAGCTGGTCACCGCGCCCGAGGACTGGTTCTGCGCGAGCACGGCCGTGAGCTCGCCGCCGCGGAGCTCGATCCGCGCGCGCGCGAACTCCTGGCGGCCCGGCTTGCGCCGGATCGCGCCGGCGATGCGCACGGGCACGCGCGAGGGCAGGGGCGCTGCGTCCCCCTGGAGCGCGCGCAGGAGCGGCACGCCGAAGAGCAGGAACGTGAGCGAGGCGGACGCCGGGTTTCCGGGGAGCCCGAGCACGTGGGTCGCGCCCGCGTGCCCGACCGCGAGCGGCTTGCCTGGCTTCATGGCCACGCGCCAGAAATCGAGCGTCACGCCGGCGGCCTCGAGCGCGGGCCGCACGACGTCGTGGTCGCCGACGCTCACCCCGCCGATCGTGACCACGAGGTCGGCGCCTCGCAGCGCCTCGCGCACGGCGGCCTCGGCGGCCTCGGCCCGGTCCGCCACGAACGGCGCCACGCGCGCGTGGGCCCCGGCTGCGCGCGCCGCGGCCGCGACGAAGAAGCCGTTGGTCTCGGGGATGCTGTCGGGGCGCGCCGGGTCGCCCGGTGACCGCAGCTCGTCGCCGGTGCACAGGATGCTCACGACGGGGCGCCGCCCGACGCGGAGGAACGCGCGGTCGAGGCCCGCGGCGAGCGCGACCCCGCCCGGCCCGAGCCGCACGCCGCGCGCGATCGCGAGCCCGCCCGCGGCGAGATCCTCCCCGCGTCGACGGATGTGCTGGCCCGACCGTGGGCGCGCGGCGAGCGCGATCGTGTCGTCCGTGCGCGGCGCGTCCTCCTGCATCACGACCGCGTCGGCGCCCTCGGGAACGCGCGCGCCCGTGAAGATCCGGCACGCGCTCCCGGGCTCGATCCGCGCCGCGCCCGCGCCCGCCGCGCTCTCGCCGATCACCGGGACTCGCCACGGCCCGTCGCCGGTGAGCGTGGCCGTCGCGACCGCGTACCCGTCCATCGCGGAGTGATCGAACGCCGGGATCGCCGCACCCGCGACCACGTCTTCCGCGAGCACGCGCCCGGCCGCCTCGTCGATCGCGACGCGCTCCGCGCCGAGCGGCCGCGCGCTCGCGAGGAGCCGCTCGAGGGCCTCGTCGAAGGAGATCATCCCCGCGCCCCTCCGCGGTGGCCGTGCTCATGCTTCGTCGCGCGCCCCGAAGCGATCCCGACCGCGTGCGCGAGCATGGGCGCGAGCAGCTGCGTGACGCCGAGCCGTACGGCCGGCGGGCTCCCGGGGAGCGCCACCACGATCCGCCCGCGCGCGATGCCCATCGTCGCCCGCGAGAGGACCGCGCGCGCGCCGATCTCCTCCCAGCTCAGCCTGCGGAACGCCTCGCCGAAGCCGTCCACGGTCTTCTCGAACATCGGCGCGAGGGCCTCGATCGTGCGATCGCGCGGCGAGATGCCGGTTCCGCCCGTCAGGATGATCGCGTCGATCCCGGGCTCCGCGAGCAGGCGCTCCACCGTGGCGCGCAGGAGCTCGGGCTCCTCGCGGACGACCTCGTGCGAAGCGACCTCGAAGCCCGCCTCCGCACACAGCTCTCCGAGGACGCGGCCGCTCGCGTCGTCCGCCACCGTCCGCGTGTCGCTCAGCGTGAGGGTCGCGAGGCGGATGGGGGTCGTAGGGCGGCTGCTCACGGCCGCTTTCTACGACGGTCCGGCGCGCACGGGAAGCCGCGGAATCCTCGGCCGCGCCGCCCGGAGGTGGCTTCCAACGCGGGGGTGCGCTACCCAAGCGCCACCGTGTCCGAGCCTCTCCTGCCGTACATCGACATCCCCGACCTACCGCTGCCCTTCTTGCAGCACGTCCCGCTCCTCGGTCGCTTCGTCGACCCGGCGCACCCGCCCGCGCTCCACAAGTTCGGCCTCCTGGTCGCCACGGGCGTCTACCTCGGCTCGGTCGTCTCGATGCGCCACGCGCGCGATCGGCGGCTCGACGAGAAGAAGATGAGCGACTTCATCTTCTGGGTGCTCATCGCGGGCTTCGTCAGCGCGCACGTCCTCGACGTCGTCTTCTATTATCCGCAGAAGCTGCTGCGCGATCCCCTCTCGCTCCTGCGCATCTGGGAGAGCCTGTCGAGCTTCGGAGGCTTCACCGGCGCGGCGATCGGCGCCCTCGCGTGGCGCCTCTACCACCGGGAGCGGATCCTGCCCTACGTCGACACGGTCGGCAGCGCCTTCCCGCTCGCCTGGGTCTTCGGGCGCGCCGGCTGCTCGGTCGCCCACGATCACCCGGGGCGCGTCTCCGACGCCTGGTACGCGGTCCGCTGGCCCGGCGTGGTCGGGCGCTACGATCTCGGACTCTACGAGCTCTTCTTGACGATCCCGCTCGCGCTGTACGTCGCGTGGTCGTGGCGCAAGGGACCGAAGCCGGTCGGCTTCTACACGGGCGTCATGTGCGTCTATTACGCGCCGGTCCGGTTCCTTCTCGACTTCTTCCGGGCCGAGGAGAACGGCGGCCTCGTCGGCGGCGACCCTCGCTACGGGGGCCTCACGCCGGCGCAGTGGGGTTGCTTCGGCCTCTTCGCGCTGGGGCTGGCCTTCCTCCGCGCCTCGCGAAGGCAAGGCGCCGAACCGCCGCCCGTCGAAGGCGAGGGCGACGACGACGTCGAGGACGAGCGCCCTGCGGCCAAGCGCGCCTGACCGCTCGAGGCGCCTGCGCCGCCGGCAGCTCCGACGTCGGGCGCGCCTCGAGGCGCGACCCGTCTCGCTTCCACGGGAGCCGGTCCCGCGGCGCGCGGAGGAGGTCGTGCTTCACTGACGGCTTCGTGAAGACGCCGAATCACTCCGCCCAGGCGGTGTCCGAGAGGTCGACCCTCCCGAACGTCCCCGTGACGCGCTCGCGGCTGAAAGGCTCGGCCATCGGGTTCATACCTCCTTGCCCGTCGCGCTACGACCTCGCGTGTACGGGGAAGCCCACCCGCTTCGGTGGCTCCTCGCCTCGCCGGCGGTGTACGAGATCGACCGTTCGCCGGCTCGCGGCCGAAGCGTCCAGCCGCCACGCGACCCAAGGCTCACTTGACGCCGGAAGTGGGCCAGATATCGTGAGGTATGCTCGTGCAGGCCCCCGGGTTCGCCCGGCCTCGTGCGCGCATGCCCTTCGGCTCCACGGACCACGAAGGGCGGGTCCGCTTCCCACAATCAAGAGGCCGCGAGCGAGTCGCGGCGACGTCGATCAATAGGATGTGCAGGGTTTTCGATGGCTGAAGATTCCCGGAAGTTGTTCGTGGCGGGGCTGCCCGACTCGATCACCGAAGACGTTCTCCGACAGCTCTTCGAGGCGACGGGCGGTGCCGTCGTCGAGGTGAGCCTCCCGAAGGATCGGGCGACCGGCCGGCCTCGCGGCTTCGGCTTCGTCACGCTGGCGACCACCGAGGAGGCGAACGCCGCGCGCGAGTCGCTCGATGGTTCGTTCCAGGGCGGCAAGTCGATCTCCGTGCGGCCCTTCCAGGCCGAGCCGCCGCGCCGCGAGGTGCGTGGCCCCGGCGGCCCTCCGGGCCCCGGTGGCGTCGGTGGTCCGGGCATGGGCCCGGGCATGGGCATGGGCATGGGCGGCCCGGGCATGGGCATGGGCGGCCCGGGCATGGGGGTTGGTCCCCAGCTGGGTGGCATGGCCGGCGCGCCCGACCGGACGCTCTACGTGGGCAATCTCCCCTACGACGCCACCATCGAAGAGGTCGAGGCCATCATCGGCGCCACGGCGGCAGGGCCGGTCGTGCGCGTGCATCTCCCGATGGACGCCGACGGTCGCAAGCGCGGCTTCGGCTTCGTCACGATGGCGAGCGCCGACGCGGCCAAGGGCGCGATCGACGCGCTCCGCGGCGCGGACGTCCGCGGTCGCAGGCTGGTCGTGAACCTCGCGCACCCGAAGGGCGAGCGTCCTGCGGGTGAGCGCCCCGGGGGCTACGCCGGTGGCGGTGGCGGCGGTGGCTACGCCGGCGGCGGCGGCGGCGGAGGCGGAGGCTACGTCGGAGGCGGCGGTGGCGGCGGTGGAGGCGGAGCCCCTGCGGGGGGCGGCGGCGGTGGCTACGGCGCGCCTGCACCGCCTCCGGCGCAGAGGCGCACGTTTGACGAGGGGCGCAAGCGCCGCGGCGCCGGCGGGCCTGCCGGTCACGACGGCGATGGGCCTCCCGGCGGGCGCCGCAATACCCGCGTCACCTGGGACCCCCGTGGCCGAGACGATTGGGACAAGGACGAATGAGAAGCCGGGGGCGTCGCCGTCGCTTTTGCGGTGATGCCCTCTCCTCGTCGTTGACATTCAGCCATTAACCCGTACCGTACGCGCCCTCTCGTCGCAGAGACGACGTGTCGTAGGAGACGCACATGCGCGACACCATCAAGATGACGTGTGGCAATTGCAGCCGCGCGAACTATCACACCACCAAGAACAAGCGGACCATGACGGAGAAGTTCGTCATCAAGAAGTTCTGTCCTGCTTGCCGCAAGCACTTCGAGCACAAGGAAGGCAAGATCTCGAAGGGGTGAACGCACCGCGCGGTTTGCCGCGTGGTGCCCTCCACGAGGCGCGATGGCGCGCTTCGCGCCGGCGTCGGGCTGTATCTGCCCGACGCCGCGCAGGGCCGAGGTCTGCGATTTGCGCAGACCCCTCTGGCGTGTTACCTAGGGTCCTTCCGACTTCCTGAACCTGGGTTCCGGGGCGCTCGCTGCCTCCGGTCCGACGTCCCTGTATGCCGTTTGAGACGGCTTGGGCTCGGGCTGGGTGTGCGAGCGGCAGAGGACCCTTTCCGAGGCACGTCCGCCCCACGGTCTGCCGTGGGAGCTCGCGTGATCGGCCAAAGGCTTCGACGCACAGGGACGATGCGATGATCTTCGACTGGCTCTACGGCCTGTTCTCGAACGATCTAGCCATTGATCTCGGCACGGCTACGACCCTCATTTACGTGAAGGGCAAGGGTATCGTCTCGTGCGAGCCCTCTGTCGTCGCCGTTCAGCGCGATGCGCGCGGCGGCAAGAAGGTGCTCGCCGTCGGGCGCGAGGCCAAGGAGATGCTCGGGCGCACGCCCGGTAACATCCAGGCCGTTCGGCCGCTTCGCGACGGGGTGATCGCCGACTTCGAGATCACCGAGGCCATGCTCCGGTACTTCATCGCGCGCGCACACAACCGGCGCACGCTGGTGAAGCCCCGCATCATCATCTGCGTGCCCTTCGGCATCACCGAGGTGGAGAAGCGCGCCGTCAAGGAGAGCGCCGAGGGCGCGGGCGCGCGCGAGGTGTACCTGATCGAAGAGCCCATGGCCGCGGCCATCGGCGCCGGCCTGCCCATCACCGAGCCCTCGGGCAACATGGTCGTGGACATCGGCGGCGGCACGACCGAGGTCGCCGTCATCTCGCTCGCCGGCATCGTCTACTCGCAGAGCGTGCGGGTCGGTGGCGACAAGATGGACGAGTCGATCATGGCGTACATGAAGCGCAAGTACAACATGGCCATCGGCGAGCAGACGGCCGAGCGCATCAAGATCACCATCGGAAATGCGTATCCCCTCGAGCAGCAGCTGACGATGGAGGTCAAGGGCCGCGACCTCGTAGCGGGCGTGCCGAAGACCGTCGTCGTCAACTCGGACGAGATCCGCGACGCGCTCGGCGAGCCGACCAACGCCATCGTCGAGGCCGTGCTCGTCGCCCTCGAGCGCACCCCGCCGGAGCTCGCCGCCGACATCGTCGACAAGGGTATCGTCCTCACGGGCGGTGGATCCCTCCTGAAGAACCTCGACGTGCTGCTCCGCGAGGAGACGGGCCTGCCGGTGATGGTCTGCGACGATCCCATCAGCGCCGTGGTGCTCGGGAGTGGCAAGGCGCTCGATCACATCGAGCTGCTGCGGGACGTGACGATCAGCTGATCACGCAGCGCTCCCGCAGGTTTCGCGGCATCACGCGGGGCGTGCCATACTGTCGCCCGGCCCGCCCGATCCGGCCCCGTTCGACCCCGTGAACTTCAAGCGCTACCGCGATTTCGTCATCGTCTTGCTCGCGCTGGCGGTGCCCTTCTGGTTCCTCCGAGCCAGCATGCGCGACCCGAAGCAGGCCTCGGGGCCGGACCGCATCCTCGTCGCGCTGTCGACGCCGATCCAGTACGCAGCTGCCACGCTCGCGCGCGGGCTCTCGAACCTCTGGGGCGACTACATCTACCTGGTGGACGTGAAGGAGGATAACGCGCGGCTCGCGTCGCAGAATGCGCGGCTCCGCGAGCGCGTGCACAAGCTCGAGCTCCTCGAGGAGGAGAACCGGCGGCTACGCCGGCTGCTCGATCTGCGGACGAACCTCAAGATCGACGTCGTGAGCGCGCAGGTCATCGGCAAGAACACGAACGAGTTCTTCCGCGTCGCGCGCGTTTCCCTCGACCGCGAAACCCGCGACATCGGACCGAACCTGCCCGTCCTCTCGCCCGACGGCGTGGTCGGCACCACGATCAAGAGCGCGGGCGACACGGTCGACGTGCGGCTCGTGGTGGACGCGGGCAGCGGCGTGGACGCGGTCGTGCAGCGCACGGGCACGCGCGTCTTCGTCCGCGGCTCGGGCGACGAGCGCAAGTACCTTTGCAACGTCGAGTACGTCCAGCGCACCGACGAGGTCGAGGTCGGCGACGTGCTCGTCACGAGCGGCGTCGGCCGGCGCTTCCCGCGGGGCGTCCCCGTCGGGACCGTGACCCAGGTGCTCAAGCGCGACTTCGGCATCTACCAGCAGGTCTACGCGGCCCCTGCGGTCGATTTCTCGCGCCTCGAGGAGGTGCTGATCGTGACCTCCGCGGCGGCCGACGAGCCCGCGCCCGCGGCGGCGTCGGCCGCGCCGCCGAGGCGGTGAGGGGAGCGGCCGATGCGCAACTCCGCGTTCCTCGCGATCGGTGTCGGCCTGCTCATCCTGCAGTCGAACCTCTTTCGGCTGCTCGGTCAGCTGCCGGCGATCGGGCGGATCCCCGGCATCACGCCGAGCCTGCTGCTGCCGCTCATCGTGTTCATGGGCGTTCACGAGTACTCGATCGCCCGCGGCGCGGCGCTCGCGTTCCTGCTCGGCTACCTGCTCGATCTCTTCGCCGCGGCGCCGGTCGGTCTCTTCACGTTCATCACCGTCGCGACGTTCATCGTGTCCCGCGCGGCGGGCGTGCGGCTCGCCGCGCAGACCTTCCTGACGAAGATCGCGCTGGCGCTGGTGTTCGCGCTGCTCGAGGGCGTGCTGGTGGTCGTGCTCACCGCGATCTTCGGCGGCGATCCGGCGCGGTCGCGGGCGCTGGCGATGCTCGTTGCGCCCCACGCGGCCTCGACCGCGGCGATCGCGCCGCTCGTCTTCGCCTTGGCGGAGCGCGTGCACGGCGCGACCATCATCTTGGCGCGGCCCGGCGAGGGAGGGGCGCGGTGATGCTCGCGGCCCGGCCGGCGGGGGCGTGGCGATGAGCCTGGTCTCCCAGCGCTCGGACGTCACGGAGTTCCGCCGGCGCTTCAAGTGGCTGGCGCTCGCGGTCGTGCTCGCCTTCCTCGGCATCGCGACGCGCCTCTTCCAGCTGCAGGTGGTCGAGTCCGACGAGAACCGCGCGACCGCGCGCGAGAACATCGTGCGGCGCGTCACGCTCGCGACCACGCGCGGGATCATCCGCGACCGCAACGGCAAGGTGCTCGCGGCGAGCCGGCCTTCGTACAACCTCTACGTCGTGCCCGAGAAGCTCGACATGGTCGGTACGTGGCCGAAGCTCGCGAGCTACCTCGGCCTCGGCGTCGACGAGCGGGCGCGCATCGAGGCGATGCTGACGCAGCTACGCGGTGACGACACCGGCGCGGGGCACGGTCGCAAGAGCCAGCAGATCCTGCTCAAGGAGGACATCTCGCGAGACGCAGTGGCCGCGCTGCTCACGCACGAGGCGGAGCTTCCGAAGGTCGAGGTCGTGCCGGTGCCGGTGCGCTACTACCCGTTCGAGGAGGTCGGCGCGCACGTGCTGGGCTACATGGCCGAGGTCGACGCCGACAAGCTCGGGCAGCTCCGCTCGAGCGGCTACGTCGAGGGCGACCGCGTCGGCGTGACGGGCATCGAGCGCGCGTGGGAGAGCTACCTCCGCGGCACGCGCGGCTGGGAGAAGGTGCTCGTCGACGCGAAGGGGCGGAGGCGGGCGGGCGGCGAGGGAATCATCGAGGACCCGCGGCGGACCGACCCGATCCCCGGTCGCGACCTGCGCCTGACGCTCGACGCGGATCTCCTCAAGGCCATGGAGAAGGCGATGCGCGGCGAGATCGCTGGCGGCATCGCGCTGGTCGACGTCCGCACAGGCCGCATCCTCGGTCTCTACTCGAAGCCGGGCTTCGACCCGAACGCGCTCTCGGGCGGCTCGGGCAAGCAGGTCATCCGCGACGCATTCCGCCGCCTTTACACCGATCCGCTCAAGCCCGCCCTCGACAAGACGATCGCCGGCGCCTACCCGCCGGGCTCCACGTTCAAGCCCTTCACGGCCCTCGCGGCGCTCGAGAAGGGCCTCATCGATCCGCGCGCGACGCAGATGTGCAAGGGGGCGCTCTCCTTCGGCAAACGATCGTTCCGCTGCACCCACGTGCATGGCGCCGTCGATCTGCACATCGGCATCGCCGAGTCGTGCAACGTCTACTTCTACCGGCTCGCCGCCGAGGCCGGCGTCGGCATGGACATCATCGCCGAGATGGGCCAGCGGTTCGGCCTCGGGGCGAAGACCGGCGTCGGCGTGAGCGCCGAGGCCGCCGGGCGCATGCCGACGCGCGCGTGGATGACGCTGCGCAACAAGGGCCAGTTTCGCCTCGGCTTCGGCCTGAACGCGGCGATCGGGCAGGGGGCCACGACCGTCACCGTGCTCCAGCTCGCGCTCGCGTACGCGGCGCTCGCGAACGGCGGCACGCTCTATCAGCCTCAGATCGTGCGCGCGGTCGAGACGTCGGCGGGGACGGTCGTGCAGGAGTTCGCCCCCCGCGTACGCCGGCAGATGGACCTTCGCCCGGAGAACCTCGCGATGGTCCACAAGGCGCTGGTCGCGGGCGTGAACCAGGTCGGCGGCACGGCGTATCGCGCGCGCCTCACGGGCGTCGAGGTCGCCGGCAAGACGGGCACCGCGCAGGTGTCGCACCGCCTCACGCGAGGCGTCGAGAACGACCGCGTCTGGTACTTCAACCGCGAGCATGCGTGGTTCTCCGGCTTCGCGCCGACGAAGTCGCCCGAGGTCGCGATCGTCGTGCTCGTCGAGCACGGCGGGGCCGGCGGCAAGCACGCTGCCCCGATCGCGTTCGAGGTCGTGCGCGCCTACCAGGAGCTCACGCGGGAGCGCGGCGCCGCCGGACGCGCCGCCGCCGGGCGCGGGCAAGGCCGCGCGGCCGGCGCGGACCCGCGCGCAGGCAGCCCGCCCGCGGGCGCGGTGAGGAACCCGCTCGACCCTCCACCGCAAGGGGCTCCGTGATGCGCAGCGACACCCTCGCCCATCGGCTGCGGGAGCACTTCGACTGGCCGCTGTTCATCGCGGCGGTGCTCATCGCCGTGCTGGGCGTCGTCAACCTCTACTCGGCGACGAGCGTGTACCAGGGCGCCCGCTCGGAGCTCTACATCAGCCAGGTCTACTGGCTCGTCCTCGGCGGCATCCTCGGCGGCGTCGTCGTGGTCGTCGACTACCGGCACCTCGAGCGGCTCGGGTACGTCCTTTACGGCTTCGGTGTCACCTCGCTCGTGCTCGTCTTCGCGCTCGCGCGCGACGTGCGCGGCTCCGCCCGGTGGATCGACCTCGGCGCGTTCAAGTATCAGCCGAGCGAGTTCATGAAGATCTTCCTCGTGATCGCGCTCGCGAAGTACCTGCACGACGACCCGCGCAGCGAGGGCCGCACGCTTCGCGATCTCGCGATCCCCGCCGTGCTCACGGCGATCCCGGCGGCGCTCATCCTGCGTCAGCCCGACCTCGGCACGGCGACGCTCCTCTCGCTCGTCTTCGTGTCGATCTGCGCGATGACCCGCGTGAAGCTGAAGAGCATCCTGCTCCTGCTCGCCGCCGTCGGCCCGAGCCTCTGGTTCGTCTGGAACTACGTCCTGCTCCAGTACCAGAAGGACCGTGTCACGATTTTTCTCAACCCCGAAGCCGACATCCTGCGCCGCGGCTGGCACGCCCATCACGCGCGCGTGGCGATCGGAAACGGGGGCCTCTTCGGTAACGGCTTCATGAAGGGGACCCAGAATCAGTTCCTCTTCATGCCCGACCAGTACACGGACTTTCCGTTCGCGGTGTACTCCGAGGAGTGGGGCTTCGTCGGCACGAGCCTGCTCATCGGCCTCTACACGTTCCTCGTCGTGTGGGCCGTGCGCATCGCGTCGCAGGCGAAGGACCGCTTCGGTGCGGTGCTCGGCATCGGCTGCGGCGCGATCATCTTCTGGCACGCCGCCATCAACATGGGGATGGTGAGCGGCGTGCTGCCGGTCGTCGGCGTGACGCTGCCGCTCTTTTCCTACGGCGGGTCGAGCGTCACGACGATGCTGCTGGCCGTGGCGCTCCTCATGAACGTCTCCATGCGCCGTTCGGCCGGCGTGCCGACGTTCGACCGGCCGTAGCCACGCGGCGTCGGGGCACGGGGGCTCCCGCGAGCCCGCGACGGCTGGTTGCGAAGGCCGCAGCGGGGCGTGGGCGCGGGTACGCCGCACGCCCCAGGACGATCACTTCGTGCCAGGCTTCGGGCGCTCGCCCGGCGGGGCGGGGATGCCGCGCCCGGTGACCGCCGGCACCGCGGCGGCGGGCGGCGGGACGGCCGCCCCGGGCGTGAGGCCCACGAGCGGCGTGGCGGCCTGCATGCCGTTCTTGGCGGGGTCCATGAAGAGCTCGAGCGAGACGTTGCCCTTCTCGGCCTGCATGTAGTCGACGCGGAGCTTGTGCGTGCCGGCCTTCAGCGTCGTCGTCTGGGCCACCCAGCCGGTCGGGATGCGGGAGCCGGGACCGCCGACCTGGTCGTCGAGCACGACGACGCCGTCGATGACGAGCTGAGCGCCGTCGTCCGCCATCATCTTGAACAGGTACGGGCCGTCGGCCGGCACGTTGAAGAGGCCCTCGTACCGGATCGCGAACCAGTCTTCCTGCATCAGCGCTCCGGGGAAGCCGCCCGTGAACGCCTGCGGCTTGACCTGGAAGCTGTCGGTGAAGACCGTCGCGAAGGGCGTGATCTGCGAGAGATCGGGGATGCGCTTCGTGTCCGGCGAGAGGACGTACGCGAGGCCGCGGAAAGCGCCCGAGTTGCCGTTGCCGAACACCGTGGGGCTCGTCACCGGCGGCGCGACCTGCGGCGTGACGCCGGGGTTCACCGTCTTCGACGCGCCGACGGGGGAAACCGTGGCGCCTCCCTTGGTCGGGAGTGGCGGGGGCGCCGGGCGCGCGGTCGCCGCGGGCTGATTGCCGAAGGCCGGCCGCGTGACGTTGCCGGTTTGCACCGGGTGGGCGGGGGCCCTGGGGGCGGCCGCGGGCGGCGGAATCGGCTTGTTGGTGCCGGGCTTGTCGTAGACCGTGACGGTGCAACCGCCGAGGACGAGGACGGCGAAGAGAAGGGGGACCGAGGTGCGGACCATGGTTGTCTCCTGGTGGCGGCGACCGCGCAGTTTCCGCCGCTTCGCTTAGACGGAGCGGGAGCCCGATGCAATCAGCGCCGCGCTGATCGCACGGACGAGCGCCCGGTCGCGAGGGTCGTCGGTCCCCCGAGGAGGTGGGACCCGTGGGGCACCGGCGCGGCGCCGGTCACGGGGTCGCGTCGCGAAGTGCCCCATCGACGTCCGTGTGGGGCGAGGGAGCGTCCCCCCGACCCGCGTCGATCACAGGGCCGCCGCGAGGCTCCGCCAGAGCGGCGAGGCCTGGCACAGGGCGAGGGATGCCGCGCACGCGACCAGGCTCGCGACCGCCGCGACGTCGAGCCAGCGGTCCAGCGGTCGGCGAGGGGAGGGGCCCGACGGGGCTCGCTGGGGCTGCTGGCCGCCGGCGAACAGGATCCCGAGCAGGAATCCGCCGACGAAGCCGCCGCCGTGCGCCCAGTTGTTGAGGCCGGCTCGCACCTGGGCGGCGATGAGGATGAGCATCAGCGTGCTCGCCGCGATGTTGCCCAGGAACGCCTTCCAGCGCGGGTCGCGCCGTCGGACGAGCATGCCGAGGACGAGGCCGATCACCCCGAAGATCGCCCCGCTCGCGCCTGCGGTCAGGTCGACCCGCGCCGGCACGCCGCTCGCCGACGCCATCAGCATCGACCCGCCGAGGGTGACCGCGAAGCCGAGCAGGCCCGTGAGCACGTACGTGAGGGCGAACCGCGCGAAGCCGACGGCGGGCTCGGCGATCCGGGCGAGGTTCGCCAACGACAGCATGTTCATGCCGAAGTGCAGCGCGCCGAAGTGGACGAAAACGGCCGAAAGCAGGCGCCACGGTTCCGCTGCGACGACGGCCTGGGAGACGGGCAGGGCGCCGAAGCGCAGGAGGCCGACGTAGTCGTCGATGCCGAAGATGGGCAGGCCGCGCCCCGCGTGAAGCGCGCTCGCGACCTGACCGGCGAACACGAGGCTCGTCGCGACCAGCAGGATCTTCGTCCCGACCAGCTGCTCACCCTGGGGTGCCCGGACGCGGTCGAGCGCGCGGGCGGGGCCCGTGAGCGCGGCGCCGCACCGTACGCAGCGATCGAATCGCGCGCCGTTGATGGCCCCGCACCCAGCGCAGGGCTGGAGGCGTGGCGATTGCTGCTCTTGCGCCTCGACCATCCGTCGGTCCCTCTCGGTCGCATGCCCGGCCGCCGCTCTCTACCACGCTTTCGGCCGTAAGCTCGGCGCGTTCCGACCGTTGTCCGGACGTGCGTGGACCGTCCGTCGCCGTCGCCTTCCCGTGGTCTGGAGCCGCGGCCCCTCCGTCCTCACCGCGGACCGCGGCGCGCGGCGGTCCGTCCGGGCCCACAGCGGTGGTGCGACTTCTCCGTGGTCCGGCTATCGTGCCCGCCGTGGCGGTCGCCCGTCCGGATCTTGAGGCCGAGCGCGAGCTCTGCGAGCGCGCGAAGGCCGGCGATCGGCAGGCCCTCGGTGCGATCCTGCGCCGCTTCGGGCCGATCCTCTTCCGGTCGGTGCTGCTCCCGCGTCTCGGCAGCGAGGCCGCCGCGCAGGAGGCGCTCTCCGCCACGTACGAGCGCGTCCTCGATCGCTTCGCTCAGTTCGAGTGGCAGAGCTGCGGCGTCTACCCGTGGCTGCGCGTCGTAGCGCTGCGCATCGCGCTCGACGCGCTGCGCGCGCGGCGGCGCGAGTCCCTGTTCGACCCGGACGACCTGCAGCGGGAGATCGACGCGGCCGACCGCGAGCCCGCGATGGGCAGCGACGCCGAGCTCTCGGAGAAGCGCGACCTGGCCGACGCGAGGGCGCGCGTCGAGGCGGCGCTCGGCGCCATCAACCCGCGGTACGCGCAGGCCATCCGGCTGCGGGTGCTCGAGGAGCGCTCGCGTGAGGAGGTGGCGGCCGTGCTAGGCGTGACGGTCTCGACGTTCGACGTGGTGTTGCACCGAGCCATGGCGGCGCTGCGCAAGGCGCTGCCTACGCCGGCGATCGAGGAGGGCGGGCGATGAGCAACCGAAGGCTACGCCTCGTGGCGCCTCCGGCGGGCCGCGCAGCCGCGCCCTTCGGCGGGGGCGACGACGATCCGCCGTTCGACGAGGCCGAGCTCCGCGCGGCGGCGGCGATGCGGGATGCGCTCGACGTGGACCCGGTCGCGGCCGGCCTCCGCGCCGCGTGGGCGCCGACCGACCTCGATCCGGTCGACCACGAGGCGCTCCTGGCTCGCGCGTTCGGTGACGACGAGGCCCCGCCGACCCACGCCGAGCGGCTCGCGGCCGGACGTCTGCGCGACGCGCTCGACGGGGCCGCAACGTCGCCCGACGGGGACCTCGCGGTCGCCCTGCGCGCCGCCGCGAAGCCCGCGCAGCTCGACGCGGGCCGCAATGAGGCGATCGTCGCGCGAGCCCTCGCCGGCCGGCCCGAGGCGGCGCCCGCGACCGCGCGCGGCGGGCGCGTGATTCGCGTCGTGTTTGCGGCGGCGGCCGCGATCACCGCGATGGCTGCGGGCTTCAGCCTGCTCGTGACCACGGGCGACGAGGCCGCGCCGGCTGCGTCCCGGGCGGTCGCCGACTCCATGGTCGCTGGCGCGCTCATCCCGGCGCGATCCGCGGCCGAGCTCTTCGACGCTACCGAGCCCTTCCCGCGCACGGGCGGCGAGTCCGCGAGGATCGACCGCATCGCCTCGTCGCGCACCGCGGATCTGCGGGCGAATCGCTTCGCGGCCTGGGGGGTGCGCTGATGGCTTCTCGACCTGCCATCGCGCTGCTCCTGGTCGCCACGGTCGGACTTGCGATCGGCTGCGCGCGCCGCGCCGACCCCACGGGGGCCGATCGGCCGGCCTCGACCTGCGCGTGCGAGGCCGCGCCGGTGGTCGATCCGGGGCTCTTCGCCTTCCTTTCAAAGGCGCGCGCCAGCCACCACGAGGCCGACCTGGCCGAGGACGGGGGGGACCGGGCCGGCGCCGTGCGCGCGCTCGAGCGGCTCGTGGACGGCCCCGCGCCGGGCCCCCGCCTCCCGCCCGAGGCCGCCGAGGTCCTCGCCGACGCCCGCGCTCGGCTCGCGGATCTGCGCAGCGCGGGGGCGGATTTCGCGGGCGCGCGGAGGGACGCGGAGGCCGGGCTCGTGATCGCGACGGAGGCGACGCATTTCCGGGGCCACCTGCTCGAGGTCGCCGGCATCGTCGAGGAGCGTCGCGGGAGGGCGCTCAAGGCCGCGGGGGACCTGGACGGCGCCGAGCGGGCCTTTCGCCTCGCGATCGAGGCGTTCGAACGATCGATCGCGACGCAGGACGAGGTCATCCGGCGGGCGCTCGGGGCGTCCGGCAAGCACGACGCCGGCGCGGACGCGGGGCGGTGACCGACGCGGTGGCCACGCGCGACCTGCGCGAGGGAGGTCGCTGGACCGCCGGTCAGCGCCTCAAGAACGACCTCGTCCACGCGGGCGTCCGCGCGGCCCTCGTCGTCGCCCGGGTCGCGCCCCGCGCCCTCGTACGCGCGCTCTGCGGCGCGCTCGGCCTGCTCGCGTACGTCGTCCTCGGCGGCGCGCGTCGCCGCGCCCGAGCCCGGCTGGCCCGGCTCTCGTCCGCCGCGCCGGGGCCTCGTGTCGTCCGCGCGTTCCTCCGGACCGGCGAGATCCTCGCCGACACGCTGGCGCTCCTCGACCCTCGCGAGCTGCCCGGGCGTACCCTCGGTCTCGATCCTGCCTCGCGCGAGACCCTCCGCTCCGCGTTCGCCGAGGGCCGAGGCGTGGTGTTCCTGTCCGCGCACCTCGGGCCGTGGGAACGGATGGCCGCCCTGCTCGCCGCCGAGGGGTTCCCCGTCGCGACCGTCGCGCGCGAGAGCTACGACCCCAGGCTCACTCGCTGCTACGAGCGGCTCCGCGCGCCCCGCGGGGTGCGCTCGATCTACCGCGGTAGCCCGGTGGCGGCGCTCGCCATGGTCCGCGAGCTCGCGCGCGGTCGGTCCGTCGGCTTCCTCGTCGACCTGCCAGGCCGCGTGCCGACCTTGCCGGTCCACTGCCTGGGAGAGGTGCGGCCCTTTCCCATCGGGCCCGCGCGCCTCGCCCTCACGCGGAGGGCGGCGGTCGTCCTCGGCACCGCGAGCCGCGACGCTCGCCGCGGGGTGCAGATCGAGCGCGTGCCTTCCGCGGACCTCGCCCGCGGTCCGGAGGGCGAGCGCGTGCTCGCCGAGCGGGTCGCGGAGCTCCTCGCCCGCCGGGTCGAGGCGAGCCCCACCGAGTGGCTCGGCCTGTTCGCGTGAGCACTCCTCGTGCGCTGGCGGACACACGCCCATCGTGGCGTTGCGACCCGATGAGAGTTGCCGATATGCTCGCCGCGGGCGACCTCCTGGTCGCGATATCGACCCCCGATGACCCGCATTCCGAGGCTGAATCCTGGTTGTGACGTCCGCACGCTGCCGCTGACGAGCGCCGAGTCGCGCCTGGTGGCGCGGATCGACGGCGCCGCGGGGGAGGTGGACCTCGCGCGATCGACCGGCCTCAGCGAAAGCGCCGTGACCGCCGCCTTGGTGCGCCTCCGCGACCTCGGCGCCGTCGAGATGGTCGAGGTCGCCTCGGCGCCGACCCAGCCGAAGCCTGCGGCGGGCGTCGCGTCGCAGTCGCCGCTCCTCGCCCCGAGCGACCCGACGCCGCCCTGGGACCCGAAGGAGCTGGAGGAGGACGTCGAGCTCGACGGCGAACGCCGGCGCCAGATCCTCGACGCCTTCCACCGCCTCGACCGGTACAGCTACTACGATCTGCTTGGCGTGCACGAGCTGAGCGACAAGAAGCAGGTCAAGACCGCGTACTACGCGGTCGCGCCCGAGTTTCACCCCGACAAGTACTTTCGCAAGCGCCTCGGGGCCTTCAAGCCGAAGATCGAGGCGATCTTCACCCGCTTGACCCTCGCGCACGACGTCCTCACCTCCCGAGAGCGGCGCGACCAATACGACGAGTACCTCGACCAGCTTCGGCGCAATCGCGCCGCGGAGTCCGTGATCGAGGAGACGCGCCAGGACGCCGCGGCCGTCGAGGCCGCGGTCCTGGAGGCGGCCGCCGGTATCCTCGAGGCCGCCAAGGCGCAGGCGCCCGCTCCGGAGGCCGTCCGCGCCCGCGTGCAGTCGGCTCAGGAGCGGCGCGAAGCGCTCGCACGCAAGCTCCTCGGCGGCAAGAAGCTCCCCCCACGGTCGGTGGCGGCTTCGCCCGACCAGCCCATCGTCTACGAGGCCGCGCAGGTCGACCCCGAGACCATGCGCCAGCGCTACGAGGAGGCCCTCGCCACCGCGCGCCGCGAGCAGGTCGTGCGCTTCCGCGAGTCCGCGACCGCCGCCGTCGAGCGGAAGGATTACGCGGCCGCATCGAACGCCTACCGGATCGCCGCGTCGCTCGCTCCGGACGACGAGGAGCTTCAGGCGCTGAGCGACGAGGCCGAGCACCTCGCGGCCGCGGGGCTCGCCGAGGGCTTCCTGAAGCAGGCCGAGTACGAGGCCCGGCAGGAGCGCTGGGGCGAGGCCGCGATGAGCTACGGCAAGGTCTGCCTGGGCCGCCCCAACGACGCCAAGGCACACGACCGGGTCGCCCTGTGCACGATGAAGATGCCTGGCGGCAACATGCGTCGGGCCGTGGAGTTCGGCCGTCGGGCGGTGGAGCTCGCACCCACGGTCGCGGAGTACCGCGTCACGTTGGCGCGCGCATACATCGAGGCTGGTCTGGAAAAGAGTGCGATGGCCGAGCTCGATCGCGCCGAGGAGCTGGCTCCCAAGGACGCCAAGCTGAAGGAGCTCATCAGCCAGACGAAGGTTCAGGCGGCCCAGCGGAAGAGCAAGTAGGGTAGTATCGGCGGTCGAACTGTCCCCATGGGCACGTCCAGGCGCGCGGCGAAGCGCTCGGACCCCGAGCCCACAGGCCCGGCGACGTCGCCGGGTCTGCGCAACGAGCGGCTACGAGGAGCACCGACATCGATGGAGCGTGTCATCGGAATTGACCTGGGCACCACGAACTCGTGCGTCGCCATCGTCGAAGATGGAGTGCCGACGGTCATCCCCAACCGTGGCGGTTACAAGACCACGCCGTCGATGGTGGCGGTCACGGAGGCGGGCAAGCGGCTCGTCGGCCACATCGCGAAGCGGCAGGCCATCACGAACGCCGAGAACACGGTGTACGCGGCCAAGCGGCTGATTGGCCGCAAGTGGTCGTCCCCGCAGGTCAAGAACGCGGTCCTCACGGCCTCGTACAAGATCATCGAGGGGCCGCACGGCGACGTGCGCATCCAGCTGCGGGACAAGACCTACTCGGTCCCGGAGATCAGCGCGATGGTGCTCCAGGAGATGAAGGTCTGCGCCGAGGACTACCTCTCCGAGCCCGTCTCCAAGGCCGTCGTCACGGTGCCCGCGTACTTCAACGACACGCAGCGGCAGGCCACGAAGGACGCCGGCCAGATCGCCGGCCTCGACGTCATCCGCATCGTCAACGAGCCCACGGCGGCCGCGCTCGCCTACGGCTTCGGCAAGACGATGGAGAAGACCATCGCCGTGTTCGACCTCGGCGGCGGCACGTTCGACATCTCGGTGCTCGAGATCGGCGCCGGCGGCGTGTTCAAGGTCATCGCGACGGCCGGCGACACCTTCCTCGGCGGCGAGGACTTCGACGCCCGGATCATCGACTGGCTCGTGCAGGGCTTCAAGGACCAGCACGGCGTCGACCTGCGGCAGGACCGCATGGCGCTCCAGCGCCTCAAGGACGCGGCCGAGAAGGCGAAGTGCGAGCTGTCGACGGTCACCGAGACCGAGATCAACCTGCCCTTCATCATCTCCAGCGGGCGCAACGAGGCGCTTCACCTGCAGCGCGTGCTCACGCGGTCGACGCTCGAGTCGCTGTGCGAGGACCTCGTGGAGCGGTGCATCGAGATCTGCAAGCAGACGCTCGAGGACGCGCGCCTCGATCGCGACGAGGTGGAGGACGTCGTCCTGGTCGGCGGCATGACGCGGATGCCCCGCGTGCAGGACTCGGTGAAGGAGTTCTTCGGTCGCGAACCGTCCAAGGGTGTGCACCCGGACGAGGTCGTCGCGCTCGGCGCGGCCGTCCAGGGCTCGGCGCTCGTCGACGAGACGAAGCAGATGATCCTGCTCGACGTCACGCCGCACGCGCTCGGCATCATGACCTTCGGGTCGAACTTCGAGGAGCTCATCCCGCAGAACACGACGGTGCCGACGGCCCGATCCAAGATCTTCACGACGAGCCGTGACCGGCAGACGGCCGTGAAGATCCTCGTGATGCAGGGCGAGCACCAGAAGGCGACCGAGAACGAGCTGCTCGGCGAGTTCATCCTGACCGGGCTGCGCTCCGCGCCGAAGGGTCAGGTCGAGATCGAGGTCACGTTCGAGATCAACAGCGACGGCATCGTGTCCGTCAGCGCGAAGGACCTCGAGAACGGCCAACAGCAGTCGATCCAGGTCACCGCGTCCAGCGGCCTCACCAAGGAAGAGGTGGGCCGCATGATGGAGGACGCGAAGGAGTACATGGTCGAGCGCCAGTCGAGCGACGAGTTCGAGGGTCTCAAGCAGGAGGCCGAGAAGCTCATCGGCGACATCGAGCGGATGTTCCCGCAGGTCGAGCAGATCGTGGCGTCGAGCGACTTCGGGCGCGACGCGATCGGCAAGGCGCGTGGCATCGTCGAGAAGGCGCGCGCCGCGATCGTCAAGCGCGACTCGGCCGCCGTCAAAGAGCACATGGAGTCGCTCGCGCGGACCCATCGCATGTTCAAGGGCGTGGTCTCGCGCCCTCACGGCTGAAGGCGCGTCCGTAGTACCGGCTGATGAAGTCGATTCCGCCGAAGACCGACGCCGTCGACGACGCTTGGGCTGCGGGTGGCGAGGGGGACGGGGACTTCGACCTCGCCGGGCTCTTCACCGACGCCGCTCCGCGCCCGCCTCCCGCGACGAAGGCGGGGGTGGGGCCGGTGCGGACGCCGGCCGTGCCGGTCGATGTCCACATCGACGTCGACGTCGACGACTTCGCGATGGTCGAGCTCGGCGAGCTGTTCGTCGAGGACCACCACACGAGGCCGACGCCCGTGCCCGGGGCGGCGCACGAGCACGGGATCCTCGTGATCCGCGAGGCTGCCGGGGCCGCGGCGGCGAGCGGTCCGGCCGCAACGAGCTCGAAGTCGACGCTGCGACCGCCTCAGCCGGAGGCCGAGTACGTGGCCGACATGATGGAGCGCGCCCTGTCGCCGTGGCCGGCGCGCGGGCCGGCGGGGGTCACGCCTCCGGCGGTCCCGAAGGCTACTCCGTCCGGGTTCGGGCACGCCGCGGTGGTCGACTTCGACTTCAGCGATATCGATACGGAGATTGGGACTCGGTCGCACAGCGCGGTGCCGCCCCCCGACGGGCGTCCGACGCCGGTGGTCGCCTCGCCCTCCGAACGACCGACCCGACCGGGCGATCCGGCGCGATCCACCGCGGAGCTCGACCTCGATCTGGAGCTCGACCGGGCCCTCGGCTCGCTCGCTCCGTCGACGATGCCGAGCCTCGGTGAGTCGGCGTCCCCGCTCACGCAGCGCGGGCTGGGTGAGTCGTCGGTCCCGCCTTCGTTCCTCGCGGTGTCCGGGGTCGATCCCGACGCCGTCGAAATCATCGACCTCGGGCCCGACACGCCCCCTCCTCCACCGCCCGCCGCAGGAGCGGTCGCTCCGCCTCCCCGCTTCGCCCCCCTGGCCCCGCCGCGGCCTGGCAGCGCAGCGGGAGGGCGTCGGGGCTCGGGCTTCGACCGCACCCCGCCGTCGCTCGACACGCCGTTCGGCAACGACTCGGCGTCGCGCTTCGCGACCGCTGTCTCCGCCCGGCACGCGACCCCTGCGGCCTCGAGAGCGCACGACCCAATTTCGCTCGTGCGCGATCGCTTCGACCTCGGCGACTACTCCGGGGCCCTCGTGGAGGCCGAGGCGCTGCTCGAGGACCGGCCGAACGATTCGGACGCGTTGCGCTTCGCCGAGGCCTGTCGCGTCCAGCTGCAGCAGATGTACCTGTCGCGCATCGGCGATCGCGCGCTGGTGCCGCGCGTCGTGATGGAGCCCGACCAGCTCCGGTGGCTGTCGCTCGACCACCGCGCGGGCTTCCTGCTCTCGGTCATCGATGGCGCGATCACGGTCGACGACCTCCTTGACGTCTCGAGCATGTCCGAGCTCGATACGCTCCGGATTCTGTACGATTTCATTCAGCAGGGCGTGATCCAGATGGGGCCCTCCCGTCGGCGCTCGCGCTGAGCTCGGGCTCGCTCCCGCGTGGGAGCATCGAGTAGGCTGGCGGCGTGCGGGAGATTGCCGGGATCGTCGGCGGCTTCGGCCTCGGGCTCGCGTCGTTCGCGGTCGGAGGCGGGCTGATCCGCGCGGAGCCCTCCGGCGGCGAGCGCGCGGCGGAGTCAGGGGCGGCGGTCGCTGTTGCCTTGGCCCCCTCGGCCGCAGCGGGGCAGGCGCCCGCGAGCCTCGACGACCGCTGGGATGACGACTCCTCGCTGCCGGCGCACGCGGAGCGGGTCGCGAGCTACACCCTCGTGGCGAGGCTCGACCCGAAGGCGCACGAGGTCGAAGCGACCGGCACCATCAGGTGGACGAACACCTCGCGCGTGCCGCAGCAGGAGCTCTGGCTGCACCTCTACCTCAACGCCTTCAAGAACGAGCGCACGCTCTACATGCGCACGCCGGGCTCCGGCTTTCGAGGAGGGGGCACGCTGGCCGACTGGGGCAGCATTTCCGTCGTGCGGCTCCGGGCGCGTGAGCTCGAGGCGGACCTCTGGCCCCCCGCCGACGCCCCGATCGACCCGCTCGGCGACGAGACGGACGTGCGGGTGCCGCTCCCGCGCGCGGTCGCGCCGGGCGAGTCGCTCACGCTCGAGGTGGCGTTTCGCGCGCACCTGCCGTCGATCTCGCTGCGCACCGGGCATTTCGAGGCGTTCCACATGGTGGCGCAGTGGTTCCCGAAGCTCGCGCGCCTCGAGGCCGACGGGCGCTGGGCGCACTTCCCGTTCACCCGATTCTCGGAGTTTTACGCCGACTTTGGAGCCTACGACGTGACGGTGGACGTGCCCGCGGGCTTCGTCGTCGGCGCGACCGGTCGGCGCACGAGCTTCGCGAGCGGCGGCGGGCGCGAGGTGTCGCGGTTCGTCCAGGACGACGTTCACGACTTCGCGTTCGCCGCCTGGGACGGGTTCCGCGAGAAGGCCACGACCGTCGATGGCGTGCAGCTGCGCTGCCTGTACCCCGCTGGCTACGACCGGGCCGCCGACGTCGAGATCGAGGCCGCGCGCTTCGGCCTGGGACACCTCGGCGCGGCCTACGGGCGCTACCCCTACGAGACGCTCACGATCGTCCACCCGCCGGACGGCGCCGACGAGGCCGGCGGGATGGAGTACCCGACGCTCATCACGACGGGCGGGCCCTGGTACCTGCCGTGGACGCCGGTGCGATTCCTCGAGCTCATCACGGTGCACGAGCTCGCCCACCAGTGGTTCTACGGCCTCGTCGCGACCGACGAGCACCGCAGCCCCTTCCTCGACGAGGGCCTCACGTCGTACGCCGAGTCCGAGGCGATGGAGGCCTGGTACCCCGGCAGCTCTGCGGGCGAGCTCCTCGGGCTGCGCGTCGGCGTCCCGGCGACCTACCGGATCGGCGGGCTCTCCGCGCTGCACGACGGGACGGTCGCGCGCGGCGCCGACGAGTTTGCGACCGGCTCGGAGTACGGCTCGCTGGTCTACGGGCGCACGGCGACGCTCCTCACGACGCTCGGGCGCACGTTCGGGCCGGAACGCCTGCGCCGGGCGCTCGGGCGCTATGCGCGCAGCCAGCGCTTCGCGCATCCGGGACCGGAAGCGCTCCTCGCGGCCCTCCGCGAGTCCATCGGTCCGGAGGCCGAGGCGGTCGCGCGAGCGGTGCTCTTCGACGGGGCGTGGGTCGACTACCGGGTCGACTCGTTCGCCTCGAGCCGGCCGTCGCGCCCGGCCGGCATCTTCGGCGACCCCACGAGCCCGTCGGCCGCCCCCGCGCCTCGCGGCGGCAACCGCTGGTTCGGCGACGTGCTCGTGCGACGGCGCGGCACGCTCGCCTTGCCGGTCGAGGTGGAGCTCACGGCCACGGACGGATCGGTGCAGCGCGTCGCCTGGGACGCGGGCCAGCCCTTCGCGCGCCTGCCGTACGAGGGGAGCGCTGCGCTCGCCTCCGCCGCGGTCGACCCGAACCACGCGGCGTTGCTTTCGAGCGACCTGCTCGACGACGCGAAGGGCGGCGGCGGCGTGGTCGCGCCGCGCGTGCTCGAGCTCGGCGGGTTCGTGGCCGCCGCGCTGATCCACGCGGCGGCCCCGTAGGCGCGCGCATGGACGAGGACCTCGACGAGACCGTGCGTCCGAGCGCCTCGGCGCGTCCCGGGTGGGTATTCGGCTTCTACGCCTTCCGCGCGATCGCGGGGCTGGCGGTCGCCGCGCCGCTCGCGATCGAGGTCGGCGTGCTCGTCTCGCGGTTGCCACGCGGGGACGCGGTGCTCTTCGATGCGGGCGGCGAGGTGCTTCTCGACGTCGTGCGCAAGGGGCACCAGGCCGCTCCGGCGATCGCGGCGGGCGCGGGCATCGGCCTGCTGGTCGCTGCGTTCGTCGGCCTCGCGCCTCTCGCGGCGCTCCTCGTCGCGATCGGTCATCGTGGCGCGCTTCCGCTCCGCGTCGTCGCGGCGCGGTCGGCGCGCGCGCTCGGCACGCTGTCGCTGCTCTGGGGCCTCGCGCTCTTCACGCAGGCCGTGACCGCGGCGCTGGTCCACTTCGGCTGGGGGCGCGTCGTGACGAGCTTCGGCTGGGCGCCGCCGCGCGACAACCTCGCGCGCGTCGCGGGCGTCGTCGTCGTGGTCGCGCTCGCCCTCGGGATCGGGGTCGCGCATGACCTCGCCCGCGTGGTCGCGGTCGACGAGCTGCGCGGCACCTACCTCGCGATGGCCCGCGCGATCGAGGTCGTCCGCGCGCGTCCCGGTCGCGTCCTCGCGTCGTATGCCGCCCGCGCGTCGCTCGCGGCCGGCGCGCTCGCGGTCGGCGTCGCCCTCGCCGCCCGCGTAGGGCACGCCACGGCGCCGAGGTTCGCCCTGTCCGCGATCGCGCATCAGGCGAGCCTGCTCGTCGCCGTCGCGCTGCGCGCGTCGTGGCTCGCGGCCGCCATGCGCCACGCGCGCGCCACGCCGCCGGAGACCTGAGCGGGTCGCGGGCGCAGGCGGTCGCGCGCCGGAGCGCCGTCCTCGCGGAGGTTCGTGCGAGCCGAGCGCGTCGCGCCTCCCGCCCGCGGTGAGCGGGAGGCGCGTGGTGGTTTCAGCGACGGCGACGCCGGCCGGCGAGGAGGCCCAGGCCGGCGATCGCGAGGGTCAGGGCCTCGGGCCGATCGGAGCTCGCGCGGCCCGGGAGCTCGTCGTCCCCCCCTGCACCACCACGATTCGGGGCCGGTTCGCCGCTCGCGGGGCCAGCGAGCGTCCGCCAACCGAGCTGCCCCGCCGGCGTGCTGCGAGGCCCGCGACGGCGCGCGGGAACGCCCGGACGACGCGCCGGGCGGTCGAGGACGCCACGCGCGCAGGGCCTGCCACCGCAGTCGAGACCGGGACCGTGCGAAAGGGACGTGCCGTCGTGCTTGACAAGTCCGCGCCGCCGCGTAACGTTCCGGCCCCACTGACGCGGCTTTCGCGACAGGCCCAGGTAGCTCAGTTGGTAGAGCAGAGGATTGAAAATCCTCGTGTCGGCGGTTCGATTCCGTCCCTGGGCACCGCCGGCTCCCGTGCAGCTCCGACCGTACGCCCTTCAAGGCGTGGCGAGCTCGCGGTGATTGCGGCGATCGGCCGCGCTTCCGGCTGCGTTTCGTGCTTGCGAACGCCCTCGTCCGAGCTCCGTTGCGATCGGCGCGCTGGCGCCGATTGATTCCGCGTCGCGGCGCGACGAGCGTGCTCGGCTGAACCTGCCGGCGTGCTGCCTCCCGCGAGCGGGACGGCCCGCCCGGCCGGGTGAAGGAGCATCAGCATGTCTTTGCGGTTGAGAGGTTGGCTCGTCGCCGCGTGCGCGACGGCCGTGGTGGGCTGCGGGTCGAGCGGCGCGGCGACGGAGACGGGGGGGGCGACCACGACGGCGGTGACGACGTCGTCGACGGCGGCGCCCAGCTGTGGCGACGGCGCGAAGAACGGCGACGAGACCGACGTCGATTGCGGCGGCTCGTGCGACGCGTGTGGCGACGGCAAGGGGTGCGGCGCGGCCAAGGACTGCGCGAGCGGCGACTGCATCAACGGGAAATGCGGGGCCTTGCCGCAAGCGTGCCTCGACGGGAAGAAGGACGGCGACGAGACCGGCGTCGACTGCGGCGGCAAGGTGTGCGGCCCGTGCAAGGACGGAGGCGGCTGCAAAGCGGCCGCCGATTGCGCGAGCGGCGTGTGCACCGGCGGCACGTGCCAGGCCGCGGCGTGCGACGACAAAGCCAAGAACGGCTCCGAGACCGGCGTCGATTGCGGCGGGGCCGAGTGTCCGAAGTGCCCGACCGGCGGCACCTGCGCGACGTCGTCGGACTGCGCGGCCGGGCCGTGCGTCGACGGCAAGTGCGCGGAGGCGAGCTGCGTCGACGGCATGAAGAACGGCGACGAGAGCGACGTCGACTGCGGCGGTGCCTGCGGGGACTGCGGCACCGGCAAGGGGTGCGGCGCGGACGGCGACTGCGTGAGCGGCGCCTGCGTGGCCGGCAAGTGCGCCGAGGCGTCGTGCAGCGACTCGCTCCAGAACGGCGGCGAGAGCGACGTCGACTGCGGCGGTCCGTGCGGCGCGTGCGATCTCGGCAAGGCCTGCGCCAAGGCGGGTGACTGCAAGAGCGCGCTCTGCTTCAACAACGTGTGCGTCGGGGCCGGCTGCGGCGACGCGCAGAAGAACGGCGCCGAGACGGACGTCGACTGCGGCGGGGGCGCTTGCCTCGCGTGCGACGACGGCAAGGCCTGCGGCCTCGACTCGGACTGTCAGAGCCTGCGCTGCACGGGCGGATCGTGCGCGCCGGCAACCTGCGGCGACGGCGTGAAGAACGGCAAGGAGAGCGACGTCGACTGCGGCGGCCCGACGTGCCCCGCGTGCGGCGATGGCAAGGTCTGCCAGCTCGGCGGCGACTGCTCCAGCGGTCTCTGCTTCAACAACCTGTGCGTCCCGCCGGGCTGCGGCGACGGCATCAAGAACGGCGCCGAGACGGACGTCGACTGCGGCGGCTCGACGTGCGCGCCGTGCGCCGTCGGCAAGGTCTGCAGCGTCGGCGGCGACTGCCTCGACGGCGCGTGCGACGGGAGCGTCTGCACCGCGCCCTCGTGCCTCGATGGCATCGACAACGGCGGCGAGACGGACGTCGACTGCGGCGGCCCGGCGTGTCCGCCCTGCGCCACGGCGCTCGGCTGCAAGAAGGGTGCGGACTGCGACAGCGGCATCTGCGTCAACAGCGAGTGCCAGGTCCCGTCGTGCAAGGACGGCGTGAAGAATGGCAATGAGACGGACGTCGACTGCGGCGGCCTCTGCCCGAGCTGCGGCCCCGCGCTCGGCTGCAAGCAGGGCGCCGACTGCTGGAACGGCGCCTGCGATCAGGGCGCGTGCGGGCATGGCGCGACCGTCTCGGTCGGCGGCGCGGGCAACCCGCCCCTCGACCCGAAGGGCGACGGATCGAAGCTCATCGTGCTCGATCCGAACGGCGCCGCGACGGTCGACCGTCAGACGAGCCTGCTGGCGATCGCCCGCTACGTGTACGTGGCGAACAGCGGCGACGGCACGGTGTCGAAGATCGACCCCGTGACCTTCAAGGAGGTCGCGCGCTATTGCACCGCGCCCGGCTGCGCGGCCGATCCGTCGCGCACCAGCGTCAGCCTCGATGGCAACGTCGGCATCGCGAACCGCGCGAACTACTTCTACGCCGGGGCGCTGCACGCCGAGCGCGCGTCCGCGGTCATGATCGCGGGCGACCTGTCGCGCTGCGTCGATCGCAACGGCAACGGCAAGATCGACACGATGGTCGGCGCAGGCGCCGTGTCGGCTCCGTTCGTCTGGCCGGCCAACACGACCGTCAGCCCCGACGAGTGCGTGCTCTGGTGGACGCCGCTCAACCGCGATCGCAACGGCAACATGGTCGCCGGCGCCGGCACGCTGCCGCGCTCCGCGACGTTCGACTCGAAGTCGGCGCCGGACGGGTCGCTCTCGAGCAACTTCTACGTCGGCCTCTACGGCACGAGCGAGCTCGTCCAGATCAACGCGCAGAGCGGCCAGATCGTCAAGCAGGTCGCCCTGCCCGGGATGCCGTACTCGTCGGTCTTCGACCGCTTCGGGTTCCTCTGGATCCGCGACGCGGCCACCAGCAAGATCATCAAGGTCGACACGAACCAGGCCGCGCTCCCCGCGGCGTTCGTCGGGACCGCGGCGCCGTGCGCCTACGCGATCACCGCCGACGTGCGCGGCTACATCTACTCGGCCGGCGGCACCTGCGTGGCCCGCATGGACCCCTCGGCGGCGAACCCGGTGTGGGAGTCGCTCACGCTCCCGGGGGCCTGCTTCCCGCGCGGCCCGTCGCTCGACGCCGCCTACAACCTGTGGGTGCCGGACACCTGCTACGGCGGCTTCCACGTCGACGCGTCGAAGCCGGTCGGGCAGGGGATGACCCTGAAGAAGGCCATCCCGATGGCCTCGAACACCGGCAACAACGCGAACAACTACATCCTCGGCACCGCCATCGACGGCAACGCCGTGCCGTACTTCGTCAACACCGAGACGACCAACCTCGCCGCGGTGAACGGGCCCCAGGGATCGCTCTACCGCGTCGACGTCGCGAACAACTACGCGGTCACGTCGGTCCGCACGGGCGCCACGCCGTACGTGTACTCGGACCTCTCCGGTTCGCAGCTCGCGCTCACGGCGCCCACGACCGGCAGCTACCACAAGAACTTCACCGCGTTCTGCGGCAGCAAGGCGACGTGGGGCGAGCTCAGCTGGACCGACACGGTGCCCGTCGGCACGACGCTGCAGGTCCGTTACCGCGCCGCCAAGGACGTCGCGTCGCTCGCCGCCGCGCCGTTCGTCACGGTCGGCATCGAGCCGCCCGCGATCCCGAAGCCGGTCGCGATCGCGCTGCCGCCGGGTACCGACCCGAGCACGCTGCAGGTCGAGTTCGTCATCGCGACGAGCGACACGCAGAACAAGCCGACGCTCGGCAGCGTGTCGGTCGCCTACTCCTGCCCGTGAGCCGTTCGTCGAGGGCCCTCCTCGCGATCGCGATCGCGGCGCCGCTCGGGTGCGACCCGGCGGCGCCGCCCGCGCCCGCGTCGAGCGCGGCGCCTACGGCCTCTGCGGCCGCGGCGCCCGCGCCGACGACGGGAGCCTCCGCCGCGATCCGCACGCCCGCCCCGACGACGGGCGCGTCGGTCGCTCCGCCGTCGGGCCCCGCGGCCGACGGCGGCGTCGCCCCGGCGCGCATCTGCGAGGTGGAGATCGGCGGCACGGTGAAGGCGCCGCGCAAGCTCGACGGCGCCGCCGCGCCGCAGACCTTCGTCGCCGTCGGGGACTGCCTCGGCGACGGCAAGGTGGTCGGCAACGGCGGCACCACGAACGGGCGCTTCTTCATCGAGGTGTTCGTGCCGTGGGGCTCCGACCTCACGCTCTGCGCCGCGAGCGTCCCCGCCCCCGGCAAGCCGAGCACGCTCTACGGCAAGGCGAAGATCCCCATGCACGCGGAGAAGACCGGCGAGGTCGAGTTCCGCGGCGTGGTGGTCGATCTCGCCCCCGGCCCCGCTCGGACGTTCTCCCCGCCCGTCCGCTGATCCTGTCCGCGCGGGCGGGCTTGCAATGTTTGTTCAAGGATGTAGATCCCTGGACATGGCCCCCCGCCCGCGCTTCCTCGCCCCCCCGATCTCGGTCTTGATCTCGATCGCGCTCCTCGTCGGCTCGGCCGGCGCGCTGCCGCCGGTCGGCTCATCCCCCACGACCACCACCACGCTCGAGGACGCCGACGGGCGCGCGCTCGACGCGCGAGCCGCTGCGGGGCGCCCCATGCTCGTCGTCTACGAGGATCGCGACACCTCGCAGCAGAACGCGCCGCTCAAGCGCGATCTCAAGGCGCTGGCCGGCGAGACGCCGAGGTTCGCGGCGCTGTTCATGCTGCCGGTCGCGGACGTCAGCGACTACGACTACTGGCCCGCGAAGGGCTTCGTGAGGAGCGCCATTCGCGACGAGTCG
This sequence comes from uncultured delta proteobacterium, assembly GCA_903906315.1. Taxonomy (GTDB): domain Bacteria; phylum Myxococcota_A; class Polyangia; order Polyangiales; family Polyangiaceae; genus CAIVJW01. The sequence goes on along the minus strand of CAIVJW010000204.1, from coordinate 3,975 downwards.
ACGCGCGCCGGGCTTTCGATCTACTGCGACTGGGACGGCGGCTTTCGAGGCGCCCTCCAGCTGCGGCGAAAGACGAGCAGCGTCGTCCTGATCGGCAAGGACGGGCGCGTGCTCTTCGCGGCCGAAGGGAGCCTGTCGGCCGACGCGAGAAAGCGCGTGGTCGCCCTCGTGCGCACCGAGATCGGCGCGTAGCTAGGTCGCGGGCCCCTCCGGGCGACGACGCGCGCGGGGGAGCTCGCGGTCGCCGTCCGCCCCCGCGACCCCTCAGGCCCGCCGCTTGCGGGCGCGGGCGGCCTCGGCTGACGTCGGCCGGGCGATCAGCTCGCGCAAGCGGTCCGCCGAGTCGAGGACGAGCCCGCCGCGACCCTCGACGAACGCGCGGAGGCCGGCTGCGGCCGGACCGCCGACGGCCCACGGGACCTCGGCGCACGCGTCCGCGTAGGAGTCGACGAGCTCGCGCGACCGCGCCGTGGGGGGCGCGATCACGACGGACAGCGCGACCAGCGACGAGGATCCGTGCTCGACGACGCGCGCCACGGCCTGCGGCGGCGTGCGCGCGCCGAGGAGGATCGCGCGGTAGCCCCACGAGGCAAGCTTCAGCCCGACGCCGAGCAGGCCGATCACGTGGTCCTCGTCCTCGAAGCAGGCGAGCAGCGCCTGGGGGGCGCCGACGGCGGGCTGAGCCAGGCGAAGCAGCTCGAGCGCGGCGGACTGCACGCGCTGGGCGGCGAGGTGCTCGTGGGCGACCGTCAGGCGGCCCTGCTCCCACAGGTCGCCGATGCGGCGCAGGGCGGGCGTGAACGCGAGGTCGAAGACGTCGAGGCTCGACCCGAGCGAGAGCGCCCACTGGACGGACTGGTCGAGCGCGTGCGCGTCGAGCGTGCTCGCGGCGTCCACGATGCGGTCGGCGGCGACCGCGAACGGGTCGGCGTTGGGCGGCTGCGACGGGCGCGCGACGGGAGCGCTCTCGCCGCGCGCGAGCACCTGGCGGGCTGCCTCCGCGGCCGCGAGGCCGGAGTCGATGAGCCCTCGCATCTGCAGGATGCGCGTCACGTCGCGCTGGTCGTACAGCCGGTACGCCGCGGCCGTCCGCGACGGGGAGGGGAAGCCGTAGCGGCGCTCCCACGCGCGCAGCGTGGCGGCGGAGACGCCCGTGAGCTCTTCGACGGCGTGAATCCGGTACTGGTGCTCGGCGTCGTTCATCGTCGGGTTGCCTGGGGGTTGCATAAAGTTCGTAGAAGGTTAGTCTCGGGTGATGGCGAGTCAAGCAAGACGTCCGGCGGGGCAGCCGCCCCACGCAGTGGTGATCGGCAGCGGCTTCGGTGGCCTCGCGGCCGCCGTGCGGCTCGGGGCGCGCGGCTACCGCGTCACCGTGGTCGAGAAGCTCGATGCTCCGGGCGGCAGGGCGTACGTCCACCGCCAGGACGGGTTCACCTTCGACGGCGGGCCCACCGTCATCACCGCGCCCTTCCTCCTCGAAGAGCTGTGGGCCCTCGCGGGCCGCACTCTGTCGGACGACGTCGACCTGCGGCCGGTCACGCCCTTCTACCGCATCCGCTTCCACGATGGACGAACGTTCGACTACACCGGCGACGCCGAGGCGATGCGACGCGAGGTCGCGCGGTTCGCGCCCGAGGACGTCGAGGGCTACGAGCGCTTCGTCGCGAAGAGCGAGGACATCTTCAAGGTCGGCTTCGAGGGGCTCGCGCACGTCCCGTTCTCGTCGTGGACCGACATGGCGAGGATCCTCCCCTCGATGATCAAGCTCGAGAGCTACCGCAGCGTCTACGGCCTGGTCGCGAAGTACGTGAAGAGCCCCGAGCTGCGCCAGGTGATGAGCTTTCACCCCCTGCTGGTCGGCGGGAACCCGTTCTCGACGACGTCCATCTACAGCCTCATCGCGTTCCTCGAGCGGCGCTGGGGCGTCCACTTCCCGGTCGGTGGGACGGGCGCGCTCGTCCAGGGCCTCGTCGGCCTCGTCCGGGGGCAGGGCGGGAGCGTGCGCTGCGGCGCCGAGGTGAAGCGAATCGTCCTCGAGGGCAGGCGCGCGGTCGGTGTGGAGCTCGTGGGCGGCGAGGTCCTGCCGGCCGACGTCGTCGTCTCCAACGCGGACTCGGCGTGGACGTACCGATACCTCGTCGACCCGTCGGCGCGCCGCACGTGGACCGACGAGAAGATCGAGCGCACGCGCTACTCGATGGGCCTCTTCGTCTGGTACTTCGGCACGAACAGGAAGTACGAGGACGTCGCCCACCACACGATCCTGCTCGGGCCGCGCTACAAGGGGCTGCTCGACGACATCTTCCAGCGCCACGTGCTCGCGGATGACTTCAGCCTGTACCTCCACCGCCCGACGGCGACCGACCCGAGCCTCGCGCCCGAGGGTTGCGACGGCTTCTACGTGCTCTCGCCGGTGCCGAACCTGGCGAGCGGCACGGACTGGAACGCGACGGCGGAGCCCTACCGCAAGGCGATCGAGAAGATGCTCGGCGAGACGATCTTGCCCGGGCTCGAGCGGTCCATCATCAGCTCGCGCGTGACGCACCCGCTCGAGTTTCAGGACCGGCTGAGCTCCTTCCGCGGCGCGGCCTTCGGCATGGAGCCCGTGCTCACGCAGAGCGCCTGGTTCCGCCCGCACAACGAGAGCGAGGACATCGATCGCCTCTACTTCGTGGGCGCCGGGACGCACCCCGGCGCCGGGGTTCCGGGCGTGCTGTCGTCGGCTCGCGTGCTCGACAAGGTGGTGCCGGATGTCGGCGCGCTCGGCTGATCGCGAGGTCGTGCCGGGCCCCGAGGCGGACACGCGAGCGTGCCTGCGGGCGCTGCGCGCGGGGTCGAGGACGTTCCACGCCGCGTCGCTGCTGCTGCCGTCGCGGATGCGCGCGCCGGCCGCGGCCGTGTACGCGTTCTGCCGCGAGGCCGACGACGCGGTCGACGAGGAGCCGCGCGACCCGGCGGCGCTCGGCGCGCTGTCGCGGCGGCTCACGCGCGTGTTTTCCGGGCAGCCGGGGCCCTCGCCCGTCGACCGCGCGCTCGCGGTGGTCGTGGCCGAGCGCGGGCTGCCGCGCGAGCCGTTCGAGGCGATGCTCGAGGGCTTCGCCTGGGACGAGCGCGCGCGCGGCTACGACACGATCGAGGACCTGCGCGCGTACGCGGCCCGCGTCGCGGCGACGGTGGGCGCGATGATGACGGCGCTGATGGGCGTGCGGCACGCGGCCGTGCTCGCGCGCGCCTGCGACCTCGGGGTCGCGATGCAGCTGACGAACGTGGCCCGCGACGTGGGGGAGGACGCTCGGCGCGGGCGCGTCTACCTGCCCCGCGAGTGGCTCGACGAGGCCGGCATCGACCCCGCCGAGCTCTGCGCGCACCCCGTGCACCGGCCGCGCCTCGGCTTCGTCGTGCAGCGGCTCGTGGTCGAGGCCGAAACCTTGTACGAACGCTCGACGCCCGGCCTCGCGATGCTGCCGCGCGATTGCCGCGTGGCGATGCGCGCGGCGAGCCTGCTCTACCGCGGCATCCACGCCGAGCTGGCCCGCGCCGGCTTCGACTCGGTGTCGCGCCGGGCCGTCGTTCCGGGGCGTCGCAAGGTCGCGCTCGCCCTGCGCGCGCTCGCGGCGCTGTTCTGGCGGGACTTGGATCCCGGCTCCGCGCGGGGCGTGGCGCGCGGGGCGGCCCTCCCGCCGCTGCCCGAGACGCGCTTTCTCGTCGAGGCCATCGCGCGCTGACGACGACCGCGCCCCGCGCGCGGCGATCACCGCGCGCGCGAGGCGCCGTCGGAGGAGGGCACCTCGTACAGGTTGCCGAGCGGCCCGACGGCGAGCGATCGCCCGCGCCACGTCACGGATCGCGTCCCGATCGCGCGCACGAAGGCCGCGGCGAGCAGCGCGTCGCCGAGCGCGGCGTCGACGAGGAGCGCGCCCGCTCCGCGCGGTCGGCCGCACGCGCGCGCCGCGCTGGCGGCTGCGATGGCGCGCG
>CAIVJW010000203.1 GCA_903906315.1 uncultured delta proteobacterium | reverse complement strand
GGGGCCCAGTACGGGGTCGTCGATTGAGATGGCCACCCGCTCCACGCGTTCCGGCAACGTGGCGGCGTCCAGTACGGCGCGCAGCAGGTCCGGATCGCGATAGAGCTCGAGCGCGAGATCGACCTCGCACCCCGGCAGGCGGTCGAGGCGCGTGAGGAAGTGCTCCGCGTGCTGCATGCCGGACCCGGCTACCTGGGTGGCCCAGCGCCGACAAGATTGCGGGCCGGCTCTCTGCGCCGCCGATCGAGCTGGAGGGTCCGGGCCGGCATCTTCAACCCCATCGCCCGACATCTTCACGACGAGACCCAGGCCGGCATCCGCCGTCATCGCTGCGTCGCATGCGCGTATGCCGCCGGACTGCGGGCAGGAGAACTCGCCGCGAGCGCAAACAAGCGCGTCTCGGCGTGGACGCTCAACGGGGCGGCCGAGATGTGCGAGGAGGGACGTTCGGCGCCCGAGGTCATGCTCGCGGCGCTCGCGTGGTCCAGCTGCCGCGTCGCCGTCGCCGGGTTCTGCTTCGAGGAGTGGTAGGTCGGCGCGTTCTTGCTGTCCTTCGGGCGCTCCGTGGGCCACGCGTGCGCCTGGCGACCGTGTGCCGACGGCGAGCGCGCCAGCGAGGAGGCCGGCGAGTAGAGTGCGCGCATGAGCGCCAAGAGGAAGAGAGAGAGGGCAGCGGCCCTCGCGGCCGCCAGCGCCCGCCAGCCGCTCGCGCCCGGGACCGAGCCGCCGATCGTCGCCTTCGCCGACGCCGCCGCCTGGAGCGCCTGGCTTGCCGAGCACCACGCGTCGTCGCCCGGAGTCCGGCTGAAGCTCGCCAAGGAAGGGTCCGGCCACGCCTCGGTGGGCTACCCCGAGGCGGTCGTCGAGGCGCTCGTCTGGGGCTGGATCGACGGCCAGAAGGGGAAGCTCGACGCTGCCTGGTGGCTCCAGCGCTTCACGCCGCGCAGCACGCGGAGCATCTGGTCCAAGATCAACTGCGCCAAGGCCGAGGAGCTCATCGCCGCCGGCCGCATGCAGCCGCCCGGCCTCGCCGAGGTCGAGCGCGCCAAGCGCGACGGGCGCTGGGAGCGCGCCTACGAGTCGCAGAGCCGGGCCGCGGTCCCGCCGGAGCTCACCGCCGCGCTGGCCGAGAGCCCGCGCGCGGCCGCCTTCTTCGCGACTCTCGACTCGCGCAACCGCTACGCCGTCCTCTTCCGGCTCCATAGCGTGAAGAAGCCGGAGGCGAAGGCGGTCCGCGTCGCGAGGTTCGTCGCCATGTTCGAGAAGGGCGAGACGATTTACCCCTGAGCGGTTGTCGCAAGATGACGATCGGCGCACTCGGCTGACCGCGCCCGGAGACGCGAGCTCATCTCCGGCAAGGTGACGTCGGCGTTCCCCTCCGTACCGGCGCACGGGAGCGGCAGATCTGCTTGCCCGCATGATCGCGCGCGGCAACCAGTTCTTCGTGTGGGGCGACCCGAGGGGCTTCCCCGAGGAAACGAAGAACCACCTCGAGGACCTCCACGTCCACGTGACCGCGCCGCCAGCGCCACTCGAGGACCGTGCACGTAGCTCCGAACGCACGACGACTCGGTGCTGAACACAGGCTGCGGCCCGCCGCTCATCCTCGTCGTCGGGATCCCGTGAGCCGCCGCAGCGCGAAGTCGCTACACGCCGAGCGTCACGGCTCTCCATCAGGAAGGATTCGACCATGTCCGCATCCCGCGTGCTCTCGACCCGCTACGGCGATCTTCGCCTCGACCTCGAGCCCGCGCCGGAGGACCTGCTGCGCCTCGCCGACGCGTGGCCGAACGGCGTCGTTCGGCTGAAGAACGAGGACGACTCGCTCTCGTACGGCATCATCTTCCAGCGCGGCCCCAAGGAGGTCTGGGGGCTGAAGCTCCAGCAGGTCGAGGGGCCGCCCGCGGTCGCGAACGCCAACATGGCCGCGAACCGCGTGAGGGCCTCGGCGGCGGCGGCGCGCATCGTCGGCAAGACGAACAGCGCCTCGCTGCTCGTCGGCACGTACTTCCGCGAGCGGAAGCCCGGCCGGTACGAGACCGGCATCGCGCTGTTCCCGATGTACCTCGGCACGACGCCACCGCCGGCCGCGTCGGGCACGGGCGCGCTCGTGACGCCCATCGCGCCGGGCGCGGAGCCGATCGTCGCGGCGTTCCTGACGGCGCTCATGGACGGCGCCGACGCCGAGCTCGGGCAGCTCGCGCCGTTCATCGGCTTCGACCTGCGGCCGCGGATGAGGGTCGGATCGCTCGCGTTCGAGTTCCTCGTGGTCGGCGACTGGATCGCCAGCCTGAACCCCACGGTCGACGCCGACGACCCGCGCTGGGCTGCCGTGGTGCACGGCGGCGTGCGCGCCCTCGTGCAGCTGCCGAGCGTGCCGTTCGTGATCGAGGAGTTGGGGCCGCGCACCGCGGCGGAAGGAGTCGGCCTGGCCGGCTTCTTTCTAGCTCGACCCTCGCCGAAAAGCGCTGCCGCCTTGGCGACCGACCAAGAGCCCTGATTTTCACCACGAAGGCACGGAGCTCAGACTTGATCTGCCTCCGTGCCTTCGTGCCTCCGTGGTGAGTTTCTCCTCCGGGTGGCCCGGAATCCCCGCGCGAGGTTGCTGCAAATCCTTTTCGGCGAGGGTCTAGCTCCGACTTCGCATTGTCACGAGCGGTCTCCCTCGGTGAGTGCAGCCCACGGCTCGACGAGGAAGCCCGTCCTCACGATCCGCACCACATGCAGCTCGTCGAACCCCTCGTCGTGCCGCGGCACGCTCATCCGGTCGGCGATGAGGCGAACCACGAAGTCGGGCACGCGCGCTCGGCCAGCGCACCGCGCGCTGCGGCGGAGCGCGTCGGAGACGGCCGTGTCGAATTGCCAGTGGAGCACGACGCGCGACGCTGCTGCGGACAGTCTGCGACACCGTTTCTGGGTTCTCGCGTACGAGCGCGCCCCGCTACCATCATCGGGCCGAAGCTCCGATGACGACGCGAGTACGAGCAGGCCCGATCGAGAGCGGGCGCATCAAGGGCTCACCGTCGTACGCCGCCGTCGCCGGCGGGCGCGGGCCCGTCGCCGTGGGGCAACGGTGACGCGGTACGCCTGGCTCGAGTGGGAGCTCGAGCTCACGCCCCACCTGGAGAAGCGCGTGGAGGACCGGGGCTTTACCGAGGTCGATCTGCGCGCGAGGCTGGATCACGTGCGGGACGTCACGCCCAGCCCGGTCGAGGGGCGGCACCTCCTCGGGTGCGCCCATGCGGGGCGCCCGCGGCGTCGCGGTCGAGCCCGACGAATAGGCCCCGGCGCTCGTGGTCGTGACCGCGAAGCCTGCAGAGCCGAGCCGATGAAGCACCCCTACCTCGAGGTCACGTTTCGCCGCGGCAAGCCGCTCGCCGCGTACCTCTACCTGCCGCGTCCGCCGGGCACTCCGGCCCGTCCAGACCTACGAGGTCAACGAGGCCTTCTTCGAGGAGCTCAGGAAGTAGCGGCCGAACAGCCACGACCGCGACCTCGACGCCCGCGGTCCGCGGAGGTAGTCCGCCACCGCCATGGACGAGGCCAAGCTCAGGGAGAAGCTCGGGAAGATCGAGGCGCTCTTTGCGGGCGCGACGACCGAGGGCGAGCGAGTCGCCGCTGGCGAGGCTCGCCGCCGGATCCAGATGCGGCTCGAGACGATCGAGAAGACCGAGCCGCTCGTCGAGTACAAGTTCACGCTCGCCGACACCTGGTCGCGCAAGGTCTTCATGGCGCTGCTGCGCCGCTACGACCTGAAGCCCTATCGGTACCGCGGGCAGCGGCGCACGACCGTGATGGTGAAGGTGCCGCGCAGCTTCGTCGACGAGACGCTCTGGCCGGAGTTCCAGCAGATCTCGTCGACGCTCCGCACCTACCTCGACGAGGTCACGGAGCGGATCATCGCGGACGTCATCCACGCGGACTCGTCGGAGGCCGTCGAGGTCGCCGAGACCAAGCAGCTCGGCGCGGGGCGAGTCGAGCGGGACGAGTAGCGCATCCCGATCTGCCAGTGGGCCCAGGTGCCGCCGTTGCGCCCCTCGACGGAGCCCATCAACAAACCCAGGGCAACGCCGAAGCTCATCGCCCGGGCACGCTCGGTCATGCGGCAGCTTGGAAGCGAGCGGCCCGCGCGGCGACGAGGGCAGCGGATCTCGACGCGCTCACGGACAGCGTGGAGCCCATCGTGCTGGCCGCGACGGGTAGGGTGACGAGGTAGCGGCAGTCGAAGCCTCGAGTTTCGCTCCTTCCTGTGGCGATCGCGGCTTCGTGAACCCCCTACACATTCTCCCGACGTCCTGGGGAAGGGGAGGAGAAGGCGCTTCGACGCGAACCCTCCACCTTTCCCCCGAGATCGGGGGCTGGGGGGTTAGGGGGTGTCGCCCAGAACGGCGAAACTCGGGTCAGGGGCGCACGCAGAACGCCGACATCGGGACCGTCACGTCGAGCGTGTGCACGGCCGCGTAGCGGTACACGACGACGAAGGCCTCGCCCGGCGCGTCGGCGACGACCTGGCTCGCCCAGTAGGGATCGTCGCCGCCGAGGCGACAGCGGTTGCCGTCCCCGCAGCCGCCGCATGACGCATCGACGCACGCCGCCGTCGTGCAGGCGTCGGTTGCCTTGCACGAGCCGCCCGACATCGTCGCGGGGCAGCCCGTGACGAGGCGCCGCAGCTCGTCGAGCGTCGGCAGGCGGCCGCCCAGCTTCTCGCAGAGCGCGAGGGCGGCGGCGTGGTCGACCGCGGTGTGCTCCTCGGTCCAGCCGAGGCCCGCGTAGGCGCGGCAGAACGGGTCCGCGTCGGTGCACGGCGCGAAGCCTCCCGCGCCTCCCGCGCCTCCCGCGCCGCCCGTGCCCGAGGTGCCTCCCGCGCCCGAGGTGCCGCCGGCGCCCGAGGTGCCACCGGAGCCGGCGGCACTGCTCGAACCGCTCGCGCCGGCGTCCGAGCCGCAGCCGACGGTCGCGATGACGATGAACCCGAGCGCGCTCCACGCGGATCGATCCATGGTGCCCCCTCGCGGGCCGTTCCCGCTCCGTGCAGTGTACCGCCGCGCGGCCTCCGCCGCCGTCCACGCCGGCGTCCCCCGCGTCGTCCTCGTCGTGCGGCGGGGGGGCGGGTAGCTGACCGTCCCTTCCCCCTTCGGGGGCGCGCCTCGCGCCTTCGTTCCGTCGCGCCGGCGCGAGCCGCCTGGCGACCCGCGCGACGGAGCCGACCACGACGGCGCCCACGGCGAAGTGGGTCGACTTCATCCGTGCGCGCTACCCGCCCTCGACCGGGCCCCGCTGCGCCGTCTTCGAGCCACGCGGCCGCCCGCCGCGCCTGCGTTCTTCGTGGTCGCTGCGCTGCTGCCGATGGTCCGTCTCCCCGTCGTTGGCGGGATCGACCGACCTGGCCCACGAAGGCATGCTCGCTTCTTCGACCGGACCGGCGCGGCGCTTCGGAGCGCTCCGGCTCGCGCCCGTCGGCCCTGCCCGACGACGCGGCCGTGCTCGGCTTGGGAGGGGGCGAATCGCCTCGCGCTTGACCGCACGCGGGGGGTCTGTTGAGGTCCGCGCGAGCGGGGCCGGATGAATCACGAGGTGGGGAGCGAAGTTGGCGGCGCGGGCGCGTCCCCGAAGGGGGAACGCGGGGCGGAGCCCGTGGGCGATCGACTGGCCCGCTGGATGCACACCCTCGACTCGCTGGCCGGCGCGTCCGAGGGGCCCGACCTCGAGCGGCGCTGGGTGCGCGTGAGCGCGATCCGCAGCGCGCTGCGGGGGATCGAGGCGCGCGCGATCGGCCCCGACCTCGACCGCGAGCTCGTGCGCGTGCGCGCGGCCGTGGAGTCGACCGCCGAGCTGCTGCAGGTGAAGCTCCGCCCGGAGGTCAGCGCCGATCTCGCGCGGTGGCTGGAGCTCGCCTCCGCGCGACGCGCGATCGACCAGCGGCTCCACGCGGCGCGCGCCGGCCTCGCGGGGGCGATCGGCACGCGATCGCGCCACGCCCGCGCGCACTTCGCGCTCGGCATGCCCGTGGCCGTCGAGGCCACCCGAGCGATCGCCGATGCGGCTTCCAATCTCGGCGCCGCACGGGCCGCGATCGGCGTGGTCGACGAGCGCCTCGCGGCCGTTCGCGCCGGCTGCCCGCCGGAGCCGCCGGTCTCGTACCCGCAGGCCCTGAGCGACGTGAAGGGCGCCGCGCCGCGCGAGTTCGCCGAGATCGAGCGATCGCTCGCGCCGGACCTCGAGGGCGCGGCGCGGGCCGGCGATCAGGCGCGGCGCGTGCTCGTGGCGACGCCGACCGCGGGGGGCGGGCCCGCGTTCACCGGTGTCGAGGAGCTGCCGATGTACCTGGTGCTCCGCGCGGCGCCTTGGGTGCTCTTCGGAGCGGGGCTGCTGCTCGCCTTGGTCGCGCTGTTTCAGCTCGGCCCCGCGGAGCTCGTCCTGTCCTTCGGCACGTCCCAGGCGACGATCCTGGGCTGCGTCGGCGCCGCGCTCGCGCTCTGGGGCGCCCTGCGGATCACCGATCGAGTGCTGACCCGGCGCTTCGTCGCGTGGGAGCAGCTCGCGAAGCCGATCGACCGCGCGCGCATCGTCGTCTTCTGGCACTACCTCGTCGGGCGGACGGCCGTCGAGCAGCTCGAAGACGAGCGCGCCGCGCTGGTCGAGCTCGAGGCGGTCTGGCTCGCGATGGACGAGTTCGACGCGTCGCCCAATCGCGGGCTCCGACTCACCGCGCTCCGCGCCGATCGGCCCGACCTCGCCGTGCAGGTCGACCTCGCGGCTCAGGACCTCGGGCCGCAGCCCGCGTCGGCCGCTCGCGCGCGCTGATCGCGCCCGCTCGGAGGCCCGGAGGCTCGGCGGCGACGACCCCCGCGCGGTCCGCACGGGTCGCGCGGTATAGTCGCGCCACGAGGTGAGACATGGGTGACGCATCCCGAGTGATCCGCGATCTACGTGAGCTGGCGGCGAGGACGTCGAACGAGCGAGGCGCGCAGCGCGTCTGCTGGGGGCCGATCTGGCGGGACGCGCGCGCGTGGTTCGAGGCGAAGGTGCGCGAGATCGGCCTCGACGTGTGGCGCGACTCGGCCGGCAACGCCTGGGCGACGCTGAAGGGCACGTCGGACCGGACGGTCATCATCGGCAGCCACCTCGACTGCGTGCCGAGCGGCGGGTGGCTCGACGGCTGCTTCGGCGTCGTCACGGGCATCGAGGTGCTTCGCCACTACGCCTCGCGCGGCGAGGCGCCGCCCGTCACGATCAAGGTCGTCGACTGGGCGGACGAGGAGGGCGCGCGCTTCGGTCGCAGCCTCTTCGGGTCGTCGGCCGCGGCCGGCACGCTGCGCCTCGACGACGTGCGGAGCCTCAAGGACCGCAACGGCGTCGCGCTCGTCGACGCGCTCCGCGAGAACGGCGTCGACCTCGAGAAGGTCCTCGACGCGCGCCAGGAGCTCGCCCGCATCGACGCGCGCGCGTACCTCGAGGTGCACATCGAGCAGGGGCCGGTGCTCGAGTCGTGGAAGAAGTCCACCGGCGTCGTCATCGGCACGTTCGGCGTCGAGCGGCACATGATCCGCTTCACCGGCCAGGCGGCGCACTCGGGATCGACGCCGATCGAGATGCGTCGCGACGCGTTCCTCGCGGCCGCGCAGACCGCGCTCGCGTGCCGCGACATCGCCAGGAAGCACTCGAAGCCCGGCGCCGGCGTCGTGTGCACGGTCGGCGTCGTCAACGTCGAGCCGAAGTTCGTCACGGCCGTGCCGGGCGGGTGCGAGATCTCGCTCGACCAGCGCGCGCTCGACCCGGCGGTGCTGGCGGCGATGCACGAGGACGCGCACGCGGCGGCGGCGCAGGCGGCGAAGGACAACGACGTCACCGTCGAGTGGACGCACCTCTGGCGCATCGAGCCGCGCCCGTTCGATCCGACGCTGCTCGGCTTCTGCGCCGAGGCGCTGCAGGAGGAGATGGGCGAGGCGCCGCGGCTGCCGTCGGGCCCGCTGCACGACGCGGCCGAGATGGTGCCGCACATGCCGGTCGTGATGATGTTCTCGTCGTCGGCGCGAGGCCTCTCGCACTGCAAGGAAGAGGACACTCCCGAGCCGCACCTCGTGACGACGATCAACGCGTTCCTGCGCCTGGTCGACAAGACGGTCGCGCACGTCGCGAAGGGCTAGCGTCGTGGGTCGTGGAGAGCACGACGGGCTGCCCGACGTGCGCGACGGCCTCACGAGGCTCGAGCGCGTGGTCCTCTGGCAGCTCGGCGTGCTCTCGGAGGAGCTGCGCGGGCGCAACGTGCCGACGGCGATGCTGTACGGCCGCGTGGTCGAGCACGTGAACGTGTCGGTCGGCGAGCTCCAGGCCGCGCTCGTGCGGCTCGGCGCCCGCAACGATCGGTAGGTCACTCCTCGGGGACGTCGAGGCCGGCCATGCGCATCACGCGCAGGGCGTTCGACGTGTCGACGACGCCGGCGCGCAGGCGATAGTCGAAGGTCATCTTGCCGTCGTCGACGAGCTCGCGGAAGTGCACGTTGCGCACGCGGCCCGAGGTGGCCTGCTCGAGTGACGCGAGGCCGAGATCGTGGCTCGACACCGCGCCGACGGCGCCGCGCCGCACGAGGTCCGAGACCACGTGGTTGGCGCCGACGACGCGCTCGCGCGAGTTGGTCCCGTGCAGGATCTCGTCGAGCAGGAAGATCACGTCGGGCCCCTGGGTCGTCGCGTCGACGACGGCCTTGAGGCGGCGCACCTCGGCGTAGAAGTGCGAGACGCCCTCGTCGACCGCGTCGCGGATGCGCATGCTCGTCCACAGTCGCAGCGGCGAGAGGCGGGCCGAACGCGCGCAGACCGGGCCGCCGGCGAGCGCCATCACGGTCGCGAGCCCGATCGACCGCAGCCACGTGCTCTTGCCGCTCATGTTCGATCCCGTGACGAGCAGCGCGTCGCCGGCGAACGGCGCGCACGCCGGGTCCGCTGCGAGGCGGGCGTCGTTCGCCACGCGCTTCGCGCCGTCGATGAGCGGGTGGCCGAGCGCTTCGGCCTCGAAGCAAGGCGGCCCGTCCTCGACGACGGGCATCGCGAACGCGGGGTGCTCGCGCGCGAACGCGGCGAGGCTCGCGAGCGCCTCCAGCTCGCCGAGCGCTTCGAGCCAGCCGCGCACCCTTCGGCCCGATCGCGACCGCCAGCGCTCGAGGGCCTCGGTGCAGAACACGTCCCAGAGGAGGCCCACGTTCGCGACGAGGTGAATGACCGTGTTGTGGCGCAGATCCGCGAAGCCGATGATCCGCTCGAGCGACGCGATCGCGGACGACGCCGCCCGACCGTGGCCGTCGCCGTCCCGCAGGCGCGCGCCGATCGCGGCCAGGCGCGGCGACGAGAACGCCTCGGCCTCGACGGCCTCGAAGAGCGCGCGGTAGCGGCCGAACGGCGCCTCGCGCGACGACACCGTGGCGATCGTCCGAGCGACCGTCGCGAAGAGCGCAGCGAGCACGACGCCCTGCAGGATCAGGGGCCCGAGCCACGCGCGAGCGAGCAGGCCCGCGCCCTCGCCGAGGAGGCCCGCGATCACGGCGAGGCCGAGCGTCATCGGGACGAGCGCCTTCGCGGCTCGGACCAGCCATCCGCGTGTGGCGATCGCGCCCTCGGCCGAGCCGTCCACCGGCAGCACCGCCGCGGCCTCGGCCCAGTCGAGCAGGGGATCGGCCGCCCCGCCGCGCGCGCCGGCGAGCCGCCCGCGCACCGCGATCTCCTCGAGCAGCGCGGGCTTGGCGGCGAGCTCGCGGACCGCTCCCTGGCGCGCGCCGACCTCGGCGGCGGTCGCCGGCGCGAGCAGCCACCGCGCGAGCGTCTCCTGGCCGATGGCGGTCTCGGCGCGCGAGACCGCGCGGAACAGCGATCGCGGCCCCAGCACGTCGAGATCGTCCGCGTACGGGTGGCCCGCGACCGCGAAGCGCTGCCCGCCGTCCGCGCCCTCGGGGATGCGCCCCTCGATCCGCCCGCGCGCCTCGTCGAGGATCGCGACCCGCAGCTCGACCCGCGCGCGATCCGACGCGACGAACGCGTGCTTCACGACGAGCGCGAAGAACGCCGTCGCCGCGAGCCCCGCCCCAGCCCACCCCGCCTGCGGCAGCGCGCGCGCGAGGCCATACGCCGACGGAGCCGCCGCGCAGAGGAAGGTCACGAGCCGGGCGCGCGAGAGGCGGTCGGATCGATCCGTCAGCGTCGCGAGCTCGAGGGCGAGCGTCTCGGATCGCGCGCGGTACGAAGCCTCGATGTCGTCGGTCACGGAGCGTCGTACCACGACGCGCGCTGCGGGCGGGCTGCGGCTTCGCGAGGCGCCGCGGGCGGGCTCACCGGGCGCGCAGGTACTGCCGCGGCCAGTAGGGCAGGTCGACGCCGAGCGATCGCGCCGCGTGGAGCGGGAAATACGGGTCGCGCAGCTCCTCGCGCCCCAGCGCCACGAGGTCGGCGTCGCCGCTCTCCAGCACGGCTTCGCACTGCGCGGCCTCGTTCAAGAGGCCCACCGCGCACGTCGGAAGGCCGGTCGCGCGCTTGAGGTGCGCGGCGAAGGGCACCTGGTAGCCGGGGGCGACGGGGATCGTCGCCGTCGCGACGTTGCCGCCCGACGAGCAGTGCACGACGTCGATCGCGCCCGCGAGGCCCGCGAGCGCCGCCGCGCATTCCTCCACGACGATCCCGCCCGGCGCCCAGTCCGTGCACGAGAGGCGCACCCAGAGCGGCAGCTCCGCCGGCCAGACCTCGCGCACCGCGCCGACGACCCGGTGGAGCAAGCGCGCCCGGTTCTCGAGCGATCCGCCGTGATCGTCCTCGCGGCGGTTCGACAAGGGCGAGAGGAACTCGTGCAGCAGGTAGCCGTGCGCCGCGTGGATCTCGACCACGCGGAACCCCGCCAGGAGCGCGCGCCTGGCCGCGGCGCGGAACGCCTCGACCACCCCGTCGAGGCCGCGGGCGTCGATTGCGTCGGGCGTCCGCCAGCCCTCGTCGAACGCGATCGCGCTCGGCCCGACGACGGCCTCCGGCCCGTGCGCCTTCGTGTCGGAGAAGCCCTTGCGCCCCCCGTGCGCGAGCTGGATGCCCGCGACGGCGCCGTGGTCCTCCAGGAAGCGGGCGACGCGCGTGAGCGGCCCGATCTGCGCGTCGTCCCAGAGCCCGAGATCGGCCTGCGACAGGCGCCCTCGCGCCTCGACCGCGGTGGCCTCGACGATCACGAGCCCGGCGCCTCCGACGGCGCGCGAGCCGAGGTGGACGAGGTGCCAGTCGGTCGCCAGGCCGTCGGTGCCCGCCGAGTACTGGCACATCGGGGCGACGACGATGCGGTTGCGGATCGTGACGGATCGCGTGGTGAACGGCTCGAAGAGCAGCGGCATGGCGAGCAGTCTACCGCGCGCGGCGCCCCCCGCGTTCACCGCGAACCCTTCTCGTGCGCCTCGGCTCCAAGGGGCGATGGACAGTAACAAGATCGCCCTCCTCGTCGCGCTCATGCTCGTCGTGTGGATGTTCCTGCAGCGGCGCGGCGGCATCGCGCCGGCCGAGGCCAGGCGCCTCGTCAAGGAGGAGGGCGCGCGCCTCCTCGACGTGCGATCCGCGGGGGAATTCGCGTCCGGGCACCTCGAGGGCGCCAAGAACGTCCCCGTGCACGAGCTCGCCGACCGCCTCGGTGAGCTGGGGCCGAAGGACGGATCGGTCGTCGTCTACTGCGCCTCCGGCGCGCGCAGCGCGAGCGCCACCAAGCTCCTTCGATCGGCCGGCTTCGCCAAGGTCGCGAATCTGGGCGCGATGTCCCGCTGGTGACCCATTGGCTGGATAATGAGGTCATTAGGGCCGTCGGAGCCGAGCCTCCTGTCTGGACAACGTCCTCCGACATCACCAGACTGCGCTCGCGCTTTGCGCTCGACGCGCTCGGCGCGCCTCGCACCTGCTTCGGAGGGAACCCATGAACACGCTTCGTCTCGGCATGGTCGGTCTCGTCGCGCTCGGTCTCGTCGCCTGCGGCAGCGATGACACGCAGACCAAGAGCAACAACAGCGGCGCTGCGCAGGGCACGTTCAACGCCACGACCGCGAAGGCGGCCGGTACGCAGATCTCCACCGCGGTGTCGCAGATCCTCGCCGGCAAGGGCACCGAAGGGGCGATGGCCCTGGCGGGCGTCGGTCAGGCGGCCATGGGCCTCGTGACGCCGGGCGGCGGCGCGGCCACGCAGGGCTTCCAGGGCATCGGCGAGGCGTCGCAGGCCGACACGTCGGGCACCTGCGACTGCGTGCCGGACGGCAAGAGCTGCACGTTCAAGGGCTGCACGTCGGCGTCCGGGGCGTCGTCGTGGACGATGGACGGGACCATCTCGTGGGACGGCGGCAAGGTCGTCTGCGACCTCACGTTCACGGGCAAATCGACGGGCTACGACCTCGACTTCCACGAGGTCTGCGACCTCGCCGTCACGGCCACGTCCCTCGACGGGTCGTTCAAGACGAACGGATCGGCGACGGTCGCCGCGCAGGGGCAGAACGTCGCCACCACCTGGGACGTCAGCGAGACGTTCGCCGGCGTGAAGTTCCCGGAGGGCGGAGGGTGCCCGAGCGCCGGGACGATCGAGGCCACGGCGACGTTCAGCGCCGGCGGCCAGTCGTTCAGCGGCAGCGGGTCGGTCACGTTCGACGGCACGTGCCAGTGAGCTGAGGCGCGTTCGGGCCTTCGCTCGAGCAGGCCCGTCGCCCGCGCCGCCTTCGAGGCCGCGCGGGCGCGTTCCTTTCGAACGGGCGGCGCGGCCGCTCGAAGCGCGCCTTCGAAACGCGAAAGGCCCGGCGTGGGGCCGGGCCTCTCGACGTTGCGTGCGCGCGACGATCAGGCCTTGGCGGCGCGGATCTGCGTGACGAGGTCGGGCACGACCTGGAACAGGTCGGCCACGAGGCCGTAGTCGGCCACCTGGAAGATGGGCGCGTCGGCGTCCTTGTTGATGGCCACGATGACCTTCGAGCTCTTCATGCCGGCGAGGTGCTGGATGGCGCCCGAGATGCCGATCGCGATGTAGAGCGAGGGGGCGACGACCTTGCCGGTCTGGCCGACCTGCAGCTCGCTGCCGCAGTAGCCGGCGTCGCACGCCGCGCGGCTGGCGCCGACGGCCGCGCCGAGCAGGTCGGCGAGCGGGTCGAGCAGCTTGCCGAAGCTCTCCTTCAGCGCGCGGCCGCCGGCGACGACGACGCGGGCCTCGGTGAGCTCGGGGCGCTCGCTCTTCACCTGGTTGAACGAGACGAACTCGATGCGCGCCGCGCCGGCGCTGGGGGCCACGATGGCGACCTTCTCGGTCGCGGCCGTCGCGTCGCCCGGCTCGCTCGGGGCGAACGCGCTCTGGCGCACGCTGACGACCTGCACGGCCGTCGGGATGCTCGCGATGCCGTAGGCGTTGCCCGCGTACATCGGCCGCTTGTACTGGAGCTTGCCGCCACCGATGAGGAGCTCCGAGATGTCGCCCGCGTAGCCGGCGCCGAGCTTGGCGGCGACGCGCGGGAGCAGATCCTTGCCGAACGCGCTGGCCGTGCCGACCACGACCGCGAAGCCCTTGCCCACGGCCGCGACCGTGGGGGCGTAGCGCTCGGCCACGTAGTCCTTGAGCGACGCGTCCTCCGCGACGATCACCTTGGCCGCGCCAAGCGCGGCGGCCTCGGCCACCGCGCCACCGAGCGCGTCGCCGATCACCAGGATCGAGTAGCTGCCGCCGAGCGCGGCAGCGGCCGCCTTGGCGAACGTGACGGCCGAGTGGGTGGTCTTCTTGAGCTTGCCTTCGGCGGCCTCTGCGACAACGAGTACGTCTGCCATCGTCATACCCTCACAAGTCTTGGACCCAATGCGGCGAACCGTTCACGATTCCCGCTGGTTTGGGGCCGATCGCGGCCCCGGGGTTCGGGGCCGATCGCGGCCCCCTCGCGACCATCGACCCGTCAGAGAACCTTCGCTTCGTCCTTGAGGTGAAGGACGAGGTCCGCCACGTCCTTGACCTTGATGCCGGCCTTGCGCGCCGGGGGCGCCTGGAAGGCGTTGTAGACGATCTTCGGCGCCACGTCGGCCGTGAGGTCGGCGAGCTTCAGCTCGACGAGCGGCTTCTTCTTGGCGGCCATGATCGCGGGCAGCGCGGCGAACCGCACGCCGTCGTTGTACTTGAACGTCCGTGCCGTCTTGGTCGAGTACACGCTCGTCGGCGCCACGATGCGGAGGTCGACCGAGACGACCGCCGGGAGCTTCACGCGCAGCGTGATGACGCCGCCGTCGACCTCGCGGCCGACGAGCAGCGCGCCGTCCTCCTCGTGCACGGTCGCGGCGAATGTCGCCTGCGGCCAGTCGAGGTACTCGGCGAGGAGCTGCGCGACCTGGTTCGAGTCGCCGTCGACCGCCTGCTTGCCCATCACGACGACGTCCGGCTTCTCGCGGTCGACGATCGCCTTCAGCGCGCGAGCGACGAGGTCGCCGTCGAGCTTGTCGTCCGTCGTGTCGACGCGGATCGCCCGGTCGGCGCCCGTCGCGAGCGCGGCGCGCAGCGTGGTGTCGCACTCCTTCGGCCCGAAGGTCACGACGATGACCTCGCCCGCGCGCACCTTCGGGGTCTGCCCGTTCTCGGTGAGCCGCAGCGCGGCCTCGAGGGCGTACTCGTCGAACGGGTTCGGCTTCGGCTCGAGACCGGTCGTGTCGATCTTCTCGCCGGAGGCCGGGATCTTGACCTTGTTGGCGTTGTCCGGGTCGGCGACCCGCTTCAGCGGCACGAGGATCTTCACGGCGTTGCTCCTGGATGGGATGGGGTCGAGAGGCGGACCAGCCCCCCCCGAGAGTGCGGTCCTTGGCCCCGGGTCGACCGTTGCTCCGTGCGGGGCGATCGTCAGCCCGGGACGCTTGAGGCGACGGTTTCTGGCCGGTTTGTCGTGGTGCGTCAAGCCAGGCTCGAGCCGCCTTCGCCGTCGGGGCGGCGAGGCGCGCGAGCGCGGCCGTGCGCTCGCGCTTCTTCGCGGAGCGCCTTGCGGCGGTGTGCGTCGAGGCCCAGGGTGCGAGGCGCGGGCCTTCGGCGGGAACGCCGGGGCGAGGGGCGCAAACCGAGCCCTCCGGCTCGAGGTCGACGCGGCCAGGTGAACTCGGGGAGACGCGGTGAACGAACGAGAGGTCGGGACTCCTGCCGCGGTCGAGGCGGCGCCTTGCGGAGGGCCGCAGCGCGCGCTGTCCTCGGCAGCGGGCGGACCCGCGGTCGCGGCGCCCTTTCCCATCGTCGGGCTGGGCGCGTCCGCGGGGGGCCTCGAGGCGCTCCGGCAGCTGCTGCGCGCGCTGCCGGTCGACACCGGCATGGCCTTCGTCGTCATTCAGCACCTCGACCCGGACCGGCCGAGCCTGCTGGCCAGCGTCCTCGGCTCGTCGACTGCGATGCCCGTCGTCGAGGCGCGCGACGGCGATCGCGCGGAGCCGAACCACGTCTACGTGATCCCCCCCGACGCGGACCTCGGCCTCGCCGGGGGCGCCCTCTCGCTCGGCCCGCGGCTGCCCACCGGGCGGCTCCACCTGCCGATCGACTCGTTCTTTCGGGCGCTTGCCGCGGATCGGCGCGATCGCGCGATCGCCGTCCTGCTCTCGGGCTCCGGGGCCGACGGGACGGAAGGGCTCCGCGCCGTCAAGGCCGAGGGCGGCCTCGCGCTCGTTCAGTCGCCCGACTCGGCGCAGTTTCGCAGCATGCCGGAGAGCGCGATCCGCGCAGGCGTCGTCGACTTCGACGGCCTGCCCGAGGACCTCGCGCGCGAGCTCGATCGCCTCGGTCGCCACCCCTACATCGCGTCCCCGGTGGCGCCCCCGTCGACGCTCGCGCCCGCCGATCCGATCGCGATCGTCGACGACGAGCCGCGCCTCGAGTCGCTGCTCGCGCTGCTGCGCGATCGCACGGCGGTCGACTTGGCCGGTTACCGGCGCGCCACGATCCGGCGCCGGATCGCCAGGCGCATGGCGCTGCGGCGGATGGGCACCCTCGCCGAGTACGAGGCGCTTCTCCGCGAGGACGCGGAAGAGGTGCGGGCGCTCGCGCGGGACCTCCTCCGCGTCGCCACCTCGTTCTTCCGCGACCCCGAGGCCTTCGACGCGCTCGAGCGGCTGGTCTTCCCGCGGCTCGTCGCGCCGCCGGGCGCCAGCGGATCGGTCCGCGTCTGGGTGCCGGGGTGCTCGACCGGCCCGGAGGTGTACGGCATCGCCATCCGGCTGCTCGAGTTTCTCGGGGATCGCGCCCCGGGCTACGCGATCAAGATCTTCGGCTCCGACCTCAGCGCCGAGGCCATCGACGAGGCGCGGCTCGGCGTCTACTCGGACGCGGTGCTCGCCGCGGTCTCGTCGGATCGCCTGGCGCGGTTCTTCGAGCGCGTCGATGGCGGCTACCGGATCGGCCGGCGCGCCCGCGACCTCTGCGTGTTCGTGCGGCATGACGTCGCGCGCGACCCGCCGTTCGCCCGGCTCGATCTCATCTCCTGCCGCAACGTCCTCATGTACTTCGACGCGGAGCTGCAGCGGCGGGTGATCCCCATGTTCCACTACTGCCTCTCGCTCCCCGGCTACCTCTTCCTCGGCCAGAGCGAGGCGATCTCCGGCTTTCGCGAGCTGTTCTCGCCGCTCGACGAGCGCAACCGGATCTTCGAAAAGGTGGGCGAGGGCGCGCGCCTGCCGCACCCGCTCGTGCGGGGGCGCGACCCCGATCTCGGCTTCTCGCAGCGGCAGGCCGAGCTTCGTCGGTCCGTCCAGGACGCGCAGCGGCTGGCGGACGACCACCTCCTCACGCGGTTCGCCCCGGCCGGGGTCCTCGTCGACGCCGCACTGCAGATCGTGCAGTTTCGCGGTCGCACCGGCGCGTTCCTCGAGGCGCCCCCCGGCTTTCCGGACGTCAACGTGGTGCGCATGGCTCGCGACGGGATCGCCCCCCACCTCTACGACGCCCTCGAGCGAGCGAAGTCCGAGTCGACGACCATCTGCAAGTCGGGGCTCGAGATCGCGACCAGCGCCGGGCCGCTCGTGCTCGACCTCGAGGTCGTGCCGCTCACGGTCGCGCCGGCGACCGCTCCGACGTTCTTCCTGGTCCTGTTCCATCCGGGCGGAGCGGCCCAGCCCGCGACGCCTGCGCCGCGGCCGGGCGGCTCGCCGACGCCGGAGGCGGAGGGGGTCTTGCGCCTGAAGGCCGAGCTCGCCGCGACGAAGGAGTACCTGCAGTCGCTGGTGGCGGAGCACCAGGGCACGGCCGACGACCTGGCGGCCTCCAACGAGGAGCTGACGGCCGCCAACGAGGAGCTGCAGAGCACCAACGAGGAGCTGCAGAGCGCGAAGGAGGAGCTGCAGAGCACCAACGAGGAGCTAGGCACCGTCAACGACGAGCTCCGGGCGCGAAACACCGACCTCGACGTCCTCGCCAACGACCTCACGAACGTGCTCGCGAGCGTCGCGATCCCCGTGATCATCGTCGACCTCGAGCTCAGGGTCCGCCGGTTCACGCCCAGCGTGCGCGATATCGCGACCTTCGTACCGAACGACGTCGGGCGACCCATCGAGGACTTCAAGCTGAAGGTGAGGGTCGACGATCTGCCGGAGAGGATCCGCGAGGTCCTCGCCGGGCTCGGTCAGCGCGAGTGGGAGGTCGAGGGGCCTCGAGGGCGCTGGTTCCGCCTGCAGATCCGGCCGTACTGCACGGCCGACCACCGCCTCGACGGGGCCGTCCTCTCGTTCGTCGACGTCGACGCGCTCCGCCGTGCCATCACCGACGCCGAGCTCGCCCGGGACTCGGCCCGGCGCATCGTGGACACGGTGCCGACGGCGCTCGTCGTGCTCGACGAGGCGCTCGTCGTGAGGTCCGCCAATCGCGCATTTTCGGAGCAGTTCGCGAGGCCGATCCACGAGGTCGAGGGGCGCGGGCTGTTCGATCTCCCGGGCGTGTTCTGGGACGGGGCCGCCCTCCGGGCGCGCCTCGCGCAGGCGGCGACCGAGGGCTCCGAGCTCGCACGCACGGAGGTCGCCGTGGTCTTGCCGGGCCCCGGGCCCCGCGTCCTGGCGCTGTCCGGCCGCTCGATCGCCTGGGGTGCGGCCTCGCGCATGTTCCTGCTCTCCGTCGACGACGTCACGGGGCTCCGCGCGCTCGAGCAGGAGCGCGAGCGGCTGCTCGGCTCCGAGCAGCGCGCGCGCCGCGAGGCCGAGCAGGCGAACCGCGCGAAGGACCTGTTCCTCGCGACGCTCTCGCACGAGCTGCGGACGCCGCTCGGCACCTTGCTGCTCCAGGCGCAGCTGCTCCGCCGGGTCGCGAGCGACGACGGGCGCGTCGAGCGCGCGAGCGCGGTGATCGAGCGATCGGTCGCCACGCAGAGCCGCCTCATCGACGACCTGCTCGACGTGTCGCGCATCGTCTCCGGCAAGCTCCTGCTCGACCTGCACGTCGTCGCGCTGCGCGGGCTCGTCGAGGGCGTCGCCGACGTCCTGCGCCCGGCGGCCGAGGCGAAGTCGCTCACCTTCGAGGTGCGCGTGGACGGCTTCGAGGGGAGCGTCTTCGGCGACGCATTCCGGCTGCAGCAGGTCGTTTCGAACCTGTTGACGAACGCGATCAAGTTCACCGCGCACGGCGGGCGGGTCGCGCTGCGCCTCGAGCGCGCGGGCGACCAGGCGACGATCACCGTCGCCGACTCGGGGATCGGCATCGCCAGCGAGGTGCTGCCTCACGTGTTCTCGCGCTTCGTCCAGGCGGACAGCGCCGTCACGCGCTCGCACGGCGGCCTCGGCCTCGGCCTCGCCATCGTGCGGCACGTGGTCGAGGTTCACGGCGGCGTGGTCGTCGCGGAGAGCGCCGGCGAGGGGCGAGGCGCGACCTTCCGGGTCACGCTCCCCCTGTGCGCTGCGCCCGCCGCGCGCGAGGTCGTGACGTCGTCGTTCCCCCCGGAAGGCGTCCGCGGGGTGCGCGTGCTCCTGGTCGAGGACGACGACGACGCGCGCGAGGCGATCGTCGCCACGCTCGGGTCGGTCGGGGCCGAGGTCCGCGCCGTACCCTCGGTCGCCGCCGCGCTCGCCGCGCTCGGGGAGTCGATCCCGCAGGTGATCCTCTGCGACGTCGCGATGCCGGGGGAGGACGGCTACTCCTTCCTGCGGCAGCTGCGGCAGCTCCCGGCCGAGCGCGGCGGTCGCGTGCCCGCGGCGGCCATCACGGCGCTCGCGGCCGATGAGGACCGGCGCGCCGCGCGCGCGGCGGGCTTTCAGCTCCACGTGGCGAAGCCGGTCGACGCCGACCGGCTGGTCGCGACGATCGGCGCGCTGCTCGCGCTCGCGCCGGGCGTCGGCTCCCCCTGACTCGCGCGCCGGCCGGAGCGCCGCGCGTCAGGCTCCGACGACGCGGTTGCGGCCCGACTGCTTGGCCCGGTAGAGGCGCTCGTCCGCGAGGCGCACCGGCGTGTCCTTGTCGAGCGGGTGGCACTCGTCGAACGCGGCGACGCCGAAGCTCGACGTGACCCGGAGGACGACGCTCCCGAACGCGATGGGCGTCTGCTCGACGGCGGCGCGCAGCCAGTCGGCGAAGGCGACGGCCTCGGGGCCGGTCCGGTCGCGCAGCACGATCGTGAACTCCTCGCCGCCGTAGCGCGCGAAGAGGTCGTCGGGCCGGAGCAGCGCCGCGACGGTGGTCGCGTACGTGCGCAGCACCGCGTCGCCGGCCGCGTGGCCGTGCGTGTCGTTGACGCGCTTGAAGTGGTCGATGTCGAGCATCGCCACCGAGGTCGGCCGCCGCTCGCGAATGTAGGCGGCGACCTCGGCCTCGAGCAGGCGGTCGAGGTGGCGCCGGTTGTAGAGGCCGGTGAGGCCGTCGCGCAGGGTCGCCTCGTAGGCGCGCGCCATCGCCTCCTCCTCCTTCGCGTCGACGAGCGCGAAGCGCAGCGTCGTGAGCGAGCTCAGCTGGATGCGCGCGCCGTCGGTGAGCGCGAGGGCCTGCGCCGCGGACCGGCCGTCGACGAACGTGCCGTTCTTGCTGCCCGCGTCCTTGAGGACGAAGGTGGATCCCACGTGAACCAGGCGCGCGTGGACGCGCGAGAGGCTGGAGTCGGCGATCGAGACCGCGCAGTCGGGGGACCGCCCGATCGTGATGTCGGCCACACCGCGGAGCGGGACCACGAGGCCCGCCGCCGGGCCGCCGGTGATCGTCAGCATGCCGCGGTCGCGCGGCGTGGCGCCGCCGAGCGGCGTGTCGATCATCGTCTCGCCGCCGTCGCGAGGCGGGCGCTTGCTCGGTGGCCGGCTCGACATGGCGGATCGAGGGTAGCGCAACGGCGCCCCGCGATCGACGCCGGGCCGTGAGCGAGCGCGGGCTTTCCCCGGCGCGCGAGGGGCCGGCGCGTAGCCCGCGACGCGCCACGCCGCACGGGAGCCTCGGGCCGGAGTAGGGTAGGGTTTCTACCGTGGCGACCTCGACCGATTTCCTCGTGCTCGGCAGCGGCGTGGCGGGGCTGACGTTCGCGCTCGACGCGGCCCGGCACGGCGAGGTCCTCATCGTGACCAAGCGCGACGCGGAGGAGTCGAACACCCGGTACGCCCAGGGCGGCATCGCCGCGGTGCTCGGCGCCGACGACACCGCGGAGGCCCACGTCCGCGACACGCTCATCGCCGGCGGCGGGCTCACCCACGAGGTCGTCGCCGACCTCTGCGCGCGCGAGGGCCCCGAGCGCGTGGCCGAGCTCATCGACCGCGGCGCGCGCTTCGACCGCGACGGCGAGTCGATCGCGCTGCACCGCGAGGGCGGCCACTCGGCCCGGCGCGTCGTGCACAAGGCCGACTTCACCGGCCGCGAGGTCGAGCGCGCGCTGCTCGAGCAGGTGCGCGCGCACCCGAACCTCCGCGTGCTCGAGCACCACATGGCGATCGACCTCATCACCCTGTCGCGCTTCGGCGGGCCGGACGCGTGCGTGGGCGCCTACGTGCTCGACGAGACGACGCCGGGCGCGAAGGTCGAGACCTACCTCGCGCGCGCGACCATCCTGGCCACCGGCGGCGCGGGCAAGGTCTACCTCTACACGACCAACCCCGACGTCGCGACCGGCGACGGGGTCGCGATGGCCTACCGCGCCGGCGCCGAGATCGGGAACATGGAGTTCTACCAGTTCCACCCGACCGCCCTCTTCCACCCGCAGGCGCGGCGCTTCCTCATCACCGAGGCCGTGCGCGGCGAGGGCGGGATTCTGCGCCTGCCCGACGGCACGGCGTTCATGGAGAAGCACGACCCGCGCAAGGACCTCGCGACGCGCGACGTCGTCGCCCGCGCCATCGACTTCGAGCTCAAGCGCACCGGATCGGACTACGTGCTGCTCGACCTCACGCACCGGCCCGCGAGCTTCCTCAAGGAGCACTTCCCGACCGTGTACTCGGAGTGCCTGCGCTTCGGCATCGACATCACGACGCAGCCCATCCCCGTCGTGCCCGCGGCCCACTTCATGTGCGGCGGCGTCTCGACCGATCTGCACGGGCGCACCACGATCCCAGGCCTTTTCGCGATCGGCGAGTGCGCGTTCACGGGCCTGCACGGGGCGAACCGCCTGGCGTCGAACTCGCTGCTCGAGGGCCTCGTCTTCGGCCACCGCACCGCCGATCGCCTCGCGGCGACGATCGGCGAGCTGCGGCAGGCCCCGATGCCGGAGGTGCCCGAGTGGCAGACGGGCGACGCGGCGCCGAGCGACGAGGCCGTGGTCGTCGCGCACAACTGGGACGAGCTCCGCCGCACGATGTGGAACTACGTCGGCATCGTCCGGTCGAACGCGCGCCTGCGGCGGGCTGCGCGGCGCATCGCGCTCCTGCAGGAGGAGTGCCGCGAGTACTACTGGAAGCACCTCGTGACGCGCGACCTGCTCGAGCTCCGGAACATCGCGACGGTCGCCGAGCTCATCGTCGGATCCGCGGCCTCGCGCCATGAGAGCCGTGGTCTGCACACGACGATCGACTACCCCGAGACCAGCGAACGGTACGCGGCCGACACGCTCGTCAAGCGCGGCGTCGCGCCCTACCAGCGGGGTCGTTAGCGGATGCTCGAGCCGAAGCCCGCCTACACTTCCGATCCGCCGCCGCCGCCCGTCCCGCTCAAGCCGTCGCGGCCGCCGGGGCGCGAGCCGCTCATCGCGCGGCCGATGACCGCCGTCGCCGCCGCCGCCTACGCCTTCGGCACGACGCTCCTCTTCCACCTCCTCGCGGCGCTCACGGTCACGCTCCGCCCCGGCGCCGCCAGCGACCTCGTCAACGGCTTCGCCTGCCAGCTCGTCGCGTACCTCGCGGGCTTCCTCGTCATCCTGCGCGTGCATGCGCCGCAGGGATCCATCCGCGAGATCCTCGGTTTTCGAGCCACCCACCCCGCGTTCTACCCGCTCGGCCTGCTCCTCGGCCTGGCGCTCGTGGTGCCGGTCAACTCGCTCTACGACTTCCTCGAGAGCCGCTACCCGAGCGCCCCGGGCCACGAGGACCGCCTCGTCGAGCTCCTGCTCGCGTCGAGCACGCCGAAGCGCGTCGTCCTCGGCCTCATCATCGTGCTCGCCGGCCCGCTGCTCGAGGAGGTCTTCTTCCGCGGCGCGCTGCTCTCGCCGCTGCGTCGCGCGCACACCCTCGGCGCCTCGGTCGTCGCGACGGCCGCGCTCTTCGCCCTCGCGCACGACGGCTGGCAGATGTGGGCGCCCATCGCGGTCGTCGGCGTAGCGCTCGGCCTGATGCGCGTCGCGAGCGGGTCGCTCGTCCCCTCGGTGCTCCTGCACGCCACCTTCAACGCCGTGCCGTTCTACTCGGTGCTCGCCTCGGCGAAGCCCGAGGAGGCCGCGAAGCACCCCGCGGCCCTCCCCGCCATCCTCGCCTCGACGGCCTTCGCGGCCGTGATCGTCTACGTCATCCGCCTCGTCGCCACGAGGACCGCGGACGCCGCGCGCGCCCAGGAGAACGACAACCGATGAAGCTCCGCTGCGCTCTCTGTCTGCCCGGGGGCGGCCTCACGGGCGCGCTCTATCAGGTCGGCGCCCTGGCCGCGCTCGAGGACGGCATCGAGGGCATCGACGGGCAGGCGTTCTCGCTCTACCTCGGGCACTCCACCGGCGCGACGGTCGCGGCCGCGATCGCGGGCGGCATCCCGATCGACCGCATCTACCGCGCGCTCCTCGACCCGGTCGACAACTTCTTCCCGCTCGAGCGCGGCCACGTCTTCCACATCGACCTCGGCGAGTGGCAGCGCACGCTCGGCACGGGCTTCGTCGCCCTGCGGCACGCGTTCCTGCACCTCGCCTCGCGCGACCCGATCGCGCCCGAGGAGCCCTCGCACCTCGCGCTGTGGGAGCAGATCGAGCGCCTCTACGACTCGCTCCCGGCCGGCGTCTTCGCGCTCGACCGCTACGAGCGCTTCCTCGCCGAGTTCTTCGGCCGCCGATCCATCCCCAACACCTTCCGCGCCATGCCGCGGCGCCTGCGCATCCCGGCGCACGACATCGACTCCGGCGAGCGCGTCCTCTTCGGCTCGCCCGGCTACGAGGACGTCTCGGTGTCGGAGGCGTGCGCCGCGTCGCTCGCGCTGCCGCCGTTCTTCTCGCCGGTGCGTGTGGGCGATCACCACTACATCGACGGCGGCCTCGGCCAGGTCGCGCACGTCGACGTCGCCGAGGACACGGGCGCCGACCTCGCGATCGTCGTCAACCCGATGGTGCCCGTCTCGACGCAGAACCGGGCGGTGCCCACCGGTCACGGTGTGCGCGACAGCGTCCGCGACAAGGGCGCGCTCTGGGTCTTCAACCAGGCGATGCGCGTCAGCGCCCACGCGAGGCTGCACCAGGACGTCGCGGCCGTGCGCGCGGCGGGCAACATGGAAGTGCTCGTGCTCGAGCCGGAGCCGACGGACGCGCTCCTCTTCCTGCACAACCCGGCCAACCTGAGGGCGAGGCGGGCGATCCTCGAGTATGCCTATCGGACGACGCGCGAGCGCATCGCGCAGTGGCTCGACAAGCACCGCGACGTGGCCGACCGCATGGGCTTCACGGCCGCCTAGCCCGACCGTCGCCGAAGCGCTCCCCGGGTTCGCGGTCCGGCCGCGCGGGCGCAACGGCCGGAGGCGACGCTGCCGGGCCCCCTCTGTCGCAGGCGCATCGCTCTCGCCGGTGCGGCTTGCCCCTGTGCGCCACCGGGCGGTATGCCATCGACCGTGCGCACCGCCGTCCTCGGCCTACGTGGTTGGTCCCCAAGGCGTCCTGGCCGTGCGCCAGCCGTCGCGGGGACCGGCCTCGCGGGCGCTGCCCTTCGGAGGCTGGTGCTCCGCGCCTGCCTCGTGGCCCTCCTCGTCCTCGCCGGCTGCAAGCGCCGCTACGGCGTCGGCGACCACGTCTACGTCGAGTGGGAGGGGCAGGAGTACCCGGCGATGATCCAGGCCATCGAGGGGCCGAGTAAATTCAGGGTCCACTACGACGGCTACGACACCATCTGGGACGAGGTCGTCGCCAAGGACCGCGTGAAGAAGGTCGTCGAGGGCCCGGCGGTCGCGCCCGAGCCTCCCGCCAAGGTGCGCGCCAAGGCGCTCGCGGCCGCCCAGACCAACGTCTACAAGGTCGGCGATCGCGTCCGGGTCGAGTTCCACGGCCACGTCTACCCGGCGACGATCATCGGGATCATCGGCCAGGAGCGCTACCGCGTGCACTACGACGGCTACGGCGCCGAGTGGGACGAGACGCTCGGCCGCGAGCGGATCCAGCAGAAGCTCTAGCCGCTCCGTTCGAGGCCCGCCTCCCGCCTTCCGCAGAGCCTCGACGCTTCGGGGTCATGTTGAAAGTGACTTTCAATTACGGTATGGGTTCCCCATGCCCCCCGCCGCCCCGCGCGCATCCGCCCCCTCGTCGCGCCGGGCGCGGCGCGGCCTTTCGCTGCCGGTCGCGATCTGCCTGTCGACTGCCGCCGCGCCTGCGTTCGCCTTCGATCCCTTCGAGATCCAGGTCTACGACGGCGCGACCAACCAGGCGGGCGAGGCCTCGCTCGAGCTGCACGCGAACTACCACCACGCGCCCTCGCAGCCGGCGGGGCCGGGGCCGGAGCTCCCGACGCACAAGCAGGCCCACTTCACGCTCGAGCCCGCCCTCGGCCTCACGCCGTACTGGGAGGTCGGCGCGTACGTCCAGGTCGCCGCGCGCTTCGACGACACGCTCTACTGGGCCGGGGGCAAGCTCCGGTCGAAGCTCGTGACCCCGGAGGGCTGGGACCCGCACTGGACGCTGGGCATCAACTACGAGATCGGCGCCGTTCCCCGCTACTTCGACGCCGACCGCTACGGCGCCGAGATCCGCCCGATCCTCGCGTACGAGGCCCGCTTCGTGAAGCTCGCCCTGAACCCGAACGTCGAGGTCGGCTTCGCCGGCGAGGGCCTGCGCGCGGGCCCGGAGCTCACCCCGGCCGCGGCGGCGTACCTGCGCATCCCGGACGTCGCCGAGATCGGGGTCGAGTACTACGCGAGCCTCGGCCCGGTGAAGCACGTGCCCCGCCTGGCCCAGCAGGAGCACTACCTCTTCGGCGCGGGCAACCTGCTGGCGCTCGCCGGCTGGGAGCTCAACGCGGGCGTCGGGGCCGGCCTCACGGACGGCAGCACCGACCTCATCGCGAAGCTCATCGTAGGCCACTCCCTCGGGCGGCTCTGGGGCCGCGACCGAGGCCATGTGGCGTCGGGATCGCCCGCCCGAGGGACCGCGCGACGCTGACGATCCGGGGGCGATCCGCTCCGACGTCGGTCGCGACGGCGCCGGCCCGGGGCCTCGGTCGGCGGGGCTCGCCAGGGGGTCTCGCGTTTTTCGCTGGCATGGAATTGGGCCCCGAACTATATGGCGCGCGCATTTTTCGATGTGAGGCTCGAGCCCGGGGATCCGGAAACGGAGCCCCCTCGAACGGCGTGAGCCTCTCGCGCATTCTGGAGTCCCTCGTGATCAGCGACCTTTCCAAGCTCCGCAACATCGGCATCAGCGCCCACATCGATTCGGGCAAGACGACGCTGACCGAGCGCATCCTCTTCTACACGAAGCGCATTCACGCCATTCACGACGTGAAGGGCAAGGACGGCGTCGGCGCCAAGATGGACTCGATGGACCTCGAGCGAGAGCGCGGGATCACCATCCAGTCTGCCGCCACGCACTGCACGTGGAAGGGCTTTCACGTCAACATCATCGACACGCCCGGGCACGTCGACTTCACCATCGAGGTGGAGCGCGCGCTCCGCGTGCTCGACGGCGCGATCCTCGTGCTGTGCGCGGTCGCCGGCGTGCAGTCGCAGTCGCTGACGGTCGATCGCCAGATGCGCCGCTACGGCGTCCCGCGCATCGCCTTCGTCAACAAGTGCGACCGCGCCGGCGCCAACCCGCTGCGCGTGCGTGACCAGCTGCGCGAGAAGCTGAACCTCAACCCGGTGCTCTTGCACCTGCCGATCGGCCTCGAGGACAAGTTCGAGGGCATCGTCGATCTGGTCGGCATGAGGTCGTACCGCTTCGAGGGCGCGAACGGCGAGAACATCATCGAGGGCGCGGTCCCCGCCGACATGGAGGCCGAGGCGAAGAAGGCCCGTGACGAGATGCTCGACGGGCTCTCGATGTTCTCCGACGCGCTCACCGAGGCGATCCTCGAGGAGAAGGTCACCGAGGAGATCGTCCAGGAGGCCATCCGCCAGGCGACGATCAAGCTCCAGATCTGCCCGGTGATGATCGGGTCGGCCTACAAGAACAAGGCCATCCAGATCCTCCTCGATGGCGTCGGCAGCTACCTGCCCAGCCCGATGGACGTGACCAACAACGCCGTCGATCTCGAGAAGGACGAGGCGAAGATCACCCTCACGAGCGACCCCGAGGCTCCCCTCGTCACGCTCGCCTTCAAGCTCGAGGACGGCCGGTTCGGCCAGCTCTCCTACATGCGCGTCTACCAGGGCACGCTGGCGAAGGGCAAGGAGATCACGAACACCCGCACGGGCAAGCGCCACAAGGTCGGCCGCCTGGTGCGCATGCACTCCGACGAGATGGAGGAGATCGACATCTCGTCGTCGGGTGACATCGTCGCGATGTTCGGCATCGACTGCAACTCGGGCGACACGTTCACCGACGGCACGCTGAGCGTCGCGATGACGTCCATGCACGTGCCGGAGCCGGTCATCTCGCTCACGGTCACGCCGAAGGACAACAAGGCCCAGACGAACATGTCGAAGGCCCTCCGTCGCTTCACGAAGGAGGACCCGACGTTCCGCGTCGGCCTCGACCCGGAGAGCAACGAGACCATCGTCAGCGGGATGGGCGAGCTGCACCTCGACGTCTACATCGAGCGCATGAAGCGCGAGTACGGCGCCGAGGTCCTCACGAGCCCCCCGCGCGTCGCGTACCGCGAGACGATCACGAGGCGCGTCGAGTTCAGCTACACGCACAAGAAGCAGACCGGCGGCTCCGGCCAGTACGGCAAGGTGCTCGGCTTCATCGAGCCGTGGGCCGACGGGGTGTACCAGTTCGAGGACGACATCTCCGGCGGATCGATCCCCAAGGAGTTCATCCCGGCCGTCGACAAGGGCTTCAAGTCGATGATGGCCAAGGGCCTCGTCATCGGCGCGCCCATGACGGGCGTGTCCGTGACCCTGAACGACGGCGGATCGCACGCGGTCGACTCCTCGGACATCGCCTTCCAGGAGGCCGCGCGCGGCGCCTGGCGCGAGTCCTACCCGAAGGCGGGCCCGCAGATCCTCGAGCCCGTGATGAAGGTCGCCTCCGAGGGGCCGAGCGAGTACCAGGGCGGTATCGTCGGGATCCTCATGCAGCGCCGCGGCATCATCATCGGCACGACCGAGGGCGATGGCTTCTCGCGCGTCGAGGCCGAGGTGCCGCTCTCGGAGATGTTCGGCTTCTCGACCGTCCTGCGGTCGGCGACGCAGGGCAAGGCCGAGTTCACGATGGAGTTCTCCCGCTACATGGCGCTCCCGGGCGCCCTCGCGGAGGAGCTCATCAAGAAGACGCGCGAAGAGCAGGCGAAGAAGGGCAAGTGAGGGCAGCCATGTACCGCAAGGAAGTGAACGAGCGGAGCCCCATGCGGGTCTTCGAGAAGTCCATGCATGGCGGCCTCGGGCGCGGCAACCTCGGCCTCGTCGCGGCTCGCCCCGGCGTCGGCAAGACCGCGCTCCTGGTCCAGATCGCGCTCGACGACCTGCTGCGCGACCGCAAGGTCCTGCACATCTCGCACGAGCACGCGGTCGACCATGTCCGGTCGTACTACGACGAAATCTTCCACGACCTCTCGGTCGCGTCGCGCCTCGAGCAGGAGGCGGCCGTCCGCGTCGACGTGGAGCGCAATCGCCTGATCTTCTCGCACCTCGGGCACGTGAAGAACGACCCGCCGAGCATCCGCGGCGGGCACACCCCCGTCGGCAAGATCCTCGAGACGGTCGCCTTCGCGCGCGACGTGGCGCACTTCGAGCCGGACGTCATCGTGATCGACGGGTTCGACTTCGATCACGCGACGCCCGAGTCGGTGACGGCCCTGCGTGAGCTCGCCCAGAAGGCGAACGCGGAGCTCTGGTTCTCGGCGCAGACCGAGGGCCGCGAGGCCGAGGTGCACCTGCCCGGCGGCAAGGCGGTCAAGGTCGCCGCGCCGCTCGACCGCTACTTCGACCTCGTCAACGTGGTCGTCATGCTCCACTCCGAGCGCGACGTCGTCCGGCTCCGCCTCGTGAAGGACCACGAGAACCCGGACGTCTCGGAGCTGCACCTCCGCCTCGACTCGCACACGATGCGCATCATCGACGAGGACGTCCCGGCGGCCTCCGAGCGCCCGAAGGACGCGCGTCGCTTCAAGGTCATCGGCGGCGGCGGCAAGGGCGCCGAGGCCGAGTTCGGCCGCTGCGCGGAGCTGTGGGGGATGCCGGAGCTGCACTACACGTTCAAGGGGCACAAGCTCCTCGAGCGCGAGCGCGGCGTGGTCGAGCTCGACGACGACGAGCTCAAGAAGGGCGACTTCAGCCTGAAGTACGTCTCGAAGCGGCTGAACCGCATCCTCAGCGACATCCCGCAGGTGCGCAGCATCCTGCAGACGATCTGGCACCAGATCAACGCGGCCACCCAGGTCTTCGTGGTCGGCGCGATCCAGGAGGACGGCACGGTGCGCGGCGGCACGGGCTGGGGCGCCGAGCTCGCGCGCCTGTGGCGCAAGCCGCTCTTCGTGTTCGACCAGACCAAGCGATCGTGGTTCCGCTGGACGGGCACCGCCTGGGAGATCAGCGCGGCGCCGGTCATCACCACGGAGTCGTTCGCCGGCGTCGGCACGCAGAACCTGAACGAGGACGGCAAGCAGGCCATCTACGACCTGTTCCTCCGGAGCTTCGGCCAGCCCGCCTGATCTCGACGACCGAAAGGCCCGAGCCCCTCGTCCCGACCAGGACGGGGGGCTTCGTGCATTTCGAGGCCGCTACGGGCCGCCCTTGATCGGGATCTCGGCGCCGGCGACGCGCTCGCCGAGGTCGTCCTTCACCTCGACGGCGAGCTTGCCTGCGTCGGTCGGCTTCAGCGTCACATAGGCCCACGTGCGGTACGACCAGGAGCGCTCGACCTCGAGATCGGTCGTGCTGCGCACCACGCCGTCCACCGTGAAGGTGACCGTGAGCGTGCGCGGGGCGGGCGTGCGGTTGCGGACGACGAGGTGCGCGTAGACGCGCTTGCCCGGTCGCGCGGCGGAGAGCTTGTCGGCGGGCTCCTTGTTCTTCACGTCGGAGGCGAACTGCATCGCGCGCACCTCGGGGTGCTTGCGCGGGGCGGCGTCGAGGGGGGAGTCGTCGGTCGGCGTGGTCGCCGTCGCGCCGGTCGGGCGGACGGCCGCGTCGGCGGTGGAGGCGGCTCTGCCCGGGCCGGCGTCGGAGGGCGCGGGGGACGGCGCCTCCGGGCAGCCGGCGAGGGCGAGGACGGCGAGCGTCGCGGTGATCGCGGTGCGGATCGTGGCCACGCGCGGAGGGTAGTCGAAGCGCCGGGCCGCGCGAGCCGGCGTCGCGCTCTTGAACCCGGCGCTCGCGTCGGCCAGAGTCGTGCGTCCCCCTGGAGGAGCCGTGCCCATCTACGAATACGTCTGTCGCAAGTGCTCGCACCCGTTCGAGGAGCTCGTCTTCGGTGGCGAGGAGCCGCCGTGCCCGGCGTGCACCGCGACGGACGTCGAGCGCGTGCTGTCGGTGGTCGCGATCGGGCACTCCGCGGGCGGGGGAGCGTCGCGTCCCGCGCCGGCCGCGGGGCCGTGCGGCGGGCCCTGCGGGGGCGGATCGGGCGGCTGCCCGTACGCGAGCTGACGAGCGCGCACGGCCGGCGAAAGGCGCAGCACCTCGCCAGGAAACACGCCCGAAACAAGGGCGATTCTCGCATCGCGGCGGTTGATCGTGCGAGGCCCGCGCCCCTACCCTGGCGGCGCCCATGGACCTCGACGGCTACGACACCGGTGGCTTCCACGACGAGATGTTCGAGGCGCCGGGGACGCCGCGCCCGGGGTGCGCGCTGCTCGCTCAGCGGCTCGGATCGCTCTCCACCGACGAGCTCGCGCGCCGGCAGCACGCCGCCGAGCGGTCGCTGCTCACGATGGGGATCACCTTCAACGTGTACGGCCACGAGGCCGGGACGGAGAAGATCTTCCCGTTCGATCTGGTGCCGCGCGTGGTCGAGGCCGCGGACTTCGCGCGCATCGAGCGGGGGCTCGCGCAGCGGATTCGCGCGCTGAACCTGTTCATCGACGACTGCTACCACGGCCAGAAGATCCTCCGCGACGGCGTGGTGCCGCGCGAGGTCGTCGAGTCGAGCAAGGGCTTCCTCCGGCCGTGCGTGGGGCTCGACCCGCCCAAGGGCGTGTGGTGCCACGTGACGGGCACCGACCTCGTGCGCGATCGCGACGGCACGTTCTTCGTGCTCGAGGACAACCTGCGCTGCCCGAGCGGCGTGTCGTACGTGCTCGAGAACCGCAGCCTGATGAAGCGGACGTTCCCGCAGGTCTTCGATGCGTCGCGCGTGCGGCCGGTCGACGTCTACCCTTCGCGCTTGCTCGAGACGCTGCAGCAGGTGCGGCCGACCGGCGTGGACGAGCCGACGGTCGTGCTGCTCACGCCCGGCGTCCACAACTCGGCCTACTTCGAGCACTCGTTTCTCGCGCAGCAGATGGGCATCGAGCTCGTCGAGGGGCGGGATCTGGTCGTCTTGGACGGCTTCGTCCACATGCGCACGACCCGCGGGCGCAAGCGGGTCGACGTCATCTACCGTCGCATCGACGACACGTTCCTCGACCCGACCGTGTTCCGCGCCGACTCGCTGCTCGGCGTGCCCGGGCTCGTCGACGTGTACCGGCGCGGGCGCGTGACGCTCGCGAACGCGCCGGGCACGGGCGTCGCCGACGACAAGGTCATCTACGCCTACGTGCCGAAGATGATCCGGTACTACCTCGGCGAGGACGCCCTCCTGCCGAACGTGCCGACGTACGTCTGCCGCGAGCCGGCCGATCTCGCGTACGTGCTCGATCACCTCGACACGCTCGTGGTGAAGGCGGCCAACGAGAGCGGCGGCTACGGCATGCTGGTCGGGCCGGCGTCGACGGCCGAGGAGCGGGCGCGCTTCGCCGACCTCGTGCGCGAGAGCCCGCGCAACTACATCGCTCAACCGACGCTCGGCCTGTCGCGAGTGCCCACGATCGTCGGGGACCACCTCGAGGGTCGGCACGTGGATCTGCGGCCGTACGTGCTCTTCGGCGACCAGGTCTTCGTGCTGCCGGGCGGGCTCACGCGCGTGGCGTTGAAGAAGGGATCGCTCGTGGTCAACTCGTCGCAGGGCGGCGGGAGCAAGGACACCTGGGTGCTCTACGAGGGGACGCCGTCCGCGGCGGGGCGCGCATGCTGAGCCGGGTCGCGGACGCGGTCTACTGGATGGCGCGCTACATGGAGCGGGCGGAGAACGTCGCGCGCTTCGTCGACGTGAACCTGCACCTCGCGCTCGACCTCGCGGAGGGGGCCCGCGAGCAGTGGGCGCCGCTCGTCGCGACGACCGGCGACGACGCGTGGTTTCGCGATCGGTACGGCGAGGCGACGCGCGAGAGCGTGATGCAGTGGCTGACGTTCGACCCGGAGTACCCGAGCTCCATCCTGTCGTGCCTGCGCGCGTGCCGCGAGAACGCGCGCAGCGTGCGCGAGATCATCTCGTCGGAGATGTGGGTGCAGGCGAACAAGGCCTATCTGATGGTCAAGGCCGCGGCCGAGCGCGGCGCGCCCGAGGCGCCGCACGAGCTCTACCAGGCGATCAAGCTCGCCGCGCAGACGTTCGTCGGCGTCACGTACCTGACCATGACGCACAACGAAGCGTGGCACTTCGGGCGGCTCGGGCGGCTGCTCGAGCGCGCGGACAAGACCTCGCGAATCCTCGACGTGAAGTACTTCCTGCTGCTGCCGGACCCGCACGACGTGGGCACGCCGACCGACGAGATCCAGTGGGCCGCGCTGCTGAAGAGCGCCTCGGCGTTCGAGATGTACCGCAAGCGCTGGGGGCGCATCGTGCCGGCGCGCGTGGTCGAGTTCCTCCTGCTCGACCGGCACTTCCCCCGGGCCGTGCGCTACGCGGTGACCAAGGCCGAGCGCAGCCTGCACGCGATCACGGAGTCGCCGCTCGAGGCGGGGCAGACGAGCGCCGAGCGGCGCCTCGGGAGGCTGCGCGGGGAGCTCGAGTACGCCGACGTCTCGGAGATCGTCTTCGGCGGGCTGCACGAGTACCTCGACGCGCTCCAGAACAAGCTGAACGGCGTGGGCGAGGCGATCGGCGAGTCGTTCTTCGCGGCGCGGCCGTCGCAGGCGCCCGGGCAGACTCAGTCGCAGTAGCGCCGTCTCGTGGACGCCCGAGGCCGAGCCACGCGGGACGCGCTCGCCGCGATCGCGCTCTGGTCGACGCTCGCGGCGATCGTCACGCGGCTCCGGCAGGTGCCGCCGCTGTTCCTCGTCGGATCGACGCTGGTCGTCGGCGGCCTCCTCGGCGTGCGTCGGCTGCGGCGCGAGGACCTCCGGCCGCGCGTGCTCGCGGTGGGCGTATTCGGGCTGTTTGCCTATCACCTGTGCCTGTTCGTGGGCCTGCGCCTCGGGCCGCCGGTCGAGGTGAACCTGGTCAATTACCTCTGGCCGCTGCTCGTCGTCGTGCTGACGCCGATCTTCGTGCCCGGCGCGCGGCTCGGCGCGCGGCACGTCGTCGGGGCGCTGCTCGGGTTCGCGGGGGCGGCGCTGCTCGTGACGGGCGGGCGACTCGGGATCGCGCCGGGCGGCGTCCTCGGGCACCTCGCGGCGCTCGCGGGCGCCCTCATCTGGGCGACGTACACGCACCTGACGAAGCGGCTCGGCGACGTGCCGACGCGGGCGGTGTCGGCGTTCTGCCTCGCGTCCGGCGCGCTCGCGCTCGGGTGCCACGCGGCGTTCGAGCCTCGATATTGGCCCAATTGGGCTGATTCCGTCCTGCTGATCGGCGCCGGCGTCGGCCCGATGGGCGCCGCGTTCTACCTCTGGGACCGCGCGATCAAGGCCGGAGACCCGCGCGTGATTGGCACGCTCGCCTACCTGACGCCGCTCGCGTCGACGGCCCTGGTCGCCCTCGCGTCGGGCGGCGGGCTCGGGGCGAGCGCGCTCGCGGCGATGGCGCTGATCGTCGGGGGAGCGGCGATGAGCGCGCGCGCCCCGCGGGAGCCCGTCGGCGTGGAGCGCGCTGCGGACGCGCCCGGGATCGAGTAGGGTCCGCGGCCGAAGGAGCCAGACGCCCATGCCGGTCATCACCTACGAAGCTCGTGAGAACGTCGCCCTCGTGCGCATGGACGACGGCAAGGCCAACGCCTTCGGCTACGCGATGCTCGACGAGCTCGACGCCGCGCTCGACCGCGCCGAGCGCGAGGCCGCGGCGGTGGTGATCGCGGGGCGCCCGGGGCGCTTCAGCGCGGGGTTCGACCTCGGCGAGATGATGGCCGGCATCGACAAGGTGCGCGCCCTCGTCGGCCGCGGGACGAGCACGTTCCTGCGCCTCTACGGGCTGCCGATGCCGCTCGTCGCGGCGTGCACCGGGCACGCGCTCGCGGCCGGGGCGTTCACGCTGCTCACGGCCGACGTGCGCGTGGCGGCGCGCGGCGCGTTCAAGATCGGCCTCAACGAGGCGACGATCGGCATGCCGCTGCCGGTGCTCGCGGTCGAGCTCTGCCGCGACCGGCTCGCGCCCGCGCACCTCCTGTCGTCGACGCTCTTCGGGCAGATCGTCGACCCGGAGCGGGCCGTCGTCGCCGGCTGGGTCGACGAGCTCGCCGACGAGGCGGCCGTCGTCGACACGGCCGTCGCGCGCGCCGCGCTGCTGACGAAGCTGCCGCGGCCGGCCTACGCGCAGACGAAGCTCGCCCTGCGCGAGCGGATGATCGCGCACGTGAGGCAGACGCTCGAGCTGGACCTCGCGAGGCTCACGGCGCCGACGAAGTAGCGCGGGCGCGTCGGGCGGGGCAGGCCCTTCTTCGTGTCCACCACGACGGCGTGGCCCAGTACGCGTGCCCTCCCACCTGCGACACGTCGTGGTCGAGCGTGTACGCTCGGTGCTCGACGGTTTCATTCGCGCTGAGCTGGGGGGGGCGATTTCGGCCTCGAGCCAGAGCGCGGGCAAAGCCACGAGTGCCGGCATCACGCCATGGCTTCGGAAAGCCCGCTCGGCGACGACGGGGAGTCCGAGGCTCGCGAGGATCCTCGCCGGCCTCGCTCCTCGTGGTCGCCGTGCGTCGTGCGCACCCGTTTCGGCGCCTTCGCGAAGGACGTGCTCGTGCTCGTCCTTTCGAGGTCCAACACCGTCGCTCGCGAGGAGGAGGCGCGTGGCTGGGGCGCAGCGCATCGACCTCTGGAGCGTGCCCGACCCCGATCGCGCGGCGGAGAGGTCGACGCTCGGCCTGCTCGGGCGCATGAGCGAGCGGCCCGCGCTCTTCGAGGCGTTCCACAGGGCACCGAGCCCGGACGACGTGCTCGAGTGCGCGCGCGAGCAGCTCAACTCGCGCCACGAGCTCACGCGCCGCGCCCGCGAGGCGGACGCCAGGAGCGTCCCTCGCCCCGCTGCCTTGCGTGTGGACCCTGTCGGCTGGGCGCCCGAGCCTCGCCCTTCAGCGGCTCGGTTTTGCGCCGCTCGATGGCTGGTCCGCGGGGGTCTACGCCGCCGCCGAAGGCTGGGAGCAGCGCGTGGTGGTGCTCGCCGAGCTTCCCGCAGTCCCCGATACGCAGGCGCTCCGGCTGCTCGGCGCGGGGCGGGCATTTTCGTCCGCGCTCGCGGACTTGCTCGCCTTGCCGCTCGAATCGCCCCTGCGGGGTGCCGTGCTACGATTTGCGCGCGGATCCGCATCGAGGTCCTGCAAGTTCCGGCGCGCGGCTTCAATGGGGCCGCCGCCCTTCAGCGGCGGAGGGGAGGTCGCGCGGCTAGGCTCACTCGTCGCCGGAGCCGCTTCAATGGGGCCGCCGCTCTTCAGCGGCGGAGGGCTATCGAACGAACTAGCCTTCATCGCGCCCATATCTCGCTTCAATGGGGCCGCCGCTCTTCAGCGGCGGAGGGACCAGGCGGGCCGCGGGCCGCGGGGTGACGCGAGGCCAGCTTCAATGGGGCCGCCGCTCTTCAGCGGCGGAGGGGTGGATGCCTCGGCGGCGGCGACGGGCTTCCAGACGGCTTCAATGGGGCCG
>CAIVJW010000202.1 GCA_903906315.1 uncultured delta proteobacterium | reverse complement strand
GTGGCCGCCGTCGCGCACGCGTCGGCGCTCGCGGAGTCCGCGGCCGAGGCGCTCGGAGACGCGGAAGAAGATCGCGTCGCGGTCGGTGAACAGGAGGTCGGCACGTGAGCAAATGGGCGCTCGTCTCGGGGACGAAGGGCACGGGCAAGAGCCGCGCGGTGAACCACGCCGCCGAGGCGCTCGCGGCGCGCGGCGTCGCGATCGCGGGCTTCGTGCAGGACGCGATCGAGGTGGACGGCGAGCGCGTCGGCTACCAGCTGCGTCG
Source organism: uncultured delta proteobacterium (assembly GCA_903906315.1). Classification (GTDB taxonomy): domain Bacteria; phylum Myxococcota_A; class Polyangia; order Polyangiales; family Polyangiaceae; genus CAIVJW01. Next base: position 2,607 of record CAIVJW010000202.1, on the reverse strand, counting down.
GCTCGGCCGCCCGGACACGCGCGTCCTGGCGCGCAAGAACGCGACGCCCCGCGGCCCCGAGGAAGAGGCGTATTGCTCGTACGTGTTCGATCTCGGTGCCTTCGGCGAGGCGCGGGCGTGGCTCGCCGCCGACGCGCCCGCCGCGCGCGTCGTCTTCGTCGACGAGGTGAGCCGGCTCGAGATCGAGGGTCGCGGCCACCACGCGGCCATCCTCGACGCCCTCGCGGGCGACGCGCTCGTCGTGCTCTCGGTCCAGGCCGCGCAGGTCTTCGGCGTGCTCGAGCGCTTCGGGCTCGACGAGCCCGCCGCCGCGCTCGAGACGGCCGAGGGCGGCGACCTCTCCGCGTTCGTCGACGCGCTCGCCGCCGCGGCCGAGGTGCGCGCGTGAGCGCCGCGATGGACACCGACCTCGCGGCCGAGTGGCGCGCCATGGTCCTCGCCACGCGCGAGCCGGACGGCCCCACGCCCGGCGATCGCTGGGCGCGCCGCGCGGGTCGCTTCGATCGCAGGAGCCGCGAGGCGGGCGCGGCCGATCCGCTCGTCGACGTGCTCGGCGCGCACCTCGCGCCCGGCGACGAGGTCGTCGACGTCGGCGCGGGCGCCGGGCGGCACGTCGTCCCGCTCGCGCGCCGGTGCCGCCGCGTCGTGGCCGTCGAGCCGTCCGCGTCGATGCGCGAGCACCTCGAGCGCCGCGTCGCCGAGGAGGGCCTCGCGAACGTCGACGTCGTCGCGGACCGCTGGCCGTCCGCCGCGCGCGTCGAAGGCGACGTCGTCCTCTCCGCGCACGTGCTTTACGGCGTCGAGGACGCGCCCGCGTTCCTGCACGCGATGGACGTGGCCGCGCGCCGCCTCTGCGCGCTCTGCCTCGGCGTCGTCGCGCCGGCCGACGCGCTCGCCCCGCTCCGCGCGAGCGTGCACGGCGCCGCGTTCCCCCGCCGCCCCGCGGCGCTCGACGCGCTCGCGCTCCTCCACCGCCTCGGCCTGCCCGCCGAGCTGCAGCTCCTGCCCGGCTCGGAGCGCGACCTCGACTTCGGCGCCACCGACGACGAGGTCGACGAGCTCTGCCTGCGCGTGAACGTGGATCCCGACGCGCTCGGCCGCGCGCGCGTGCGGCGCGCCCTCGAGACGATCGCGCCCGCCGACGCCGCGGGTCGCCACCGCCTCGGCAGGACGGGCCCGAACGCGCTCGTGACGTGGCGCGCGCGCGCCGCGCGGGGCTGACCCGCGCGCCGCGCCATCGGTCTTCGTGCGCGCACGACCGATCTCAGGGCAGGATGGCGCTCCACGGGAAGTCGACCTCCACGGTCAGCTCCGTCCCGGCGAGGACGCGCAGCGCCCGGAGCCGCGCCGTCGTGCTCACGGCCCCGGAGCTCGCGTCGACGAGCGTCACGTCGGCGTCGTAGTCCCCCTCGGGCAGCTCCACCGCGACCTCGAACGCGTCGCAGTACGCGGTCACGGTCGCGACGGACGTCGACCCCTCGTACACGCCGAGCTCGAGGTCCTTCGCGCCCACTCGGTTGCAGTCCGACGAGCGCGTGGTCCCGTCGATCGACGACAGCACGCGGAGGCTCCCCCACGGCGGATCCTGGCTCACGCCGGGCCCGATGGTGCAGCCGAGGGCGAGGCACGCCGCGGCGACGCAGGCAGTGATTGGCACGCACGCGTGGGTGCTCCGCACGGATCGACCTCCTGGTTCTGTGCTGTCGTCTCTTCCCGGCGCGGACCGGGGCGCCCGTCAGCGCCGAGGGCCGCCGGGCGCTCGCTTCGGGGCGTGGCCACCGCGGCGCGCCGGTTCGTAGGTGCGCCTCGCGGGAGGCGCCGTGACGCGGCGCTGGCGGAGGGCCGGCGGCTCGCTCTCGTAATGGCGCCAGCGGCTGCCGTCTCGGTAGTACCAGCGATCTCCGTACCAGTACGAGGCGTGTCCATCGAAGTACACGGGCACGGTCGTGGCGATGTACACGTCGGGAGGGGCGTCCTCGTAGACGACCCTCGGCGCGCTGGCGCGCAGCTCGATGCCGCAGCCCGTGGCGAGGCCGATGCCGGCGGTCAGCGCGGCGCTCCAGGCGATCCGGCGTAGCAGCCTGTCGATGGGGATTCGGCTCATGGCATCCTCGCTTCCATCGCGTCGTGGGCCGCGTGCTCGCGGAGGCGGGCGCCGAGCGTGGTGCGCTGCGCGGGGCTGAGCACGGGCCGCGCCGCGCCGACGAAGCGTGCCATTCGCGCCGCGCCCCAGGCCCCGAGTCGCTCGTTCGCGGCGCGCGCGCCGGCGACCGCGCGCGGGTCGAACCGCTCTCCGCGGAAGGCGTCGCCGAGCGCGCGCAGGTGCAGCGCGACCGCCGCCCCGTCGAAGCCACGTTCGTGGCAGCTTCGTCCGCGTTGGCGCTATCGCCTGCGCCGCGCCTGAGCCCACCATCAGCGCCTGCGCGCGTGACCAAGGCCGTGGGCATCGACGTCGAGGTCGGCATCCTCGGCGTCAACGTGATCACCGTCCGCCACGCGGCGCGCCTCCTCGACGGCCTGCTGCTCGCGACCTCACCGAGGCTCGACTGGGCGCGCCTTCTCCGACGCACCTACGAGGTCGACGTCCTCGCCTGCCCGGCCTGCCAC
>CAIVJW010000201.1 GCA_903906315.1 uncultured delta proteobacterium | reverse complement strand
GCCGGCGGCGCGACGACGACCACGCCGGGAGGCGGCGGCGCGGGCGGCGGCGGGACGACCAGCGCGGGCGGCGCAGGCGGGCGCGGAGGCAGCGGCGGCGGGTGCGCGCGATCGCTCGGCCCCGACGACGGTCCGCGCAAGCTCGTCGTCGCGCATCCCTACGACGCGAACGCGGACAAGGCGAACACGTTCGAGGTCCTCGACCTCTCCGCCGCCGGCGAGCTCTCGCGCCCCGGCACGACCTTCGAGCTCGGCCACGCCTTCTACGGCGAGGTCGTCTTCACGCCCGACGGCAAGGTCGCCATGGTGGTGCAGGAGGACGGCACGATCGGGGTCGTGCGCTTCGGCGACGACGGCGCGCCGACGGTCGTGCACGCCGCGTTCAAGGGATCGTTCTACGCGGGCACCGTCTCGATCCTGCCCGACGGCGAGCACGCGATCGTGCTCGACCCGAACTGGCGCAACCACGGCGGCGGGCTCTACCGCGTCGCGATCGGCTGCGACGGCAGCCTCACCGACCTCGGCAAGGTCGCCGAGTCGAAGCTCGCGGCCGGGATCGCGCTGCTCTCGGGCGGGCGCGGCGTGCTCGCGGCCGCCGACGTGCTCGGATCCAAGGCCGGCGAGAGCGCCCACCTGATCGATCTCGGCGGGCCCGCGCCGACGCTGATCGCGGGGGCGGACGCCTTCGGCGACGACCAGGCGATCGTCTCGGCGACCGCCGCGACCCACGACGGCGCCTTCGTGCTCGTCGGCGACAACAGCGAGTTCAGCGGCCTGCCGAACCGGCTGGCCGTGGTCGGCGTGGGCGCGGGCGCGATCGCCCCGGTGCAGGTGATCTCGCCCGTCGACGACCCCGTGGCGATCGTGACCTCCCCCTTCGACGACGCCGCGATCGTCGTCTCCGGCTACGGCAACGCCATCCTCCGCCTCGCCTACGATCCGGCGAGCTCGATCAGTCCGTTCACCCTCGCCGGCCCGATCCCCTACCAGGGCAAGAAGCCGGAGCTCCCGAGCACCGCCGTGGCCCTCGGGCGCGGCGCGCTCAAGGGGCGCGTCTTCGTCGCCGAGGTCAGCGGCATCCGGCAGGTCGCGTTCCACGCGGGCGGCGCCGTCGAGGACCTCGGCAAGTTCGACCTCGGCGAGGGCATGGATCAGATCACGGGCGCGATCGGCGTCTCGCCCTGATCGGCCGGTCCGCCACGCCCGCGGCGACGATCCGGTGAGCCGGCGGACCGAACCACCGCTGGAACCGGGCGCGCGGAGGCGCCATGATCCGCCCGTGACCGATCGCCCCCCGCCCTCGCGCCCAGGCGCCCGCGAGGCCGGGTGCGCTGCGCGCGACGAGACCGAGGATCAGCGCAGCACGCTGCCCGTCCTCATCGTCGGCACGTGCGCGTTCCTCGGGATGTACGCGCCGCAGCCGCTGCTGCCGCTCTTCGCGCGCTCCTTCGGCGTCGGCGAGGCGCGGGCCGGGCTCACCATCTCCGGCCTCACGCTCGGCATCGCGATCGGCGCGCCGATCGCGGGCGCGCTCTCCGACCGCTTCGGCCGCACCCCGTTCGTCCTCGGCGGCACGATCCTGACGGGCCTGCTCACCCTGCTCGGCGCCTTCGCCCCCTCGCTCGACGCGCTGGTCGCCGCGCGCTTCGCGCAGGGCCTCGCGGTCGCGGGCGTGCTCGCGGTCGTGATGGGCTACGTCGGCGACGAGTGGCCCGATCGCCCCGCGTCCGCGATGAGCGCGTACGTCACCGGGTCGGTGCTCGGCGGCTTCCTCGGCCGCTTCTTCTCGGGGCTCGCCGCGGCCACGATCGGCTGGCGATCGGGCCTGTTCCTGATTGGCCTGCTCGAGGTCGGCGCGGGCATCTGGGCCCGGCGCACGCTCCCACCTTCGCGAAGGTTCGTGCCGGCGCCGCGGGTGTCCTTCGCCGCGGGCCTCGCCGCCCTCCGCGACGCGCGCCTCCTCGCGGCCTACGCCGTCGGCTTCCTCGTCCTGTTCGTGCTGGTCGCGACGTTCACCTACGTCGGCTTCCACCTCGACCGGCCGCCCTACTCGCTCGGCCCGGGCGCGCTCGCGTCCGTCTTCGCCGTGTACCTGCTCGGCCTCGTGGTCACGCCGGTCGGCGGCCGCTTCGTCGATCGCGTCGGCCACCGGCGCGGCTTCGCGGGGTCCGTCGCGATGAGCCTCGTCGGCCTCGCGCTCACCCTGTCGACGAGCTTGCCGGTCCTCATCGCCGGACTGGCCCTCATGTCGTCGGGCATGTTCGTCGCGCAGGCCGCGGCGACCTCGTTCGTCGGGGCCAACGCGCGCAGCGGACGCGCGGCGGCCTCGGGGCTGTATCTCTCGTTCTACTACGCGGGCGGCGCGGTCGGCGCGGTCCTGCCAGCGGCCGTGTTCGCGCGCGGCGGGTGGCCCGCGTGCGTCGCGCTCGTGGCGGGGGTGGAGGTCGTCACGGCGGTGATCGCCGCGGTGGGGTGGAGGCCGGCGAGCCGCTGACCTCGCGCCTCCGCCAGGGAGACGCGCCGCTCCCCCCTCGGCCGCGATCGTCGCCCGCGCAGCCCGGCCCGCCGATCAGGCGATCCCCATCGGCGCCCCGCCCTGCGCGACGAACCGATCGGCGACGTCGACGAGCAGGATCTCGGTCGCGGGCGCGGCCTTCACCTCGACCTTCGTCTCGTCCTCGAGCAGCACGAAGGTGCCGACGAGCTTGCCGTCGAGCCGCACCTCGTGGCGCCCCCCCGGCGGCGCCTCGCCCACGTCGTACGTCGCGCCGTCGCGCGCCCGGATCTTCATCCCGCAGGCGTAGCACGCGCGCCGACCGCGGATCAGCGCGGGAAGTCGCCGGCGCGCGCGCGCAGCGACCGGGCGACGAAGAGGTCGAGCACGCCGATCAGCGCGGCCTCGACCTCCGGCCCCTCGATCAGGCCGAGGGCGGCGGCGATCGCCTCCAGCGTCGAGACCGTGCCCTCGCGGCGGTTGCGGCGCAGGGCGTAGCGCGTGGGCCCGACCGCCGGCAGCGCGACGGGCTCGGCCTCGCGGAGATCGTCGTCGCGGTACACGAGGCGCCGCGCCTGCCCCCAGGTCCCGTCGGGGACGAGCAGGACGACGTCGCCGGTCGCGTCCTCGGGGCCGATCACGCGGGCGCCCTCGCGCGGGAAGAGCGCGAGGCGGCGACCCGGCGGGAGCGGCTCGGGCGGCCCCGCGTCGACCGCGCCGCGCACGCGCAGCCGCGCGCCCTCGAGCACCGCGGCCGCGAGGCGCCCGGTGTTGGAGCTGGTGATCGCCTCGCGCCGGTGCATCACGATGATCACCCGCGTCCGCACGGCGACGCGCGGCAGCTCGGCGCACAGGCACAGCGCGACCGGCAGGTGGCACGCCGGGCAGCGCGGCGTGCGGCGGCTGCGCATCGGGTGGCGGGGCTCGGCGGGGCTCGGATCCAAGGGGCGCGAGCGATACCACGCGGGCACGGCGCGCGGCAGCCGGAGCCGCGCCCCCCGCGTCATTGGCAATCACGCGAGGGGCCGGCGGGCGCACGCGCGGCGCCGCAAGGTCAGCGCGATCGTCGCGCGTCGAGCCAGCGGACGAGCGCCGCGATCCCCACGTAGAACGCGCCGTTCACCGTGGTCGCGAGGGCCACGATCGCCACGGTGCCGATCCCGCTCGGGTGCAGCACCTCCGCGGAGACGTCGACGATCGCCGCCGGCAACGCGGCGAGGAGCATGAGCCCGGCCGCGAGCGCGGCGTACCCCGACGGGCCGAAGGCGAGCCCGAGCAGCCCGAGGTGAACGACCGCGCCGACGGCGAAGGCGAGGACGGCCCAGGGCGGCGGACGGCGCGGCACGAGGGCAACCTACCACGCCGCCGACTCCGAACAGTCCCGCTGCGCGCGCGCCGCACACACCATATCTGCCGCAACGTGAGCCCTGCGACGTGGCCCGAATTCGTATTCGGATCGAATACGCGCCAAACGTCCCGCAACGCCCACTTCGCGGCCCGATTTCGTGGAGGCCCGGCCTCGCACGGCCATGGTCCGCGCCCCCACTCGTGATACGTCCGTGGGGTGCGGCAACGCGGCGAGTCGACGGATCGCGCGGCTTCCGCGGGCGCGGAGACATGGAGTCTGTCGCGCGATGGCTTGGCTCGGATGAGGAGGTCTTCGATGGGTCGTGAGGGTCGCAGGGGCGTCGGGCGCAGCGGTGGTCGGAGGGCGATCGTCGGCCTCGTCGCGGGCCCGATCGGGCTCATCGGGGCGATGGCCCTCGCGGCGGGCTTCGCGGGCTGCGGCTCGGCGGCGAACGAGTCGACCACCAGGGGATCGACGCTCGACGTCCCCGGAGGCGGCAACGGCTCCGGCGGCGGCTCCGGCACGACGATCGGCGGAGGCGGCGCGAACGGAGGCGGCGCGAACGGCGCGGGCGGCGCGGCGGCGGCCGCGGGCGTGCCGTGCGACGTCGCGGACGTGCTCGCGAAGCAGTGCCTCAGCTGCCACGGCCACCCGCTCTCGGGCGGCGCGACCGTGTCGCTCGTCACCTACGACGAGCTGACGGCGAAGTCGCCCATCGACGGGACGATGGAGGTCGCGCGCTCCGTGATCCGCATGCAGGCCGGCACCATGCCCCCCGGGGGCGGCGGCACGGGCGCCGACGTGCTCCAGGGTTGGGTCAACGGCGGCGTGGCGAAGGGCACCTGCGGAGGCGCCGGCGGGTCGGGCCAGACCACGACCAGCACCACCGACACGAACACGAACACGAACGCCGCCGGCGTGCCGTGCGACGTCGCGGACGTGTTCGGCAAGCACTGCTTCAGCTGCCACGGCCACCCGCTCGCAAACGGCGTCACCCTGCCGCTCGTCACCTACGACGAGCTCGCGGCGGACTCGCCGACCTACCCGGGCACGAGCGTGGCCGCGCGCGCCGTCGCCCGCATGCAGAAGGGCGACATGCCGCCCGCGGGCAAGGAGACGCCCGCGAGCCCGGCAGAGATCGCGGCCGTGCAGGCGTGGATCGCCAACTCCATGCCGAAGGGCGACTGCGGCACCGACGCCGGCGCGAGCATCGACGCCGGCCCGGATCCGTTCGCAGGGCCCGCGGTGTGCTCGAGCGGCAAGCACTGGGGCGGCATCGAGAACGATCGCATGGCGCCCGGTCAGGCGTGCACCGCCTGCCACCAGAAGGAGGGCGAGGGCCCGATCTTCTCGATCGCGGGCACCGTGTTCCCCACCGCGCACGAGCCCGACGACTGCATCGCCTCCGAGTCGCAGGGCGCGACCGTCGAGATCACGGACAAGAACGGCAAGAAGATCTCGCTCACCGTCAACTCGGCCGGCAACTTCTTCTACGAGGGGTACGTGGCGCTGCCGTACACGGCGCGGGTCATCACCGCGAACGGTGTGCGCGAGATGTTCAAGGAGCAGACGAACGGCGACTGCAACACGTGCCACACGCAGAACGGCGCGAACGGGGCCCTCGGCCGCATCCTGCTCCCGTAGGCTCGAAGCGGCGGCTGGCCGGGCTGGCCTCCGAGCCCGGCGAGGTCGGCCTTGCTGGCCGCCCCGCCCCGGACGTGGGTTCCGGGGCGGGACGCGCGCGGCGTCACCCGCGCCGCAGCTGCGTCTTGATGGCCTCGCGCAGCTCGTGGCGGTCGAAGAGCCGCTCGACGTAGTCGAGGCGGTCGGTCTCGACGACGAGCGTCGGCGACAGGTCGTAGCGCGCGAACCACTCCTCGTAGAGGCGCTCGAGCGAGCCGAGGTAGGTCTTCGGGATCTTGCGCTCGAACGCGCGACCGCGCTTCTTCACGCGCTGCGTGAGCGTCTTGAGCGGGCAGCGCAGGTAGATCATCAGGTCCGGCGGCCGGATCTCCTCGCGCAGCGTCTTGTAGAGGTCCTGGTACATCTGCCAGTCGCGATCGTCGAGGTGCCCGGCCTCGTGCAGGTGCGCGGCGAAGACCTCGGCGTCCTCGTAGAGCGTCCGGTCCTGCACGACCGCCTTGCCGTCGGGCGGGCGCCGGTCGATCGCGCGGTGGATCTCGAAGCGACGCACCAGGAAGAAGAGCTGCGACGAGAGCGCCCAGCGCTTCATGTCCCCGTAGAAGTCCGACAGGTACGGGTTCTCGTCGTTCGGCTCGAAGAACGGCACCATCCCGAACTGCTGCTGCAGCCACTCGGTCAGGCTCGACTTGCCGGCGCCCATGTTGCCGGCGACGGCGATCACGCGCGGTGAGGTCATCGCGGGCACTCCAGGCGGTGCAGGGTGCAGAGGTTGGTGCGCTCGCAGGTGGTCGCGAGGGTGAAGTCCTTGCAGCGGCGGCCGCGCTCGTGGCGGTGCGCCTCGCTCGCGCGGACCGGGTGGGGCCGCGGCGAGGGGTCGACCGCGCAGCTGCCGTCGCCCTCGCAGGGCACGGGATCGACGCGGAGGCGCGCGCAGGCGGAGCGCGCGTCGTCGCAGTAACAGACGATTCCCTGATCCACGACCGGAGGTTGCCGGTTGTAGCGCGGGTCCGTCCCGCACCGCCCCGACCCGGAATCGTAGCCGCAGTCGGCGTCGCGCCGGCAGGGATCGTCGAGGCGAGGCGCCGGGGCGGACGCGGGCGCGGCGGCGTCGAGGGCCAGCGCGGGTGCGAGCGCGGGGGACGCGGTCGGCGCGCGCGAGGCCTCGGGCGCGGGCCGCGGCGCGGGAGCCGGGGCGCACGCGACGATCGCGGCGCACAGCAGGCCGATCGTGATCCCCCGCCTCACCGGGCTAGAGCAGGAGCGACAGGCCGACGGTCTGCGTGAACGAGGCGTCGACGACCGGCAAGCCCGTCGTGTGCCGCACGTGCCCGCTCCCGTCGATGATCTGCCGACCGTCGAGCGCCTCGCCGCGCTGTCCGGTGAAGACGCCGCCCGTGAGCTCCACCTCGAAGGACAGCCAGCGCGGCACGAGGTCGTAGGAGGCGCCGAGGCCGATCGGGAACTCGACGAACGAGAAGGCCTGCTCGTGGAGCGTGGACGTGTCGGCCTCGCCCGGCAGCGTGACCTTGGCGCGAGCGAACTCGAAGCGCCCCCAGCCGGCGCCGATCGAGACCCACGCGCGGCCGCGCTCGCCGAACGGGAGCGTGGGCGCGATGCGCGCGCCGAAGACCATGGTCTTGGCGACGTCGAGATCGTACGACGCGCCGGGCAGGCCGAGCGACCCGGTCGGGACGCGCAGGCCATGGTGCAGATCGGCGAAGTAGGCCGCGAAGCGCAGGTACTTCCACACCTGCCAGCGGGCGTGCAGGCCGAACCCGATGGCGGGCAGGTACGCGACGCCGGACGCGGCGCCCGTCGCGTCGTGCGACGACGGGCGGGATCCGAGGACGAGGTCGCCGCCGATCTCGAGGTGGCGCTCCCACGCGAGCGGCTTCGTCTCGAGCGGAGGCAGCGGCGGCGGGCGCGGCGGCGGATCGGCGGGCGCCTTGGCAGCGACGGGCAGCATGGGCGGCGACACGCCGGGTGCCCCGGGGGACACGCCGGGTGCCCCGGGGGACACGATCGGTGCCCCGGGGGACACGCTGGGTGACCCGGGGGACACGATCGGTGCCCCGGGGGACACGCCGGGTGCCCCGGGGGACACGATCGGTGCCCCGGGG
>CAIVJW010000200.1 GCA_903906315.1 uncultured delta proteobacterium | reverse complement strand
TCGCGCCGCCCTGCCCGCCCGCGCCGCCGGTCGCCTGGCCCCCCTGCCCGCCGCCCGCGCCGCCGGTCGCCGCCCCCCCCTGCCCCGCGCCTCCCGCGGTGGTCGTCTGGCCGCCCTGCCCGATCGTGGTCGTCGACGCCGCGCCGCCCTGCCCGTCGATCGACCCCGGCGACACCTCGCCCTCGTCCGAGCAGGCGGTCGCGCTGAGCGAAAGGATGACGGCGGTGACGAGCGAAGCGCGGATCGAGCGGGTCATCGTGGCCTCCCTGGCGTTGAGCGCGCGGCCGAGCCAGCCGCGCGCAGCCGGGAGGTTAGCGCAAAGGCGGGGAAGGAGCGCTCTCCGGCGGCGTGAGCCGGCCTCGTGGGTCGCGCCGCCGCGCCCACTCGCACAGGACCATGCCCGCGGCGATCGCGACGGGATACGAGTGGTTGATGCCGTACATGGGGATCGCGACGACGGAGGTGCACGCCTCGAGGAGCGACCGCGGCAGGCCGTCGTTCTCGCTGCCGAGCAGGTAGACGAGGTCGCGCGGCGCGGGGGCCTCCCAGATCGTGGTGCTCGCGTCGTCGCGCTCGACGCCGACGAGCGGACGGCCCGCGGTCGCCGCGAGGAAAGCCGCCTCGTCGGGGCACTCGACGACGGTCTCGTACTTGTGCATCCCCATGGCGGCGCGCTCGTACCAGGGCTCCGTCCCGATCAGGAAGACCTCGCGCACGAGGAACGAGTGCGCGACGCGGATGATCGCCCCGACGTTGAACGGGTTCTTGGCGCGGCAGATCGCGATGGAAAGATCGTTCCGGAGGGGCCGGAGCTCGTCGCGGATCGCCTCCGTGTCGAGCCCGAACGGAGCGACCTTCGCCACGTCAGTCCACCGGCCCGTACTGGTCGAACAGCGGGTAGATGGGCCCCTCCTTGAGGAGCGCCTCCTGCGTCGCGCCGCTCGCGTGCCGCACGGTGACCGCCACGCCCGCCATCGGGATCGCGTTCCAGAGGCTCTGCACGTCGTCGGGCGTGGTCGCCTTCACGGCCTTGCCGCCGATCGCGAGCAGCTCGTCGCCCTTCTGCAGGCCCGCGCGCGACGCCGGGCTCTGGTCGAGCAGGCGCGTGACGAAGCACGTGTCGTTGCGCAGCTCGTACCACAGGCCGACGCCCAGCACGGGGTGCGCGGGCTCGTAGGCGAGGATCACCTCGCCGCCGCCCTCGAGCTCGACGCGGATCTGGCGGGTCTGTCGGGCCTCCTCGGTCGGGCGCCCGAGGTCGCGCACGCCGATCGGCCGGTCGTTGATGGCGTTCCTGTCCCACAGCTCGACGCGGAGGCGGTCGGTCGGCTGGAGACGGAAGTTGCCCCGCGGACCGTCGGGCCACGTGGGCTTGAGGGTGCCCGACTGCACCGGCGTGCGCAGGACCTCCCGGCCGTTGACGACCAGCGTCGCGTACGGGTCCGGCAGCCGACTGCCCTTGCTCCATTCGCGCCCGTCGCGCGTGCGCGGCGGCACCTCGCCCGACAGGAAGCGGATCCAGTGCAGGTCGTCGGGCGGCGGCGGGTCGACCGCGCGATCGCTCGCGACCTTGCTCGTGCGCGTCGCGAGCTCCGGGTAGACGGCGGGGCAGCCCGCCAGCACGGCGAGGAGACCGGCGACGGTCGCGGCGAGCCCTGCGGCGCGGATCGGCCGGGAGGATCCGGCCCGCGGTTGCGTGGCAAAGGTCTTCATGCGGCACGTTTTATCAGATTTCGCCCGCCGGAGCGCGCGCTGCGGACCGGCCCCGGCGCGGCGCGGGGACGCCCTCGCGCGGGAAACTTGCGGCGCGAGCAAACGACCTCAGACTGAGACCATCGAGGCCACGCGAGCCGCGGCGCGCGCACCCCTCGCGGAAGCGAAAGGATCCCCATGGCTCGTCTCGTCGGCTTGATCGGAAACCGCCCCGACCTAGGCGCTCGCATGATCGAGGTCGAAGGCCAGGGGCTGTCGTTTCGCAGAAAGGCCGGCGTGACGCCCGGGTGGGGCGTCGGCTTCTACCAGAGCGGCGAGATCCTCCTGAAGCGGCGCCCCATCGACGACCGCCCGGTGATCGCGATCGGCGACGTCGCGGGCGGCATCCGCACCGATCTGCTCATCGCGCACATTCGCGCGGCCACGGTCGGCGGCCAGCGGACGGAGAACACGCACCCCTTCCGGTACCGCCAGTGGCTGTTCGCCCACACGGGCACCGTCGAGTCGTTCACCTCGCTGCGCGGGCGGCTGCGCGAGTCGCTGCCGGCGTTCCTCCTGCGCGACGTCCGCGGCGAGACGGACAGCGAGCTCTTGTTCCACCTCTTCCTGTCGTTCCTCCACGACGCGGGCGAGCTCGACCGGCCCGACGTCCCCGCGGAGAACGCGCGTTCGGCGCTGCGCGCCACGCTCGCGCTCGTCGATCGCCTCTGCGCCGAGGAGGGCGCGGGGCCGAGCGCGATGAACGTGCTGCTGTCGAACGCGGAGTACCTCGTCGCGCTGCACGGCGCCTCGCTGATGGCCTACCGCACCTACGAGGGGCCGGCCGACGTCGGACGGCTCGTCGGCGACGGTGGGCTCGGCCGCATGCGCTTGCCCGACTTCGCGCAAGCGCGCGTGACGCTGGTCGCGTCCGACTTCGACGACGACCGGCCGCCCGCCGGGTGGACCGTGCTCCCCGAGCGTGCGATCGTCCTGTTCACGCGCGAAAATGAGCCCTCGTCGGAGTCCCTCTGAGCCTCTCGGTCGACGCCTCGCCGCGCTCGGCTTCCTGACGTTTGCCGCGGCGTGCGGCGCTGCGCCGGCGCCGACGCCCCGCGTGCCCGAGGACGCGCGACGACGCCCGGACGGCGTGGCCGTGGATCGGGCGAGCGCGCCGCCGCCCGCGCGCGACCGCGCCCCGGTGGGCGACGGCGTCGTGACGCTGCGGGCCCCGCTCGGGGTCGACCGCGCGCTGGTCACCGTGCGCGCGCTGTTCCGCCGCATCGTGCTCGAGGACGCCGAGGGCCTCGACTCGCTCTTCACGCGCGACTCGACGGTCATCACCGTGCAAGGGCCGCAGCAGGGGTCGACGCCGACCGCGCCGCTCTGGTGGGAGCAGCGCTTCCGCAAGCTCGACTACACCAAGCTCGCCGGCGAGGTCGTCTTCCGCGAGGCGGACCTGTCGGTGGTCCGCGCGGGCGACGGCGCGGACGGCCTGCGGCACCCCGCGATCCACGCCGACACGCTCGGCGAGGACGACGTGGTCGTCGCGGTCCCCATCCACACCTCGCGCGTGGGCGTCGATCGCCTGCTCGGCGAGGAGATCGTGCTCTGGCTGCGGCGCGACGGCGACCAGTACCGGATCTACCGGTCGATGGAAGACTTCCAGCTGCCCTGAGGCCTCGAGCGGCGTGCGCCGACGGCCGGCCACGCCGAACGAAAGTTGCCGACGCGGGCCGGCCGGTGCAGCTTCGTCGGATGGGCCGCCTGAAGATCGCGTTCGTGGGATCGGGGGGTGCGGCGCGTGGGCTCGCGCACCTCGGCGTGCTGAAGGCCTGCGAGGAGCTCGGGATCCACCCCGAAATCTACGTGGGCGCCAGCGCGGGCGCGCTCGTCGGCGCGATGTACGGGCAGGACATCCCGCTCGACGTGATGCTCGATGGATACCGCTTGCCGTGGCGCCGGCGCCACGACGGGCCGCGGCTGCACATGAGCACGTTCCTCGGCGCGCCGCGCCTGCGCGACCTCGTCGACCCGGGCTACCTCGCGTCGGGCCTCTTCTCGATGGACAAGCTCGAGCGGTACCTCGAGCGCACGCTGCCCATCAACGACTTCCGCAAGCTGCCGAACCAGGTGCTCGTCACCGCGGTCGACGTCGACACCGCGCAGCGGGTCGTGTTCGGCCCCGGCTACGACGATCGCACGCCGGTGAGCCAGGCCGTCGCGGCGAGCTGCTGCGTGCCGGGGCTCTTCCGGCCCTACCGCATCGGCGACCGCTACCACCTCGACGGCGAGGTCGTCCGCACGGCCTCGGCCGACCTGGCCGTCGCGGCCGGCGCGAACGTCGTCATCATCTCGAACATCTACCGGCCCGAGGTCCGCCCCCCGGAGCGCACGTCCATCGCGCGACTCGGCGTGCTGCGCGTCCTGCGGCAGTCGCTCGGCATCGTGCTCACCGAGAAGGAGCGGCGCGGCGTCGAGCTGCTGTCGAAGCTCTACCCGCAGGTCACGTTCCTCGACATCGCGCCAGACATCGGAAAATACGGCTTCTTGAACCGCTTTGCCGCGCGATCGCTCGTGCTGCGCGGCTACCGTTCGGCGCTCCGCGTGCTCGCGGCGGCCAAGGAGCGCGGCGTGTTCAGCGGCACGCTCACGCCCGACCTCGGCCTGAACTGAGAGGCCGGGACGCAACCTCGGACGCGGTGCCAGGACGCCGCGCCGGGGCGGCGTCGTTCTCAGCGGTCGCGCGCGGCGTCACCGCGCGCCCGTCACATGCCGGCGATGATGCGAAAGTCGTCCTGGAACGGGACGAGCTCGAGCCGGTTGTCGTCCACCTTGCGGTGCCACTCCTCGCCCTTCATGCCGGGGATGCGGTAGCTCGCGCTGAAGGTGTAGTCGACGTAGTACGAGCCGCGGTGCTCGCCCACCTTGCGGTAGCGGATCTCGTAGCGGATCGCCTGCGCGTCCTGGAACTTGCCCTGGAGGTAGGCCTTCAGGCCGGCGAAGTCGATGTCGTCGCTCGGGTCGACGTTGCCGCCGTCCTCGTAGTAGTTCGGCGCGGCGAGCTTGAGCAGCGCGGCGATGTTCTTGTTTTCGACCGCGTGCCGGTACTTCTCGCAGAACGAGACGACCTTGCGGTTCTCGTCGTTGTCTTCGACGTCGGTGTTGGGGATGTAGCGCGTGTTGCAGCCCGCGAGCAGGCTGGTGACGGCGAGAGCGAGGGCGAGGGCGATCGGGCGGCGCATGCGGGTGTTCCAACCGGGAACCTGCCCCGGTAATTCCGCTCGACCTTGCCAGAGTCGGGCCTCCCCGGGCAAGGGCCGGCCGCACAATCGGCCCGAGAGACCGGATTCGGGGGCCGTCGGGCTCACGGCGCCGCCCAGCGGAGCAGCGCGAGGTGGCCGATAGGGGCGCCGGCGTGGTCGACCGCGACGTCCGGCCCGACCTCGCGCACGGCGCCTTCGGGGCGCGCGGTGACGAGCATCGCGACGGCGCCGGCGACGAGCGGTCGGTCGCCGAGGCCGGCGGCGCGCAGGAGATCGCGCGCGGCGGGGCCGGCGTCGTCCGCGGCGAGGACCACCATCGCCTCGGCGTCGCCGGCCGCGCAGAGCTCGGCGGCGAGGCCGAGCGCCTCGGTGCCGCCGTCGAGCCCTCCGCCGACGGCGAAGCCCGGCCCCGTGAGGCGGTAGGCGATCGCGCACTCGCCCGCGACGGCATTGGGCGACGTGGAGGGGAAGAGGCGAGGCTCGACGTGGGCGGCGCCGCGCGATCGCCGACGCGCGTCGAAGAGCTCGTTCGTGTCGATCGTGGCGAGCGCGTGGCCCGCCACGATGCCGGCGCCCTCGATCGCCTCGCGCCCGACCGCGGTCGCGAGCGCCGCCACCGCGGCCAGGCCGAGCCGGCCGAGCGCGTCGAGCCGCGCGAGCCGGTCGCGCGCGATGCCCGTCGCCTCGGCGAGCGCGACGAGGTCGGCCGTGACGACGTGGGCGATCGCGCGCACGTAGACCGGGCGCGGAGGCCGCGGAGCGCGCGCGGTCGGCGTCGTCGAGAGCACCAGGGCCGCGTTCGTCCCGCCGAACGCGGCCGACAGCTTGAGCGCGCGCTCGAGCGGCCGACGCTCGCCGCGCTCGAGCAACACCGCCGACGCCTCGGGGTCGTGCGGGCCCGCGCCGGCCGCCGCGGGCGCGACGCCCACCGCGAGCGCGTGGGCGGCGGCGAGCGCCTCGAGCACGCCGGCGGCCCCGAGCGTGTGGCCGATCTGCGCCTTGAACGGGTGCACGACCGGCGCGGGCGATCCCTCGAAGATGCGCGCTATCGCCTTCGACTCCATCGCGTCGTTGTACGGGGTCGCCGTCGCGTGGGCGCTCACGAGGCCGATGCTCGCGGGATCGACGGCCGCGTCCGCGATCGCCGCGGCCGCGGCGCGCGCCAGGCCCCCGCCCGTGCGGTCGGGCGCGGTGATGTGCACGGCGTCGGTCGAGGCGCCGAAGCCGACGACGCGGACGAGGACCTTCGCGCCGCGGAGATCGCGGTCGCGGACGAGCGCGACGACGCCAGCGCCCTCGCCGAGGGACATGCCATCGCGGCCGACGCAGAAGGGGCGCGGCGACGACGCCGTGGTCGCGCGCAGGACCTCGAAGCCGGCCGCGACGAAGACGCTCACGCCGTCGTAGCCTCCGGCGAGGACGACGTCGCACGCGCCGCGATCGAGCCACCGCAGGCCGATCCCGATCGCGAGGGTCGAGGCCGCGCACGCGGCGAGCAGGTGGGCGCGCGCCACGATCGCGTCGGGGCCGAGCCCGGCGGCGAGGAGCGCGTCGTCGATGGGCGCGAAGTAGGTCGCGGCGCGCGCGACGGAGGCGAGATCGGCGTCGGGCGCGCCCGCGGCCCGCAGCGCGAAGAAGCGCTCGGCCGACAGCATCCCGCCGCTCGACGTGCCGATCGCGACGCCGATGCGATCGGCGCGCCAGCCGGGCCGCGCGAGGTCGAGATCGCCGAGCGCCTGTTCGAGCGCGCACGCGAGCAGCGACGTGGCGCGGTCCTCGAACGCGCCGCCGGGCAGGACGGCGGGCGCGCGCCCCGCGAACGGCTTGGCGAGGCCGGCGGCGGCGAGGTCGTCGTCCCGGCGGAGGCCGGACCGAGCGACGGCGCCCTCCTCGGCGGCACGATAGGCGTCCTCTCCGAGGCCGAGCGCGGAGACGGCGCCGGCGGCGATCACGCAGGCATGGCTCACGGTGCACCTCCGCGGGGCGGGCCCGCGTCGTGCGCGGGCGCGTCGGGGTCCTCGAACGCACGGGGATTCGGGGCGCGGGAGCGATCGACGCCCTCGCACCGGATCGCGATCTCGAGCGGCAAGCCCGTGCGCCCGTCGCCGCCGAGCGGGATGCGCGTGACGTAGCGCGCGGTCGCGCAGCCGACGCCGCTGGCCTCCACGCGCTCCTCGGCGACCACGACGTCTTCCCCCTCGAATCGCGCCCACGTGGTGCGCACGGCGTCGACCTGCCCGCCGTCGCCGAGCCGCAGATCGACGATCGCGGCGCCGTCGCGCAGGACGAAGCGAGAGGTCGCCGCCTCGCGCTCGTACCAGAGCAACGAGCCGGCGGCCGGGCGCAAGAGCCACCAGCGCAGGAAGCCCACGGGCAGGCCGCGCAGCTCGGACGGCGGCGTGCTCGCGTCGCCCCTGCGCAGGAGATCGATCGCGGGGACCGCGAAGCGGAAGCGATCCGCGCGCGCCCACAGATCGAGCGCCGTCGTGCCCCCCGGACCGATCAGGATCATGCGCAGCGCGCCGCCCGCCGGCGACGACCCGTCCGCGCGCGCCGGCGCGATCGCGACCGCGCCGCGCGCCTCCAGCACGCGGCCGCCGAACGGCTCGTGCAGGCTGAGCGCGAGCCGCAGCGTGCGCGGGCCGTCGCCCTCGGCCTCGAGGCGCAGCCGCGCGAGCCGAGCCTGGGCGCCGCGCCACACCGCCGTCGTCGGCCACGTGAGCGCCGCCGGGCGCGCGGGCGCGGGCCCGCAGCCGACACCCGCGAGCACGGCGACCAGCCCCGCGAGGACGGCGCGCCGGAGCTCCCGCGCGAGCCGTCGGTCCGCCGCGCTCGAGGCGGTCATCCCCCGGCCACGGCGCTCGCGGCCTCGAGCAGCAGCGCGTACGTGCGATCGGGCGCGCCGCCGACGACGAGCGCGCCGCGGATCCGCCCCGCGGCGAGGGCCGACACGGCCGCGGCGACCGCGCAGCCGCCGGCGCCCGCGTGGTCGCCCGATCGCGGTGCGAGCGCATGCTGCGGCGCGGCCGCCCACGACGATCGCGCGACGAGCGCACGCAGCCGCTCGTCGTCTCGACCGACCAGGACCCAGGCCTCACCCGCGGCGGGCGGCGGCGGCGCCTCGGCGAGGCCGTCCGGGCGATCCCCGCGCCACGACCCCCACCAGACCACCCGAGCGAGCGGCCGGCCCCCGCGCGCACGCGCCGCGTCCTCGGCCTCGACGAGCACCGCGCTCGCGCCCTCCGCGCGGACGCCCCGGTGCTCGATGCCCGTGCAGATCGGGCCGAGACACCGCTCGATCATCGGGCTCGCCTCCTCGACGCTGCCCGCGACCATCGCGTCGGCCTCCCCGACCAGGACGAGCTCGATCGCCGACTCGATGGTCGACTCGGCCGTCGCACCGAGGTCCGCCATCGCGAACACGGGCCCGCGCAGCCCGAGGTAGATCGACGCATGCCCGACCGGCGAGGACGGCACGAGGTTCGGGAAGTCGGCCGGGCTCGCGTACTTCGCGCCCTTGTCGTAGATGCGGCGCATGAAGGCCGTCGACGCATCGACGCTGCCGAAGGACGCGCCCACGAGCGCCCCCGTCGTCTCCGCGACGCCCGGGGCCGCGAGGTCGAGCCCGCCTTCACGGAGCGCCGCCTGGATCGCGACCGTCGTCAGGCGCCCCGCGCGATCGAGCCGGCGCGCGCGAGAGAGCTCGAGGTGATCGGCGGGCTGGAACGCGACCGGCCCCTCGGCCGGCGCAGGCCCCGGGTCGAGGTACGCGCCGCTCGCCGCCGTGCCGCACACGCCGAGCGCGCCGACCGTGGCCGCGCCGGTGAGCACGACCGATCGCCGCGGCGCCGCCTCCGGGTCCGGGAAGTGACCCGGCGCCGCGAAGACGAGCACCGTGTCGGTGCCGCCGAAGCCGAACGAGTTCGACATCACCGCGCGGAGCTTCGCGCTTCGAGCCTCCGTGACGTGCACGAGGCGGCACGCGGGGTCGACCTCCTCGAGGCCGATCGTCGGCGGGAGCACGCCGCGATCGATCGCCATCGCCGAGATCGCAGCCTCGATGCCGCCGGCGGCGCCGA
This sequence comes from uncultured delta proteobacterium, assembly GCA_903906315.1. GTDB lineage: Bacteria > Myxococcota_A > Polyangia > Polyangiales > Polyangiaceae > CAIVJW01. The sequence continues at coordinate 24,624 of CAIVJW010000200.1, read as the reverse complement.
GGGTGTGGCCGATCTGCCCCTTGCACGACGACACGGGCACGCGATCGACCTCGGCGCCGAGCGCCTCGCGCAGCGCCGCGGCCTCCATCGAGTCGTTCAGCGGCGTCGCCGTTCCGTGCGCGTTCACGTAGTCGAGATCGGCCGGGCCGATGCCCGCGCGGGCGAGCGCCGCGCGCATGACCCGCGCGGCCGCGCGCCCCGTGCCCTCCGGGTTCGTGATGTGGTGCGCCTCGGCGCCGACCGACCAGCCGCGCAGCTCCGCGATCGGCCGCGCTCCGCGCGCGCGCGCCGTGCGCTCGGGCTCGATCACGAGGAAGCCCGCGCCCTCGCCGAGGTTCAGCCCCGCGCGCCGCCGGTCGAACGGCCGACACGGGTTGGCGTCGACGGCCGAGAGCGCCGCGAAGCCCGTGTACGTGAGCCGGCACAGGCCGTCCGCGCCGCCGGCGATCACGCAATCCGAGAGCCCCGCGCGGAGCCACGCCGCCCCGAGCAGCAGGGCGTTCGCGCCGCTCGAGCACGCGCTGCACAGGCTGCGCGTGCGCCGGAACGGCCCCGCGGCCTCGTGGACGTGGTCCGCCGTCGACGACAGCGGGTGCGAGAGCATCTTCTTGAACGGCGTGATCGCGCTCGGCTCGCGCGACAGCCACGCGAGCGTGTCCTCGGTCTCGAACATGCCGGCGGTGGTGCCGCCGAGGATCAGGTCGACCGGCTTCGCGCGCGGATCGAGCCCGGCCTGCCCGAGCGCCTCGCGCACCGCGAGCACCGACATCGCGTCCGTGCGCGACCAGCCCTCGGCCTCGCCCGCCGGAGCGACCAAGTCGGCCGTCAGCCCGTGCACCTCGGCCGCGATCCTCACGCGCATGTCGGCGACCGGGAAGAGCCCGAGCTCGCCGAACGCGCGGTCGCCCGCGACGAGCCGGTCCATGGTCACGCCCGCCCCGCGCCCCAGCGGCGAGACGACGCCGATCCCCGTCACCCAGATTCGCATGCGCCGTGCCGTGCGATCGCGGCGTCCGCCCTCAGGCGGCCGCCTGCGCCTTGGCGATGTGCTCCACGAGCGAGTTCACCGACGCAAAGATGGGCCGCGCCTCGTCGCCCTCGGGGATGCGAACGCCGAAGCGCTCCTCGACCGACATCGCCAGTTGCAGCGCGTCGAGCGAATCGAGCCCGAGGCCCTCCCCGAAGAGCGGTGCCGCGTCGTCGATGTCCGACGGCGCCTTCCCCTCGAGGTTGAGCTCGGACACCATGAGTTCCTTCAGTTGCTGGCGCAGTTCGGACGCATCCATGACAGAGCCGGCGAGGTAACAGATACGACGGCCGGCCGCCACCGGAACGGCGCGGCGAAGCGCCCCGACGCCGCGGCGCCGCCGCTCCTTCTCGCCGGGCCGAACCTTCGGTATGGCGCTCGAATGGCCCTCGTGGACTACCAGACCGAAGCCGGCGTCGCGCTGCTCACGCTGAACGACCCGCCCGTCAATGGCTATACGCACGAGATGATGAAGGATCTCGACGCGGCCATCCTCGACGCGAGGTTCGACAACGACGTCCACGTGCTGGTCATCACCGGCCACGGCGACCGATTCTTCTCGGCGGGCGCGAACATCAACATGCTGCGCGAGGCCGATCCCACCTTCAAATACTACTTCTGCCTGCACGCCAACGAGACGCTCCTGCGCCTCGAGCACACCCCGAAGCTCTGCATCGCCGCGCTGAACGGCCATTGCGTGGGAGGCGGGCTCGAAATCGCGCTCGCCTGCGATCTGCGCGTCGCCCGCAAGGGCGCCGGCAAGATGGGCCTGCCCGAGGTCACGCTCGGCGTCCTGCCCGGCACCGGCGGCACGCAGCGGCTGGCGCGCGCGGTGGGCGCGTCGCGCGCGATCCAGCTCATGGTCGAGGGGTCGACCTTCGACTTCGAGACGGGGCTCGCGTATGGGCTCGTGAACGCCATCTGGGAGGCGCCCGACCACGAGGCGTTCATGGCGCGCGTCATGGAGTACGCGCACGACTTCGCGCTGCCCAACAAGGCGACGCTCGCCGTCGGACGCATCAAGCGCGCCGTGCGTTCCGGCCTCGAGATGGGCCTCGAGCAGGGCCTCGCGCTCGAGCGCGAGCTGCAGGCCGAGCTCTTCGGCACGGACGACGCGGCCGAGGGGCTCGCCGCCTACATCGAGAAGCGTCCCGCCCACTTCCGGGGGCGCTGAGGCCGAGCGGTCAGCGGGCCCAGATCGACGCCATCCAGGCCTCGATCTCGTCCGCCCCCGTGGGGATCGCCGAGGAGAGGTTCCTCGACCCCTTGGCCGTGACGAGGACGTCGTCCTCGATCCGCACGCCGATGCCGCGGTACTTCGCGGGGACGGTGAGGTCGTCGAGCTGGAAGTAGAGGCCGGGCTCGACGGTGAGGACCATGCCCTCGGCGAGCTTGCCGAGCTTGTAGACCTCCTGCCGCGCCTGGGCGCAGTCGTGCACGTCGAGGCCGAGCATGTGGCTCGTACCGTGGAGCGTGTAGCGCTTGTGCAGCTGCTGGTCCTCGGCGAGCGCGTCCTCCACCGATCCGCGCAGGATGCCGATCGCGCAGAGGCCCTCGGTGAGCACTCGCATCGCGGCGCGGTGGGGATCGAGGAAGTCGGCGCCCGGCTTCACGGCCGCGAGCGCGGCGCGCTGCGCGGCGAGCACGAGGTCGTAGATCTGCCGCTGAGCCTTGCCGAAGCGCCCGCCGATGGGGATCGATCGCGTGATGTCGGCCGTGTAGAGCGTCTCGCGCTCGACCCCTGCGTCGAGGAGCAGGAGGTCGCCCTTCTTCAGGCGCCCGTCGTTGCGCGTCCAGTGCAGCACGCACGCGTGCGCGCCCGCCGCCGCGATCGTCCCGTAGCCCACGTCCGCGCCCTCGACGCGCGCGCGCAGCCCGAAGACGCCCTCGACCTCGCGCTCGCTCCGCGCGCCCCCGGGGCTCATCGCGGTCCCGGCCGGGCCGAGCGATCGGATGACGTCCTCGAGGCCGCGCTTGGTCGACGCGATGGCGCGCTCGAGCTCCCTCACCTCGACGGCGTCCTTGCGGAGGCGCAGCTCCGACAGCGCCGTCGCGAGCTCCTTGTCCCGGTCGCTTGAGGCGACGGCGGCGTCGACCTTCTCCGACAGCGCGCGCAGCACGCGGGTCGGGCGCGTGGTGCGCCCCTTCTTCAGCGACGCGAGCAGCTCGGCCAGCTCCGGCAGGCCGCGGCACTCGTGCACGCCGTAGCGGGCGCGGCTCTGCGGCACGCCGAGGCGCGCGCCGACCCACAGCTCGCCCTTGCTGCGATCGGTGAAGAACGTCGGGTCGCCGCGCCCCGGGTTCGGCTCGACGAAGAGCACGTCGCGGTGACCGCCTCCGGCCTTCGGGACCATCACGAGCACGCAGTCCGGCTCGACGTTGCCCGTGAGCCAGTAGAAGTCGGATCCGGGCCGGAACCGGTAGGTCGTGTCGTTGGCGCGCACCTTCTCGTGCCCCGTCGGCACCACCAGCGTCTCGGCCGGGTAGAGCTTCGACAGCGCGCGGCGCCGCGCGGCGAAGGCGCCCGCGTGTTCGATGGGCGCCGGCGCCTGCGTGGACGACGGCTTCCAGTCCTTCATCATGAAGTCGATGAGCGCCGGCGGCGTCGCCGGGTCGTGGCTCGCCGGCTTGGCGGCGCCGCGCGGGCGGCGTCCGGACTTCGGCGAGGGCTGGCTACGCGGGAGCGGCTTCGTGCGCATCGGCGCACTTTCCCCGGGTTCCGACGCGCGCGCAAGGACCTGCGCGGCGCGAAACCGGGCGCCGGTCACCGCACGATGAAGTGGCCCATCGAGTACGCGTGGTCGCCCTCGAGCGGTCGGAGCCGCAGGAGAGACACGTCCTCGACCGGCGGGGTGACCGGGACGAAGAACCGGGCGAGCCCCTTCATGGGCTTCGGGCCGACGCGGAGCGTGCGCGTCTCGCTCGCGCCGACGACGACGATCTCGTAGACGTCGTTGTTGTCGACCGAGAGGTCGATCTGCCGGACGGTGATCGGGGCCTGCGCGCGCAGCTCGATGGTGTGATTGCCGTCGATGAAGAGGTTGGTGTCCTTGTCCCAGGGCGTGCCCTCGGAGACGACCTTGGCGAACTCCGAGAGGTCGTGCGGGATCGTCCGCGCCGTCACGCGCATCGCCCAGTCGTACTTCGGCACGAAGTAGAAGATGGACAGCGCGACGAACGAGACCGCCATGGCCTGCCCGAACCACGCGACGGCGGCGAACCTGCGGCGGAAGGCGGCGACCGAGGCCGCGTAGACGATCGCCATCGGCACGAGCACGGGGAAGACGTGGCGGAAATCGTTGTGGTGAGGCGCGGGGATCAGCGCCTTGAAGCCGGCGAGGAAGAGCACCGACAGCGCCACGAAGAGGCCGAGGACCGCGAAGCGCCGGCGCTCCTGGCGGCCCATGGCGACGAGGCCCGCGCCGAGGTAGCCGGTCATGCCGAGGAGGAGCCAGTTGAGGCCGTAGGCGAGGGCCTTGTTGAGCTCGTAGGACGTCTCGCGATCGGGGACCGTGTTGTGCGTGCCGAAGAGGCTCGACTTCAGCAGGTCGTTCCAGAACCACTGGCGGCCGGCGACGTCGCGCTCGGCGATGAAATACGGCTCCGCGAGGAAGCTCTTCACGTCGAAGTAGACGTAGTTCTTCCAGCGGTTGCCGACGAACTGGTGCTCTCCGATGTGACAGGCCGATCCGAGGAGCTTCTCGCAGAGGGCGCCGCGCGGGGCGATCTCGCGCTCGATGGGCTTGTCCTTGCGGGCGGCGTTCAGGAAGAGCGCGGCGACGAGCATCGCGCCGACCAACGACCCGCGCAGCAGCGTGCGCGCCTTGTTGGGCGCGAAGAGGAGGCGCTTGGCGAGCAGGATCGCGAGCACCGCGCCGATGACGATCGCACTCGACTTCGTCAGGATGCCGAGCGCGCCGACGAAGCCGGCCAGGTAGAGGTCGCGCGGGCGGTCGTGGCGAGCCCAGCGCACGGTGAGCCACAAGGACGCGACGAGCAGCGTCGAGACGAGCGTGTCGTTGTGGACGCGCACGCAGTTGTGCACGCTGTACGGCCAGAAGACGACCAGCGCCGAGACGAGCTGCACCTCGCGCCGGTCGCGGGCGAGCTCGCGCGAGAGGAGCGCGCCGAAGACGACGAACGCGAGGAAGACGGCGAGCGAATAGAGCTGCAGCCCGTCGGTCGGCGCGATGAGCTTGAGCCGGCCGAAGACCGCGTACGCGGCCGCGCCGAGCACGTAATAGAGCGGCGGGTGGTGGCAGACGAAGCAGGTGTCGGCCTTCGGCAGCTTGTGATTCTTGACGATGAACTCGATGTATTCGAGTTGCGCGCCACCGTCGTAGTTGCGCTCGGTGTAGACCGTGTAGCCGAGGTAGCCGAGGTAAAGCCACACGCCGCCGAGCAGGACGAGGATCGTGCCGGTGTCGAAGCGGAGGCGGCGGAGCAGCGCGGCCATCGCGACGACGAGCAGGAAGCCCGCGGTGACCGCGACGAAGCGCGGCGCGAGGCCCACGGGGCGGGCCATGGCCGCGAGGATCTCGAGCACGAAGATCGCGAGGACCAGGAGCTGAGTGCTCGGGCGCGCGCGCCCCGGCCAGCCGAAGATCCTGTCAACCAAACCGTCCACGCTCGTGCTCCCTCGCTCCGCCGCTCCGCGCCCGGGCGGGCGGCGGCGGCACCATGCCCCAAGCCGCCGCGGACGTCACGCGCCGGTGCGCGCTCGCGGCCTCGTTTCCCGGTGCGCGCGCGCTCTCTGTACTATGCTGTCGCGCCCCGCCGATGAACGACGCCGCACCGCCCTCGAGTCTCCGCGACGCGCTCTGGCCCGCCTGGCGGGCCGACCGCGTGCTCTTCGAGGACGCCGATCTGATCGTCGTCGACAAGCCGGCCGGCGCGCCCACGCACGCGCCCGACGCGGGCCGCGTCGACGACGCCGTGACGCGCGTCAAGGCGCTGCTCGCCGCGCGCGGAGACGCCGGCGCGTACCTCGGCATCCACCAGCGGCTCGATCGGGACACCTCGGGCGTGCTGCTCTTCACGCGCCGGCGCGAGGCGAACCCGGCCGTCGCGCGCGAGTTCGAGGGGCGCCACGTCCGCAAGACCTACGTCGCCTGCGCGGCGCGCGCCCCCGGGCGCGGCAAGGAGGGCGTCCTCGAGCACGCGCTCGCGCCGGGCGAGGACGGCGCGATGCGCGTCGTGCCGAAGGGCGACCGGCGCGCGCAGCTCGCGATCACGCGCTGGAGGCTGATCGGCGCGGGGCCGCGGGGCGAGCGCGCGCTGCTCGAGCTCACCCCCGAGACGGGGCGCACCCACCAGATCCGCGCGCAGCTCGCCGCCGTCGGCGCGGCCGTCGCAGGCGACCCGATCTACGGGGGACCGCCCGCGCGGCGCCTGCTGCTGCACGCGACGGCGCTCACGCTCGCGCACCCGTCCAGCGGCGCGCCGGCGACGTTCCGCGCGCCCGTGCCGCCCGCGTTCGACGAGTGGATCCAGGGCGCCGAGGCCAGCGCCGCGCTCGCCTCTCGGGACCGCGTCGAGGCCCTGCTGCGCGAGGCGGCGGACCTGCGATACGGCGTCGCCCGCCTCCCGGATACGACGTGCCTGCGGCTCGCGAACGGCGCGGGCGACGGCCTGCCGGGCGTCACGGTGGACCTCTACGGCGACCACTTCGTCGTCTCGCTGTCGAGCCCGGAGGCCGAGGCCGCGCGCGAGGCGATCCTCGACGCGGCGCTGCGCCTCGGGCCCGCCGGGATCTACCTCAAGGTGCGGCCCAAGGACTCGAGCCGCGTGGTCGACACCCGCCGCGAGGAGCTCGCCCCACGGGAGCCCGTGCGCGGCGCCGCGGCCCCCGAGTCGTTCACCGTGCACGAGCTCGGCTTGCCCTTCGAGGTCCGCCTCGGCGACGGCCTGTCGACGGGAGTGTTCCTCGATCAGCGCGAGAACCGGCGCCGCGTGCGGGAGATCTCGGCCGGCCTGCGCGTGCTCAACCTGTTCGCGTACACGGGCCCGTTCACCGTCGCGGCCGTCCTCGGTCACGCGCGCGCGACCACCACGGTCGACGTCTCGCGCGGCGTCCTCGCCTGGGCGCGCAGGAACCTCGACGCGATCGGGGCCGATCCGGCCGCGCACGAGCTCGTCGAGGCCGACGCGATCGGCTGGCTCGAGGCGGCCGCGAAGCGCGGCGAGAAGTTCGACCTCGCCATCCTGGATCCGCCGAGCTTCGCGACGACCAAGAAGTCGCGCTTCAGCGCGGAGAGCGACTACCGGCCCCTCGCTGCGCGCGTGATCAAGCTGCTCGCGCCCGGCGGGCGCCTGATCGCGTGCACGAACCACCGCGGGGTCGCCCGGCTGAAGCTCCGCCGCCTGCTGCACGAGGCCGCCCGCGAGGCCCTGCGCGAGGTCGCTCAGATGAAGGATCTGCCCGAGCCCGTCGACTTCCCCGCCGACCCGGGCGGCGAGTGCCACTTGAAGAGCGTGCTGGTGACGTTGAAGGGGTAGCGGAGGCGGCGCCCCACGGGCCCGCGACCCTCGATCCCGAGTCGTCGTCGCGATCGCGGAAGGAGGTGCGTCGCGACCTACGCGCCCAGCGCCCCTTGACGGCGACCTGCCGCGCCGGCACCTCTCGAAGCCGCAATGCCTGGCATCGGCGTCATCGTCAATCCGCGCGCACGTCAAAACAAGCGCGATCCGCGGGCCGCCACGCGCCTCTCGCGCGCGCTCGGCGACCACGGGGTCGTCCGCATCGCGAGCACGCACGAGGAGCTCGCGCGCATCGCGGAGGACTTCCGCAAGCTCGACATCGACGTGCTCGGCATCTCGGGCGGCGACGGCACCAACGGCGTCACGCTGACGGGCTTCCTCAAGGTGTGGGCCGACGAGCCGCTGCCGCCGGTCGCGTTCCTCCGCGGCGGCACGATGAACACGGTCGCCAACGCCGTCGGCGTCCCTCGCGGCAAGCCGGACGGCCTGCGCGCGCGCCTCATCGAGCGCTACGCCGCGCGCCAGCGCCAGCCGCTCCAGAGCGTCGAGCGGCACGTGCTGCGCGTCGGCGACCACTACGCCTTCCTCTTCGGGACGGGCGCGATCCAGGGTTACATCCGCGAGTACTACCGCGCGGCCGAGCCGAACCCGGTGTGGGCCGCGCAGCTGCTCGCGCACGCGAGCGCGTCGGCGCTCGTGGGCGGCGAGACCGCGCGCCGCGTCGCGCCGCGGTGGGAGGGCCGCGTGACATTCGACGACGGCGCGAGCTTCCCCGACCGCGACTACCTCGCGATCGCGTGCGGCACCGTCGACCAGATCGGGCTCGGTTTCCGGCCGTTCTACCGCTACGACGAGGCGCCGGAGAGCTTCCACCTGCTCGGCATCACGACCACGCCGTTCGGCTGCGTGAGCCGCCTGCCCGCCATCTGGCGCGGTCGCCCGATGGGCTCTCGCCACGCGCTCGAGAAGGTCGCGCGCCGGGCCGTGCTCGAGGCGCGATCCGGCGTGAACGACTACATGTGCGACGGCGACCTGTTCACGCGCGAGGGCCCGCTCGAGCTCTCGACGGGGCCGCGCGTGCGGATCCTCGTCGCGCACGAGCAGGGGCCGAAGCCGACGGCCCGCTAGATCGGCGGCGGCGCGGCGGGCTGCATCATCGGGCCCTGCGGCGGCGCGGCGGGCTGCATCATCGGGCCCTGCGGCGGCGGCGGCGCGCCCATCGGAGGGGCGCCCGGCACGACGATCTGGTTCTGGACCGAGACGACGCCCCGCACGCGGCGGGCGACGGCGTCGGCGTGCGCGCGCGCCTCCGGGGTCGGCTGCGTGCCCGTGAGGGTGACGGCCCCGTGGCTCGTCGTGACGCGGATGTCGCGCGACCGCACGACGTCGTCGGCGAGCAGCCCGCCATCGATGGCGAAGGAGATCGACGCATCGGTCGTCACCTCCGCGGCGCCCTGGAAGGTCTCCTCCGCGACGCTGCGCGCGCCCGCGGCGGTGTTCTCGACGGCGGCGCAGCCGGCCAGCGTGAGCGGCGTGACCAGCGTGAGCGGCGTGACCAGCGTGAGCGGCGTGACCAGCGTGATCAGCGTGCTCAGGGCGGAGCGTGGGGATAGGCGCGTCATCGGCGGCGAGCTTGGCACGGGGGCGGCGATCGGGCGAGCCCGACGGCGCATCGGGATCAGGCCCGCGGCGCCCCGCCGGCGCCGGCCTCCCAGCGCTCGAGGTCGACCATCAGCCGCGCCGCGCCGGCGACGCCGGCCGGGAGCACGAAGAGGATCGCGCCGGGGATCAGGCCGACGATCGCGATGCCGAAGCCGAAGCCGACCATCGCGCGCGCGTGGCGACGCACGCGGCGCACGCGCTCATCCATCGGCAGGCCGCGGATCGAGAGCGGATAGTCGCAGAGGTCCCACGCCGCGAGCAGCGCGGTCGCGAGGAGCTTGAGCGGGACGGTGACGAAGGCCGCGCCAGGGACCACGAGGCCAATCACGATCAGCACGCCGAAGATCGGGACGCCGAACGCCAAGGCGACGACCACCGACTGCAGCGACCGCACGACGCCCTGGAGGAACGTCGGCGGAGTCCAGGCCGGGGCGCCCATCGAGGCCTCGACGCGGCGCACGATGCCCTCGAGCGCGAAGCCCGAGAGCGGCTGCGACAGGGCGAAGCCGAGGACCGCGGCGACGATCACCACCGCGACGTACGCGAGGAAGCGCAGGACGGTGGCGACGACGCCGACGGCGGTCGACGCGCCGAGGCCGGCGGGCAGGGCGATCGACGGCAGGAGGCTCGACGCGAGCGAGACGCCGCCGGTCGCGATCACCGTCGTCAGCGCGAGGGCGACGACGACCGGCACCGCGGCGAGCGGCCACACCGCGGGGCGCGACAGGACGAAGCCGAAGCCGCCGAGGAGCGCGCGCGCGCCGTGGAGGAAGCCGGGAGCCGCGACCGGGGCGCGCCGGGGGAGCGTCACGCGCTCGAATCCGATCGCCCACGGGCGCGGACGCGCATGGACACCGAGGTGTTCGAGAGCGAGGGCTGCCCGGTCGTCTCGCTGACCGCGAGCCAGAGCGGGCCGTCGGGGTCGACCGTCTTGCGCTCGGCCGTGACGAGCGACAGGGGCACGTGCGTGAAGACGCCGTTCCAGCGGCCGATGACGAGGTCCGTCTTGCCGGCCATGCCGGCGTGGACCGCGTGGCGCGCGAGGATGTCGCAGAAGATCGAGTCGCTCGCGTTCGCGGGGACGCTGCGGATCATGTAGCTCGGGTCGATGTACTTCACGGTGACGGCGAGCTTGCGCGCCTTGAACGCCTTGACGATCGAGTCGCGGAGCGCCGCGCCGACGTCGACGTCGCCGCCCGAGTAGCGCGCGTTGCCGGACTCGTCGACGGCCGCGTCGACGCCCATCGTGCGGGCGCAGCCCTCGGCGACCACGATGAGCGCGTGGGCACGCTCGGCGAGGCGGTGCTCGAGCGCGGCGTAGAGGCCGCGCGGGCCCTCGAGATCGAAGTAGACCTCGGGGATCAGGCAGAAGTTGACCTCGAGGCTCGCGAGCGTCGCCGAGGCGGCGATGAACCCCGCGTCGCGGCCCATGACCTTGACCAGGCCGATGCCGTTGTGGGCGCTGACGGCCTCGGTGTGGGCACCGTCGATGGCGAGGCGGGCGACCTCGACGGCCGTGTCGAAGCCGAAGGTCTTGTCGACGTAGGCGACGTCGTTGTCGATCGTCTTCGGCACGCCGACGACGGCGATGCTCAGGTTGCGGCGGGTGATCTCCTCGTGGATCGCGTGCGCGCCGCGCAGGGTGCCGTCGCCGCCGATCGCGAACAGCACGTTTACGCCGTTGCGCTCGAGCGTGTCGACCATGACGGCGGGCGCCTCGGCGCCGCGGCTCGTGCCGAGCGCGCTGCCGCCCGCGGTGTGGATGTGGCGGACGAAGTCGGGCGTGAGGCGCACCGGCGGCAGCGCGTTCGGGCCGAGGCCCTGGTAGCCGTAGCGAAAGCCGACGACCTCGGACACGCGGTATTTGTAGTGCAGCTCGAGCACCATCGAGCGGATGACGTTGTTGAGGCCCGGGCAGAGGCCGCCGCACGTCACGATCGCCGCGCGGGTGGCGCGCGGGTCGAAGAAGATGTGCTCGCGCGGGCCCGCCTTCTCGAAGCGGAGCGAGGCGTCGGGCTCCTCGCCGTCGAGGACCTCGCTCTGGTAGAGCACGCGCGCGCGATCGGGGACGTAGTCGGCGATCTCGTCGCCGGCGCGCGTCGACAGACCGAGGGGTGAAGCGACCGCGCGCTCACCGAGCGACCGGATCTCGAGGGCTTTGGGGGTGAGCATCGCTCCTCCTGGGGGGGACGCGAACCTTCGCGCGGACGGGCGGAGGCGGCAAGCGCGGGCGCGTCGCCCGGCGCCCGCGCGCGCTCGAGGATTTCGGTTAGCCTCTCGCCCCGATGCCCTCCCGGAAGAAGCTCCTGCTCACCATCCCCTCCTATGCGTACCTCGAGGACCGGTTCCTCGCCGCGGGCGACTTCGACCGGGGCACGGTCATCCGCAAGAGCTTCCCGGACGGCGAGCGCTACCTCCGCCTCGCCGACGACTGCTGGGGTCGCAACGTCGTCGTGCTCGGCGGGACGCCGCGCGAGAGCGACTGGCTCGAGATCTTCGACCTCGGCTGCGCCCTGGCGCGCGCCGGCGCGCGGTCGATGTCGCTCGTCATGCCCTACTTCGGCTACTCGACGATGGAGCGGGCCGTCCTGCCCGGCGAGGTCGTCACGGCCAAGTCGCGCGCGCTCCTCATCTCGGCCATCCCGCCGTGCGAGGCCGGCAATCGCGTGTTCCTCTTCGATCTCCACACCGACGGCATCGAGTTCTACTTCGGCGACAGCCACGTCACTCGGCACCTCTACGGCGCCCCCGTGATCACCGGGGCGATCCGCGCCCTGATAGGCGACCGCCCCTACCTGCTCGGCGCGACGGACGCCGGGCGCGCGAAATGGGTGCAGAGCCTGGCGCGCACGCTCGGGGTCGAGCCGGCCTTCGTCTACAAGAAGCGCGAGAGCGACTCGGGCAAGCTGTCGGTGACGGGCGTGAACGCCGACGTGCGCGGCCGCGAGGTCGTGATCTACGACGACATGATCCGCACCGGCGGCACGCTGCTGCAGGCCGGGCGCGCCTACCTCGGGGCCGGCGCGACGCGCGTGCACGCCATCGCGACCCACCTCGTCCTGCCGGGCGACTCGCTCGACGTGATCCGAAAGGCCGGGGTCTTCGCGACGATCGGGGGGACGGACTCGCACCCTGGCAGTCAGGCCCTCGCGGGCGAGCCCGGCGCGATCGGATCGGTGGTGGAGCTGCTCGCGCAGGAAGTGGCGCGGACCTGAACGCGTCGAGGCCGGGCCCCGAGGGAGCCCGGCCTCCGCGCCGCGAGGAAGGCGGCGGCTACTCGGCCTTCTTCAGGCGGGTCTGGGCGGCCTCGACGAAGGCGCGCATCGCGGGGCGATAGGCGTAGTCGCGGGCCGTGGCGTCGGTGACCTGCGCGGGGCAAATCGAGGTGACGACGGCGTTCGTCCCCAGGCCCTTCAGGACCGCGAGCTCACGCAGGCTCGGGTACGCCTTCGCCATCGCCTGCTTCGTCGGCTTGCCCGAGTCGCTCGGGTTCGCGTCGCAGAGCGGGTTCTGGTTCGCCTCGTCCTGGCAGTCGCAGGCCCCGGTGCACGCCGCCGTGCAGTCGCGCTCCGTCCCGGGGAGCAGCGGGAAGACGCATGCGTACTGGAGGTCGCCGCCCGCGGCCTTCTCGTGCTCGTGGCCGTTGATCGGGTTCGACCCGGGGCCGACGCTCGGGGGCACCAGCGCGTCGCCCGTGACGGGGTTCTGCCCTTGGCGGGGGACCTCGGACTCCTGCATCAGCGGGTCGGTCGGCTTCACGCCCGTCGCCGGGTCGCCGAGGATCGCGTGCCACCGCGGCCCGCCCTCCAGCGCGTTGAGGTCGCCCGCCGGCATGAAGCCCTTGCCGAGGTCCTTCGGGTCGCGGGCGACGTCCTGCCACGGCACGCCGACGATGCCCTGGAGGAAGACGAGGCCGGGGTCGCGGACCGTGGCGCCGCTCTTGGAGAGATCGGTGAAGATCGGGTTCGCGACGAGGTCACCGGCGCGATTGGCGATCTGCGGCGAGCTGAGGGCCTGCACGTAGCGGTCCGTCGGGTAGAGGAAGTCGATACCAAAGCGGCGCTTCTGGTCCCAGCAGCGCAGGTTGATCGGGTCGGACGCGTCGTCGCCGGGGCCCTTGTCGCACTCGGGGTCGGCCGGGCAGTTGCCCTGCGCCTGGCCGCACGACATGCAGCACGGGTCGTTCGGGTCCTTCGCGCACTCCGACCGGGCGCGCGGCAGGTGGAACGGGGTGCCATTCGCGCTCGCCAGCTGATTGGCAAGGTAGAACTGGCCCGACTCGTTGACCGAACAGTCGTTCTCGTCCGTCAGCATGATGACGGCGAGCAGGGAGTCGGGGCGCAGGAAGGCCGCGCGCTGGGCGAGGACGTTCTGATCGATGCCCGTGGGCGTGGCCTTGCCGCCGACGACGGCGATGCTCTCGTACGGCTCCGGGTCGACGAGGAAGCGGTACCAGCCCTCGAGCTGCGACTCGAAGCCGCAGCCGATCTGGCCCACGCCCTCGACGATGCCCTTGACCGACCCGACGAGCGCGCTCACGTCCTTCTGGCCCGGCGGGTTCATCTTCTGGCCTGGATCCCAGGCGAGGAAGCCCTGGTTCTGGTAGGTCGTGACCGTGCCATTGCCGTAGGGGTCGAGCCGCGTGACGAGGTGACCGTGGTCGTTGTTGGTCGTGTTGTCGGCCGCGTCGCACGAGTCCTTGGTCACGTCGGGGCACGCGTCGGAGCCGTGGCCGCCGAGGCTGGAGGTCACGATGCCGAGGTGGAAGTCGACCACGGGCGCGAACTCGCGCGTCGTCAGGTTGGGGCACGGGTCGAGCGGGCCCGCGGGCTGCTCGGCGATGGCGACGCCGTTGACGTCGACGCAGTACGGGTTGACGAGGCGATTGACGAGATCGGGAATCGCGCGCGAGAGGATCGCCTGCTTGTCGGCCATGGATCGCGAGTTGTCGATCGCGAACAGGATGTCGACCTTGTTCACGAGGCCGACCGGAGCCGCGCCGCCCTGACCGGCGCCGCCCGTGCTGGAGCCGCCGCCCTGCGCGCCGCCGCCCTGGCCGGCGCCGCCCTGGCCCGTGCTGGTCGTCGTATACCCGGTGGTGCCACCGCCCGTCGTCGTCTCGGCGCCGACGCTGGTGACGTTGGAGTCGCAGCCGATGAGGCCGACGACGGCGAAGAGGGCGAGCGCGGACGTGGAGCGGCGGAGAGGATGGTGCATGACGGGCGCCTCCTTGGGGCTTGATCGGTGTGTGGGGGGCAGCGGGCGCTGCCATCACGAAATCGTGATCGTCACTCCGCGAACGATTCCATCCGCGTCGCGTGGGGGCTCGAGGGGTACGCGCGAAGGAAGGCGGCGGCCCGCTCGCGAGCGGCGGCGCGCTGGCCGCTCTGCGACAGCGCCTCGATCGCGAGGGCCTCGCGCTCCTGGCCGAGCATGCCGCCCGGGAAGCGGGCGCGGGCCTGATCGAGCTGGTGGAGCGCGGCGAGCGACTGGCCGCTCCGCAGGAGCGCGCGGGCCTCGCCGACCATCTGGCTCTCCTCGCGGAGGCGACTGGCACGCTCGGCGCGCGCGACGGCGGCCGCCCCGCCGGCCCCCTCGTCCGTCGCGACGGGAGGCGGGGGGTTGGCGGCGGGGCGCGCGTCGCCCGAGGGCGCGGCGCCGGCGCCGGCACGGTCGAGGGGCGAGGGGGCGCGGACGACCGCTGGATCGGCCGGAATCGCTGCCGATTTCGCCGCGACCGGCGCGGGGTCCGGGTCGCGACCGGGGTCGACGACGGCGGGCGCGCGGGCGGGCGGCGCCGCGATCGCGGGCGGCGCGGCCGGCGGGGCGATCGCGACCGCGGCCGGATCGACGCGCGCGGGGCCCGCGGGGACGGCCACCGAGTACGCGGCGAGGCCGAGACCGGCGACGGCCGCGCCGGCGAACAGCGACTTGACGAGGCCCGCCGTCGCGAGGCCCGCGGCCTTCGCCGACCCGGCCGCCTTCGCGACGCCGGCGGCCTTGGTGGTGACGGCGCTCGTGGCCGGGTCGGCCGGCCCGCCGCCGCCTCCCCCGCCGCCGACCGGGCCGATCTTCGCCGCGATCGCCCCCCAGACGGCGTCGCTCGCCCCCGGCGGAGGCTCCAGCTCGAGCCCCGCACGCAGGACGTCGCGCGTCTCGGGCGATCCGCCCCCATCGAGCCATCGCTTCGGCGCGTTCATCGGCCGCCTCCCGCGCCCACCCGGGCGAGCCTGTGTTGGTCTTGTGCCTGCCGCCGCGCGAGCGAGCGCTGAAACGCCTCGCGCGCGAGGCGCAGCCGCGAGTACACCGTCCCTATCGGGATCTCGCAGAGCTCGGCGATCGCCTCGCTGGAGAGCCCGTCGAGCTCGAAGAGCGTGAACACCGCGCGCTGGTCGAGCGACAGCTCGTCGAGCATCGCCTCGAGCACGGCGAGGCCCTGGCGGCGCTCGGCCTCGGCACCGACGTCGGCGCGATCGTCGACGCGGTCCTCGATCGGCTCGTCGTCGGACGCGTTGCGCCGCACGAACGCGGAGCGCTTGCGGTCGCGCGCCACGCGCAGCGAGATGCCGTACAGCCAGGTGCTCACCTTGGATCGTCCTTCGAAGTCGCCGAGGCGCCGGTGCACGACGAGGAACACGTCTTGCACTGCGTCCGCGACGTCGCTCTCGGGCACACCGAGCCTGCGCAGCGACCGCCACACGAAGCGGAAGTGCTCCTCGTAGACCTCGCGGAAGGTCGGCTCGGACATCGTTCGACGGGGTGAGTGGAGGGGGGGCCCGGGCCCCATCAATAAATCGACAGGCGCAGGCCGGCGCCGGCCGAGACGCCTGCCGGGCTCGGATCGTAGGCGATCCCGGGCACGCCGCGGACGTCGAACTGCTCGCGCGGGCCCACGAGCGCGAAGCCGGCGGCGTGGGCGAACCACCCGAGCGGGCCGAGGATCGGGCCGCGACCGACGAGGCCGAGGCCGACCGACGCCCACAGGCGCGTGCCGCTCGCGTCCGAGGCGTAGCCGGTGCCGGTGCCGCGCAGGGCCCCGATCGACGGCTCGACGCACGCCGAGATCGACGGCCCGTCGCCGGCGCCACCGATCGCGGCAGCGCACGCCCGCACGGTTCCGGCGCCGAGCGAGACGTCGACGGCCCCGGGCGGGAAATCGATCGATCGCGCGGGCGCCCACACGATGCCCGGCGCCACCCAGATCGGGCCCGCGACGCGCAGCTCGACGAGGGCGGTGAACGCGGGCCGCGCGGCCGCGCCGAGGAGGCCGTAGGTGAACGCGCCCTCGACGGCGACGGCCACGCGCGGGTCGGACCGAGGCGGGGCCACCGGCCGAGGCGGGGCGGCGCGATCGGGCGGGGGCGGCGGCGGGGCCGACGGCGGAGGCGGCAGCGGCAGCGGCGGGGGCCCCTCGCGATCGAGCAGGATGGCGAGGGTCACCGAGAGCGCGTCGCCGAGGCCCGCGCAGCCGGGCCCCGGGTCCGCGAGGCGGCGCTCGCGACCGCCGATCGCCACGATCGCCGAGAACGCCGCGCCTTCGCGCGCGATGGCGACGTCGATGGCCGGCATCCACGCGGGCGCGTCGGGGTCGAGGGCGGGGCGACCCATGTGGCGGCCCACCTCGATCGCGAGGGCGGGCGCGTCGGGGCAGTCGGCGGCGTCCGGCGCGCGACGCACGACCAGGCGAGGGAGTGGCGGCGAAGCGATCGGCCGGGCGATCGCGACGCCGGGGTCGACGCGCACCTGCGCCGACGCGCCCGAGAGCGCCGAGATCGCGACCAGCGCGGCGCACGCGGCGATCGGCCCGCGCCGCGCAACGCACCGTCGATCCGGACCCCGCCGCACGCCTCCGTGCCTACCACACCGCGAGGGGCGCGTGCCGAACGAGCGCGACGGGGGGCGCAAACCCGCGGCGCGGCAGGTTCCCCCCGCCCCGCCGTCAGCGCTGTAGTACGAGAGCGGCCGTGGACTCCCGGCACGTCGACGAGGCCGCCGAGACGGCGGCGCTTCAGGCCTCCGAGGGCGCCGAGGCGGGTTCCCGCCGCGGGGGGGCCGCCGAGACGGCGGAGGCTCCCGAGGTCGCGAGGCCTGCGTTCGCGCGCACCGCGGACGCCGTGCTGATCGGCGTGGCGGCCCTCGTCACCGCGTTCTGCCTGCTGCAGATCGCGCTCTTCGACTACGGGCGCGACCAGGGCATCTACGCGATGGTCGGCCGCGTCGTCACCGAGGGCGGCATGCCGTACCGCGACGCCTGGGACTTCAAGCCCCCGGGCATCTTCGTCGTGTACGCCCTCGCGCGCGCCATCTTCGGGGCCTCGCAGCGCGGGATCCGGCTCCTCGAGGTCGCGTCGCTGCTGGCCATGGTCGGCGCCATGGCGCGCCTCGCGCGCGACGAGTGGGGCGACGCGCGCATCGGGGTCGTGGGCGGCGCGATCGCGGTGCTGGTGCATGCCCAGCTCGACTTCTGGCACACCGCACAGCCGGAGTCGTTCGGCGGCGTCGCGACGATCTTCGCCCTGCTCCTCGGGCTGCGCACGCCGAAGGCGGGGGCCGCGCCGTCGCGGGCCGACCTCGCGCGGTGGGCGGGCGCCGGGGCGCTCCTCGGCTTCGCCGGCCTGCTCAAGCCGCCGCGCGCCGGCGGCGCGCTGCCGCTCGCGCTCGTCCCCCTGTCGCGCGCCACGCGCGCGGCCGCGCCCGGCGACTCGCCCCTCCTGCGCGCGGCGGCGTGGCGCCCCGTGGCCGCGATCGCGGCCGGCGGCGCGGCGCCGATCGTCCTCGTCGTGCTGTGGTTCGCGGCGCGCGGCGCGCTCGGCGACCTCCGGCAGGTGCTCTTCGTCTTCACGCCCCACTACACGGCGCTGTCGTGGGTGGGCGAGTCGGTCATGGGCATGGTGTGGTGGGGCTTCACCGAGTGGCTGCAACAGTACTGCAGCATCGCCACGGTCGGCTTCCTGCTCCTGCTCGCCCTGCAGCCGTCGCGGCGCGCGCGGCCCGGCGTCCTCGTCGTGGCCGGCGTGATTGCCATTCACCTCCTGGGCGTGATCCTGCAGGGCAAGTTCTTCCCCTACCACTACGGCGCCACCTGGCCGGTCACCGCGCTGCTCGCCGGCTATGGCTACGTCCGCCTCTTCGACGCCTGCGTCCGCCGCGGGCCGGCCGTCGCCGTGGTCTTCGGGATCGGCGTCGTCGCCGTCTCGTTCGGCCGGACGGCGACCAAGGACACGCCCGACTCCTTCCTCGATCGCTGCCGCAAGCGCCTCGAGCTGGCCACCGCGCGCCGCGGCGACCTCGCGGGCTGGGACAAGCTCGCGTCGGTCGCGGACGTCGACGCCGGGCAGAACCGCGCCGTCGCCGCGTTCGTGCAAGGCAGCGTGCCGCCCGGGCGCCCCATCTTCGTGTGGGGGTTCGAGCCCGTGATCTACGACCTCGCGGGTCGCCGCCCCTCGACGCGCTTCCTCTACGACGTGCCCCAGCGCGTCGCGTGGGCGAAGGCGGGCCTCCGCGACGTGATGATGCGCGATCTCGAGGCCTCGCCGCCCGCGGCGATCGTCGTCGAGCACCGCGACGTGTTTCCGATGGTCACCGGATCGACCCTCGACTCGGCCGACACGCTCCCGGACTTCCCCGCGCTCGCGACCCTGATCGCGTCGCGCTACCGACTGGCGCGGTCGATCGACGACTTCGACGTCTACCTCGAGCGTTGAGGCGCGCGCGGAAGGCCCGCGCCATCAGCGCAGCGTGAGCACCTCGACCGCCCCGGCCCCGGCGACGGGGCGCGGGAACGGCGACCGGTCGCGTGACCAGAACGTCGCGCGGAAGACCTCGGTCCCCGGGCGCTTGCGGATCGCCACCGGGTCCGCATAGAGAAAGCCCTTCTTCCAGCGCTGCGGCGCGATCGCGAGCGGCAGCCCGACCTCGCGCTCGGTCGGGTCGGCCATCGTCGTCGAGAGCGTCGCGCGCTCGGTCACGCGCGACCTCACGGTGAGCTGCACGTCGCCGCGCGTGGGCCCGCCGGCGCGGACGACCAGCGTGAGCAGCGGCCTCGCGCCCGGATCGAAGCGCGCGCCCACGAGCTCGGTGCCGTCGTCGTACGCGGCGTGGATCGGCCGCAGATCGCGCTCGATATCGGCGAGGAGCGCCGCGGCGCGCGCGCCATCACCCTGCAGCACCGCGACGTTGTGCGCGATGCGCCGCTCGTCGAACGTCGTCGGATGGGCGGTCGGCGGCGAGGCGAACTGGCCGAAGTGGACGCGCAGCTCCCAGGTGCGAAACGGGTCGGCGACGATCTCGCGGTGCGGCTCGGTGCCCGAGACGAAATACCACTCGAACGGCCCCGGCTCGCGCTCGACGATCGCGTAGGCGTCGATCGGCGCCGCGGCGTCCGCGGGCAGCGCGTACCAGAACGGGCCCACCGCGACGACGTGGGCGCTCTCGGCGAAGCCGGCCTGCTGGTCGTCGAGCAGGAAGCGCGTGTCGGCGAGGATCACGCCCCGCGACGGGCGGCCGGGGCGCGGCACGGGCCGCCCGAGCGACACGAGGCGCCCGCCGAGCGTCCACGTCTGCGCCCACGTGGGCTTGAAGCCCTCGTGCAGCTCGACGGGCGCGTCCCTGGGGATGCGCGCGTCGAGCCAGCGCAGGAACGCGGTCTTCGCGCCGTCCGAGTGGATGATCAGCCCCTTCTCGTTGAAGCGCCCCCCGGTCTCGCGCGCGTAGCGGAGCGCGGGCACGCCGTCGCGCGCGATCGCGACGATCGGGATCATCGCGAGGCCGAGCGCGATGACCCCGCGGCGCCCCCCGGCCTCGACTCCGCCCCGGTCACCGACGGGCGGCCGCCTCCGCAACCTGCCCCAGAGCCGCTGCCCGACCCCGATCGCCGGCGCGATCGTCGCGACGATCGCGCCCATCGCGAGCGCGAAGTAGCCGGCAAAGTAGTGCGGCCAGAAGACGTGGATGTCGGCGCCCTGCCGGAACACGACGTACTGCACGGCGGCCATGCCGAGGAACACGAGCGGCAGCGCCTCGTGCTCGCGTCGGAGCGCGACGAGCCGCACGGCCGCGACCACGGCGGCGACCTTCCCGATCGCGATCGCGATCGGCGTGAACGACAGCTCGATCCAGTAGCGGCGCGAGGCGAGCACCGCCGCGAGCGAGGCCTCGTGGCCCGCCGATCGCATCGTGCCCGCGCCGAGGAAGTCGCCGAGCTTGCCGCTGCGCTGGAAGAGGGCGAGGTAGAGCGCGGCGGTCAGCACGGCCGCGCTCGCCGTGAGCGCCCACCACTGCGCCTGGCGGCGCGCGTCGACGATCGGCGGGTCCATCGCGCGCGGCCCGAGGACCAGGCCCCGCGCGAAGCCCAGCGCGAGCAGCTCGCCGACGAGGACGAACGCGGGCCAGTCCGCGTGCAGCGCCCCGAGCACGCCGATCAGGCTCACCGCGACCCAGCGCCGCCCGCCCGTCTGCCCGACGCGCACGTAGCCCCAGATCGCGACCAGCGACCACGCGATGACCGGCACCTCGAGCGCGTTGAAGCTCGCGAACGCGAGGCTGATCGGCAGCACCACGAACGCGGCCGCCGCCGCCGCGCCCGCGGCCGGCCGCCAGATCGCGCGACCGATCGCGTAGAGCAGCGGCGGCGTCGCCGCGCTGAGCAGCGCGGGCGCGAGCCGACAGACGAAGTCGTGCCGCCCGAAGATCTTCATCAGGATCGCGGTCGTCCAGAAGATGCCGAACGGGTGATGGCAGTAGTACGCCTCGGGCCCCGGCCGCTGCGCCGTGTACTCCCAGACCGGGCCGGCGATCTTCCAGCGGAGCATGTTCTCCGCGATGATCCCGACGCTCGCCGACGAGGCGTAGTGCCCCGCGAGGAGCGGCCCGAAGAGCTCCCACCCCGCGGCGATCGCGAACCAGGTCGACGCGACGATCGCGACCGCGCGGGCGACGCCGATCTCGCGATCGTCGGCGATCGGCAGCCCGTCGAGCCCGCGCGGCGGCGCCGGCCAGCGCATCACGGCACCTCGGGGCGGATCGGCATCGCGCCGCACGCTAGCATCGGTTCGGGACCGGTTGGCGAGCGGAGTCGAGCGGCGGGGCGAGCCGTGGTATCCACTCGCGGCCATGCGCTCCTTCGCCCGCGGCCTCGCGCTCGCCGCCCGCCGCCGCCCGCTCGAGGCGACGCTCGCGTTCCTCGCCGTGGCGGTCGGCCTCTACGTGATCGCGGGCCCCTTCGTCGTCGTGCGCTACCCGCCGATGACGGACCTGCCGTTCCACGCGGCGGTCACGTCGACGCTGCGCCACTACCTCGACCCCGCGTGGCACTTCCGCGAGCAGTTCACGCTCCAGCCGTTCGCCGCCCCATACCTGTCCTCGTACGTGCTCGGCGCGCTCCTGATGCTCGCGCTGCCGACCGTGACGGCGGTGAAGATCGCCACCGCCCTCACGCTCGCCATGCTGCCCGTCGGCCTGGCCGTGCTCTTCCACGGGATGAAGAAGAGCCCGCTGCTCGGCCTGCTCGGCCTCGGCTTCGTGTGGGCCAACCTCACGCACTGGGGCTTCGTCAACTTCATGGGCGCGTGCGGCCTGTTCGCGATGACGATCGGCCTGACGATGCGCCTGCTCGACGCCCCGACGCGCGCCAAGCAGGTCGGCCTGACCGCGGCGCTGATCGTGCTCTTCTTCACGCACGTGTTCCGCTTCCCGTTCGCGCTCGCCGCGGTCGCGGGCACCGCCGTCGTGCTCTACCCCGCGACGCGCCGAGCCCGCCCCGTGCTGCTGCCGCTCGCCCTCGGCACGGCCGTCTTCCTGGCCTGGATGCGCGTGCGCCCGGCCGAGATCGCCGGATCGTTCGGCCCGATCGCGGTCCACCCCGAGCGCCTCAAGGAGCTCGCCGGCTTCCTCTTCGGCGGCCTGACCGACCCCGCCGAGGCCAAGGGCGTCGAGCGATCGGCGCGCGTGCTCGCCGTGACCGCGATCGTCTGCCTCGGCGCCCTCTTCGTCGAGCGGCGGCACCGGGGCAGGACGCGCCGCGAGTGGGCCTTCGACGTCGGCGCGGCCCTGGTACCGATCTCGTGCGCCGCCGTCTTCCTCGGCCTCTTCCTCGTGCTGCCCATGCAGATCGGCACCTGGTGGTACGTCTACCCGCGCGAGGCGACCGTGGCCGCGTTCCTCGCCCTCGGCGCCTTCCCGGACCTACCGAAGGCCGGCGCCGTGCGCGCGATGGTGGTGATCTCGATCGGCGCCGCGGTGGCGTCGATGGGCTCGGTCGTGGTGAAGGCGTACGCGGCCTTCGATCGCGCGACGGCTGATTTTCAGGCGATCACCGCCCAGATCCCGCAGGCGCCCCGGCTCCTTTATCTCGTCCACGATCACACCGGGTCGGCCCGATCGACGACGCCGTTCATCCACCTGCCGTCCTGGGTGCAAGCCGAGCGCGGAGGCTGGCAGAGCTTCCACTTCGCGATCTTCGGCGCGTCGCCGCTCCGCTACCGCGACCCGCGGGCGCCCGGCGCCGTCGTGCCGCCGCCCGTGCCGCACCGCTGGGAGTGGCAGCCGAACCTCTTCGACGTGAACAAGCAGGGACCGTTCTTCGACTGGTTCCTCGTGCGATCCCAGCGCACGCCCGAGGCCCAGTTTCGAGGCGACCCGGCCATCGTGCCCGTCGACCACGTCGGCGGGTGGTGGCTCTACCGGCGGGTGGGCGATCCGGCGCCGTAGTCCTCGACCGGGCCGCTCGGGCCGGCCGACCGATCCGGGCTCGCCGCTACGGCGTCGCGCAGGACGACGAGGGCGCTCTGGAAGTCGAAGCCCTCGAGGGCGCGGAGGAACGAGTGGCGCCGCCCTCCCAGGATGGGCTCGGCTACCCGGCTGGCCTCGGCATCCCAGAGCGACCTGGCGCGCAGGTCTTCCGCGCCGAGGAGGCGCTCGAGCTCGGCGACCACGCGGTCCGCCTGCGCGCGGTCGAGAGCCGCCGCCGAGGCCGCGTCCGCGGAGGCTTCGGCAACCCGAAGCGGAACCTGGAACCAGAACGTGCTCCCCTGCCCCTCGGCGCTGGTGACGCCGAGGTCCCCGGCCATGAGCGCGACCAGGCGGCGGCAGAGGGCCAGCCCGATCCCCATGCCGCCGTGACGGCGCGTGAGCGACATGTCGGCCTGCTCGAAGTGCCGAAACAGGGACTCTTGAAGCTCGGGGCGAATGCCCACGCCCTGATCGACGACCTCGAAGCGCACCGAGGCCGCGCCGGTCGGCGAACCGACCCCACGGACGCGGACGACGATGCGCCCGCGGTCCGAGAATTTCACGGCGTTGTCGACGAGGTTCCCGAGGATCTGCTGAAGTCGAACGACGTCCCCGTGGAGCCGCGGGGGCACCTCGGGGCCGATCTCGCTGACGACCTCGATCCCCTTGGCGGCCGCCATGTCGGCGACGCCTCGCTCCACCCGATCCAGCAGGCGCGAGAGGCTGAACTCGACCACGCACAGCTGGAGCGTCTGGGCCTCGACCTGCGAGAGCTCGAGGAGGTCCTCGATCATCCCGAGCAGACGGCGAGAGGACTGGCGCAGCACCCCGACCCAGGGCTTGGCGCGCTCGTCCGCGACGTAGCGCTCGAGCAGGTCGGCCGCCCCCATGATGTGGTTCATCGGCGTCCGGAGCTCGTGGCTGAC
This sequence comes from uncultured delta proteobacterium, assembly GCA_903906315.1. GTDB lineage: Bacteria > Myxococcota_A > Polyangia > Polyangiales > Polyangiaceae > CAIVJW01. Next base: position 801 of record CAIVJW010000200.1, on the reverse strand, counting down.
GACCGCGAGGAAGGCTCGCTTCGCCCGGTTCCCGCTCGCGGCGGCGTCGCGCGCGGCGGCGATCTGGAGCGCGTGCGCCTCGAGGAGCGCGGCCTGCCCGTCACGCTGGCGCTCCAGCTCCGTCCGAGTCGACTGCAGCCGGCCGTTCGCCGACCGCAGCGCCCGATCGGCCTCGCGCTCCGCCGTCACGTCTCGGTCCATGCCAATCATGCGCAGCGCCCGCCCGCCCGAGTCCCTCACGACCACGGCCACCGCGTGAATGACCCGGACCGCCCCGCCGGGCCCGACGATCCGGAACTCGTGGTCCAAGGGATCACCGTCGACCAGGGATCGCGCGAGCAGGGCCTCGGCGCGGTCGAGGTCGTCCGGGTGCACCCGATCACACCAGACGTCGTGGCGAAACGGAGCGCCACGCTGGGCCTCGGGCAAATCGTACCAACGACGGAACCGCTCGTCGCACACGAGCGTGTCGTCCAGCAGATTCCAGCACCAGCGTCCGAGCCCTGCCGCGTCCGCGGCACGGTCGAGAAGTGCCATGGTCTCGCGTTGCGGCACGTCCCCAAACACGAGGACCGGACGGAACGGCGCGGCGGTGTGGTGCTCGCACATGACTCCCTCCATCGACCCACTGCGAAGGTGCGCGCGTGACCCGGCGACCGTGCAGCGCGCCCATGCAGCTCCTTGCAACCGGCCTCGCGACGCCGCGGGCCCTGCGAACTGTGCTGAAGATAGCCCCACACGTCGCGCAGCACAATGAGCAACTTGGGCAAGCATGTATTTTCACCCGGGGGGGGGGGGGGG
>CAIVJW010000199.1 GCA_903906315.1 uncultured delta proteobacterium | reverse complement strand
CGATCGCCGGCGCGCCCGCGCGGGGCCGCTTCGGCCTCGGAGCTGCACCAGAACCCCTATGGCGCACCGCCCGCGCCGCGCGACGGGCGCTGATCGGAGACCACGGCGTGCCCTCTCCCCTCCCGATCGCGCGCGCGATCGCCCCCGCGCTCCTCGCGGCCATCGCGGCGTGCACCGCCTTCGACGGGCTCGCCCCGGACGCCGTCGACACGCGCGCGCCGCCGGGACCGTCGCTCCTCTCGCTCCCGCAGGCGGCGACCGTCTGCGGCTTCGCGCTCGACGACGACCGCTTCGCGCGATCGGTCCGTCGATCGGTCGGCCTGCCCGTGAGCGCGACGAGCTTCTCGGCGTGCTTGTCCTGGCTCGCGGGCCCGTTGCCCGAGGCGCGACCGGGCTTCGCCGAAGCGCGCGAGGTGCTGCGCCGCATGGCGAGCGCCCTCAACGCCGCGCACGCTCTCGAGGCCGTGCCCGTCCTGGATCTCGCGGAGGACGACCCTCGCTGCGCCCCCGGCGACACCACCCGCTGCCTCGACGACGGGCGCCTCCTCGACTGCTCGCGGCACGCCGTCTTCGCGTGCGACGGGGCGCGCTTCCTCGACCTGAGCGCCTGCCTCGGCCCGACCGGCGCCGCGGCTTGCGCCCTCGGCCCGTGCACGGTCGAAGGCCTCGCCTGCAGCGACCGCGGCGTGCTCGGCGGCTGCGATCCCGCGACGCACCTGCTCGCGGGCTTGTCGTGCCCGGCGATCGGGCTCACCTGCCCCGCGGGCGCCACAGGCCCGAGCGCGGCCTGCCAGAGCGAGAAGGGGGCGCGCCCGTGCGGCCCCGGCGAGGTCGCGGGGTCCACGAGCTGCGACGGGGATCGGGTGCTGGTTTGCACCGACCTCGGCACGCGCGCGGAGGTGGACTGCTCCGCGATCGGCGGGACGTGCTCGCCCAACGAGCCGACCAAGCGCTGCCAGCTAGCGCGCGAGGCGTGCTCGCCATTCGACGCGACCGGCGTCGACGAGTGCGACGGGACGCGCCTCTCGACCTGCGTCGCCGGTCAGCTCGCCGTGGTGGAGTGCGGGTCGCTAGGGATGACGTGCCTCGTGGCCGGCGGCGGTCGCAGCGGCCGCTGCGGGGCGACGCCAGCGCGCTAGGGATCGGGGCGGGATCGGTCGACGGGCCGATCGCGGCGCGCGCGCGGAGGAGGCGCGCGCCGCGAGGCGGGGCTACTTCGGCGGCACCTTCTGGCAGAAGCCGTCGACGCAGTCGTCGATCTGGTTGCAGCAGTCCGCCTTTGTCTTGCACGAGTTGCCCTCGGCCGAGCACGTCCCCGGCGGCGGCGGCTCGCCGCAGACGTACTTGCCCGTGCCCGGGTCCTTCACGCACTGACCGTTGCAGCAGTCGACGCCGGAGGTGCACTCCTCGCCGTTGTCCTTGCACGGATCGAGCGCGTAATAGGCATTCTCGCTCTTGCCGCAGGACTCCTGGCCGCGCATGTAGAACGGCGGGTGCGACGGGTCGATGCCGGGGACGGGCGGGTCGTCGATCGCCGTGATCCAGAGCTGCTGCCGGCCCTGCCCGACGAGCTTGTTGCCGTAGTCGCGGCGCGTGACGAAGACGAGCCAGTAGAAGCCGCCCGCGCGGAGGGGGGCGAACACCGGGTTGAACGAGCGATTGTCGTTGCTCGCGGTCGCGAGCGTGGCGAGCCCGGCCCCGTCCTTGCCGACGAGGTAGAGCATGCCGTCGCCGGTCGACCGCGACCCCTGCGTGGGCCGGCCGAACGCGAGGTACTTCGAATCTGGCGAGAAGCTCGGGTACGCCGGTCGCCCGGGGCCGCCGGCCTGCGGCACGATCGCCTTCACGTTCGAGATCGAGGCGCCGTCCGGGCCGACGTCGCCCACGGCGAGGTAGCCGCTGGTCGCGTCGAAGACCCAGCTGCCTCCGCCGAGGCCGCAGATGCCGGAGATCGTCTTGCCGTCGGGCGACCAGGCGGGCTCGCCGCAGCCGTTGCCCATCGCGTTCGGGTTGAGCAGCGTGCCCGTGTTGGAGTCGACGATCTTGAGCGTCGCGGACGCCGGGTTCGACGCCGAGTTGTCGTTGCCGAGGAGCTTGTCACCCTTGTCGTTGTACGCGGCGAAGATGAAGTCGCCGGCGGGCTTGTTCGGGTTGATCTCGCCGTAGTTGACGGGGTTCTGGTCGAGGGCGACCGTGTAGAGCGGCCCGTTGCCGTTGGTGAACTCGGCCGCCATGCGCTTGCCATTGCGGCTGACGGTGTGGCACCCGAAGCACGCGCCCGGCTGGAAGAACTGGTCGGGCTGGTCGCTGTCCGGCTTGATGCGCAGGATGCGCCCGTCGCCGTTGCCGCACTGGTCCGGCAGCTCCCAGTAGTAGACGCTGCCGCGGAGCCGGCCCTGCGCAATGTGCCAGGTCTGCTGCACGGGCGCGTACGCCTGCCCGTTCGCCAGGCGCGACAGCGACACGTTCAGCGGGTCGGTCTTCGCGCCCGCGCCGGAGCTCTCTACCGCGTCCCAGTCCGCCTGCGGGACGAGGTGCGCCGCCGGCGGCGGCTGCGAGAAGTACTCGCTGTAGGTGAAGTACTTCTCCTTGAGCTGCAGGCGATAGAAGTCGCCCGGCTGGGTGCCGTTCCACTGCACCTCGGGGGCCAGCACGGCGAGCGGGAAGACGGTGCCGTCGAGCGGATAGACGACGGCCATCGACGGGTCGTTGCCCGCGGGCTTTTCGAACTGGGCGATCTGCTGCGGCGTGAGGCCCCCGCTATTGACCGCGTGGGTGACGAAGACCTCCACCGTCGTCTCGGCCTCGAGGGCGACGTACTTCGCGGTCAGCGTCCCGATGCCGCCGACCTTTCCCGTGGGGGCGAACGAGCCGGTCGCGTCGATGTCGCCGACCTCGGGCCGCGTGAACACCCAGGTGACCTTCGAGGTGACGTCGTCGCCGCCGACGGTGGCCTTGAAGGCCTGCTTGGGCGCGTTGCCGTCGGTGACCTGAATCTGGGCGCCCACGGGCGCGATGACGAGCTGCCCGCTGGGCCCGCCGCCATCCTTGCCGGTGATCTCGATCTGGCCGCCCTGCCCGATGGTGCCGTTGCCGCTCCCGCCCCCGCCGGAGGTCTGCGACCCGACGTCGCCGCTCGTGTCGAAGACGCTGCCGGCATTGGTGGCGCTGCACCCCCAAGCGACGAGGACGATGACGAGCGCGAGTAACCAGGGGAGATAAGCGAGGCGATTGCGCATGAGGACTCCGCGTTCGGGCGAGAGGCGAGGGGCCGAGCGCCCCCCACCATCAGGCTACACAGAAGCGCGGATCCTCGCCAAGGGGGCCGCGGCGCGCGGGCACGGCCTCAGCGAGCGTGGCCCTTGCCCTTCGTGGGCGCGCCCTTCGGCTTGCGGGCCGCCTCGGGGGCGGGCCGCTTCCAGGCGAGGATCGCCTCGAGCTTGCCGAGGCGCGCGCGGAGGTCGGCGTGCTCGCCCCGGAGGGCCTCGAGCTCGTCGCGGAGCTGCACGGCGTCGCGTCGCCCGGTGGCGGCGAGGTCGCGGAGCACCTCGCGGATGCGACGCCGCACGCGCCCGTCGAGGTCGCGATCGAGCTGGCGATGCAGGGCGCCGCGAGCCTTCGGATCGGCGAGCTCGGCGAGCGCGCGCACGACGTCGACGCGCAGGTACGGGTCGGTGGAGTCGAGCAGCTCCTCGAGCAGCTCGCGCGTGCGGCGATCGGACGCGAGCTTCGGCAGCGCGAGGATCGCGGCGCGCCGGCCGCGCGTGCTGACGCCGTAGCGGGTGCGCGCGGCCACGTGGGGCACCGCGCGATCGTCGCGGAGCGCGGCGAGGCCCTCGATCGCGCCCACGCGGATCACGTCGGCCCAGGCCGGGCGATCGAGGATCTCGACGAGGGTGTCGAACGCGGCGGGCTGCCGGGTCGCGCCGAGCGCGCGCGCCGCCTCGGCCTCGACGAGGTAGCTCGCGTCGCGCAGCGCGACCGGCTTGAGCGCTTCGGCGGCCTTCGCGGACCGGAACGCGCCGAGCGCGCGGACGACGGCGCGCCGCACCTTCGGGTGGCGCGCCGCGAGGCTCGCGCACAGCGCCTCGAACGCGGCGTCCGATCGCAGCGCGCCGAGGGCTCCCGCGGCGTCGGCGCGCACGCCCCAGAACTCCTTGTCGTCGGCGAGCGCGTCGGCGAGCGCGGCCGTCGTCGGCGGGTCGTCGAGCTTGGCGAGCGGCCCGGCCGCGAGCGACCGGCCGCGCGCCGTGGCCGCCTCGCGGAGCTGCGCGCGCAGCATGTCGGCCGGCGCCTCGACGCGGACCTCGCCGAGCACGCGAAGATCCGGGTCCACGACGACGAAGCGCGGGCGCTCCTTGCCCGGGATCACGAACGTGTGGCTCACCTGGTCCACGCGGCGCAGCTCGCGTCGCGGCGCGGCCTCACCCGGCATCGCGACGTCGATCACGAGGTCGAAGACGAACGGCGGCGTCGCCTCGCCGCCGGGCGGCGGGACCGGCAGCGCCTGCTTCACCGCGATCGTGCAGGCCTCGCCCTCGTGGGTGATGACGACCTCGAGCTCCACGTGGCCGGCGCGGAACACCCATTGATCGAAGAAGTGCTCGAGGCTCTTGCCGCTCACGTCCTCGAAGGCGCGGAGCAGGTCGCGCGTCTCGACGACGCCGCGGGCGTGGCGCCCGAGGTAGGTCGAGACGCCGCGCCAGAAGAGGGCGTCGCCGAGCTCGGTCCGCGCAAGGTGCAGGACGCACGCGCCCTTCTCGTAGAGGTGGCGATCGAAGACGTCGATCGGCGCCTCGTAGTCCTGACAGACGATGGGACGGCGGTAACGGCCTCGCGCCTCGCCGAGGTACGACTCGAGGTCGCCGCGCAGCGAGTAGTCGTACTCGTCGCGCCCGAGCGCGCCCTCGCGGTCGACGTGCTCCATGAACGTCGCGAAGCCCTCGTTGAGCCACGCGTGCGACCAGTCGCGGCACGTGACGAAGTCGCCGAACCACTGATGCGCCAGCTCGTGCGCGACGAGGTCGTCGGAGGTGATGTCGACGGCGGCGCGATCGTCGAGCAGGATGTGCTCGTACATCGTCGTCGCGGTCGTGTTCTCCATCCCGCCGAAGATGAAGTCGCTGACGACGACCTGATCGTACTTGTTCCACGGGTACGGGACGCCCGTGAGCTCGCCGAAGCGGCGGATCATGTCGGGCGTGCGGCGGAACGTCCGACGGCCGTCCTCCTCGCGGCCCTTGGGCACGTAGTAGGCGAGCGGGACGTCGCCGACGCGGTCGTCGAGGCGCGCGAACTCGCCCGCGACGAGCGTCACGAGGTAGCTCGGCAGAGGCTCGCTCATGTGGAAGCGGAAGACCCCGCCCCGGCGCTCGGCCTCGTCGCCTACGAGCTCGCCGTTCGAGATCACCGTGAGCCCCGCCGGCACGCGCGCGACGAGCTCGAGGGTGTGCTTGACGTGCGGCTTGTCGTGGCAAGGGAAGAAATGGCGCGCGTCCTCGTCCTGGCACTGCGTCCAGACCTGGCGGGGGCGCGACTGCACGTGCTCGTCGGGCTCGAGGAAGTAGAGCCCGCGCCGCGGCACCGCGCGGTAGCGCACGCGCACGGTCGCCTCGGCGGCGCCCGCGGGGATCGCGACCCGGAGCACGACCCCGTCGTAGACGTGGCGCGCCTTGTGGAGCTCGCCCTCCGCGACGCCGGCCTCGACGCGCTCGATCTCGAAGCCGACCGCGTCGAGCGAGACCTCGTCGGCCGTCGGGTCGACGCGCACGAGGGTGATCACGGCCGTGCCGCGCACGGCCTTGCCGGCCAGGTCGAGGGCCAGGTCGAGCGCGAGGTGGCGGATGACGAACGGCCGAGATCGCTCGTAGACGCGCTTCGTACCGGCGAGGACGAACGGGCGCGCAGGCGCCCCGGCCTGGTACGACGACATCGACGAGCCGCAGGCGCAGCGCTCGTGCAGCCGGTGCAGGGTGCTCATGGCGCGCGAGCATCGTCGTCGCGGTGCGCCGTCGCAAGCGCTATCGAGCGCCTCGTGCCCCCGTTCGGGCGCAGCCATTGCCGTCGACCCTCCGCGCAGGCCATGCTCGCTCGGTGTCCCGTCAATCCCGTGGCCCGAGCCGCCGCGAGCCCCTGCGGCCGATGCCGCCCGAGCGCGGCGCGGGCGGCGACGCGAGGCCGGCCGGGCCGCTCTTCGCGGAGGGCCCGCCGCGCGCCGGCGACCGCATGGCCACCGTCGACGGCGAGGTCGCGCGCGTCACGTACGAGAACGACGAGACGGGCTTCCGCGTCCTGCGCGTCGCGGTGAGCGGGCGCCCCGAGCCGGAGACGTGGGTCGGCGTCGGCCCACCTGCCCCACCCGGGACCCGCGTCCGCGCGACCGGACGCTACCAGCAGAACCCCAAGCACGGGCTCGAGCTCAAGATCGAGACGCTGCTCGTGATCGCCCCCTCCACCATCGAGGGCCTCGAGCGCTACCTCGGGTCGGGCATGATCCACGGCATCGGCCCGTCGTACGCGAAGCGGATCGTGCAGGCGTTCGGCGAACGCACGCTCGAGGTGCTCGACCGGACGCCCGACCGGCTGCGCGACGTGCCCGGCCTCGGGCCGCGCCGCGCCGAGGCCGTCGCGAAGGCGTGGGGCTCGCAGCGCGCGATCGGCGCCATCATGATCTTCCTGCAGTCGCACGGCGCGTCGCCCGCGCTCGCGACGCGCATCTTCAAGCGCTTCGGCCCGAAGGCCCTCGACCTCGTCGCGCGCGCTCCGTACCGCCTCGCGCTCGACGTGTGGGGTGTCGGCTTCAAGACGGCCGACCGGATCGCGCGGTCGGTCGGGGTCGGCGCCGACGCGCCGGAGCGCGCGCAGGCGGGCGTGCTGCAGACGCTGCACGACCTCACGACGCGCGGGCATGCGTTCAGCGAGCGCGGCGACCTCCGCGATCGCGCCGCCGCCATGCTCGAGCGCGAGGCGTCGGACGTCGACGGCGCGATCGACACGCTCGCGAGGGACGGGCGCGTGCGCCTCGATCGCGTGCCGGCCGGCCCGTCGCTCCCGGCCTCGCTCGCCGCCGCGGGCCTGGACGGCGCCGCCCTCGAGGCCGTCTACCCCGTCGAGCTCCACGACGCCGAGGTGCGCCTCGCGAAGCGGCTCGCGACCCTGCTCGGCGCGCGCGCGGAGATCCCGCCCGCGCTCGCGGCCGAGGCCATCGCCGCGCACGAGCAGCGCACCTCCGTCACCCTCGCCCCCGCGCAGCGCGCCGCCGTCGAGGCGGCCGCCGCGCACCGCGTGATCGTCATCACGGGCGGCCCGGGCGTCGGCAAGACGACCGTCGTGCGCGCGGTGCTCTCGCTCTTCGATCGCGCGCGCCTCTCCGTGCGCCTCGCGGCCCCGACCGGCCGCGCCGCCAAGCGCATGACCGAGGCGACGTCCCGCGAGGCCGTGACCCTGCACCGCCTGCTCGAGTTCGACCCCAAGGCGCGCGAGTTCGCGCGGCGGCTCGCCCGCCCGCTCGAGGCGGACGCGATCATCGTCGACGAGGCGAGCATGATCGACCTGCCCCTCGCCGACGCGCTCCTCCAGGCGATCTCCGATCGCGCCCGGCTCGTGCTGGTCGGCGACGTCGATCAGCTCCCGTCGGTCGGCCCCGGCGCCGTCCTGCGCGACGTGATCGCCTCGGGCGCGGTGCCGACGGTCCGGCTCACGCAGATCTTCCGCCAGGCCGAAGACAGCCTCATCGTCCGGAACGCCCACCGCATCCACGACGGCCTGCCGCCCGAGGGCGCCACCGGCACCGACGGCGAGTTCTACGTCATCGAGCGGCGCGAGTCCGAGGCCGCCGCCGCCGCCGTGCACGACCTCGTCACGCGCAGGATCCCCCAGCGTTTCGGCCTCGATCCGGTGCGCGACGTCCAGGTGCTCACGCCGATGCACCGCGGCGCCGCCGGCGCGATCGCGCTGAACGAGTCGCTCCAGGCCGCGCTGAACCCCTCCGGCCCCTCGGTCACGAAGGGCAGCCGCACCCTGCGCGTCGGCGACAAGGTCATGCAGCTCAAGAACGACTACGACCGCGAGGTCTACAACGGCGACGTCGGCCGCGTCGCCTCGGTCGACCCGGCCGCAAGACAGGTCGTGGTCCGCTTCGAGGAGCGCGACGTCGTCTACGAGGACGCCGACCTCGACGAGCTGACGCTCGCGTACGCGACGACCATCCACAAGAGCCAGGGCAGCGAGTACCCCTGCGTCGTCGTGCCGATCCTGACGGCGCATTTCGTCATGCTGTCGCGCAACTTGATCTACACCGCGGTCACGCGCGGCAAGCGGCTGTGCGTCCTCGTCGCCGACCCGCGCGCCCTCCAGCTCGCGCTCGGCGAGACGCGCAAAGAGGACCGGCTGACGCTCCTCGCGCACCGGCTCCGGGTCGAGCACGAGGCCCGAAGGGCGCCCTGACCCCCGCTTTTCCCCCCGTTGGCAAGCCCGTCCGACCCTGCTAGCTTGCGCCGCCCTCGAAACCACACTGGGCCTCGCGGGGAGCGAGGCCGCGGAGCGACACCATGGCAGTTTCCAACGGACAGCAGAACGTGGCCGGCCTCCAGATCACGGGCGGCGCCGCCATCGTGGCGCCGGTGAGCGCCTTCCCGAACGGCGTGCTGCCGTCGAACGCGCTCGTGGTCGTCCCGATCGCGAAGCCGACCGACGAGCTCATCGCGATGCTCGAGAAGGGCCCCTCGGCCGTCACGCCCGAGCAGATGTGGCAGCTCCTCGGCTTCAACGGCCCCGCCGTGCACGTCCAGGACGACCAGGGCCGCCCGATCGCCATCGGCCTCGAGGACCTGCTCTCCGGCCTCGAGAAGCACTGGGGCGAGCACCCCGAGGACATGGCCTTCGGCATGACCTACGCGCAGGAGCTCATCAAGCACCAGCGCCAGGCGAAGGCCGAGCAGGTGCTCGCCAAGATCGTGCAGAAGGGCGGCCCGGGCGACGCCTGGCTCCTGCTCGGCGTCGTGCAGCTCCAGCAGTCGAAGCTCGACAAGGCCGAGGGCACGCTCAAGGGCGCGCAGAACCTCCTCAAGGACAACCCGTACCCGTCCCTGCACCTCGCGAAGCTCTTCAACGAGAAGAAGGACGACGCGAAGGAGCGCGAGTTCATCGACAAGGCCATCGGCATCGACCCCGGCAACGTCGACGCGTGGGCCGTCCTCTACCAGCACTTCGCTCGCACGACGACCGAGGACCAGGCGGTCGAGGAGCTCGAGAAGCTCGCCACCACGAAGCGGTCGGCGGCGCCGTACATCGCGCTCCAGGGCTTCTACGCCAACGACGAGGCCACGCTCGACAAGGCGATGGCCTTCGCGAAGAAGGGCGTCGAGGTCGCCGGCGACGACCCGCTCGCGCTCCTCTGCCTGTCGGCGCTCTTCGGCAGGAAGAGCCAGGTCCTCGCCGAGGCCGGCGACGCGCAGGGCTCGCGCGAGGCGCTCGACGGCGTCGTCAAGCTCCTGCAGCCGCACGAGGCCAAGATGAGCCGCGACGTGCGCCTCGCGAACAACTACTTCGAGGCCCTCTTCCAGGCCCGCCAGATCGAGAAGGTCACGAAGCTGCTGAACGCCCTCGCCGGCTCGCCGAGCAAGGAAGTCAAGCAGTTCGCGATCGAGCGGTCGCGCCAGGTCGCGCAGTTCCTCCAGCAGCAGCAGCAGCAGCTCGCGCAGGCGCAAGGCAAGGCCTGAAGCTCATGAGCCTCCGGCCACGCGCCGAGGCTCTCTCCAGGCGACCCGCCCACGGGCCCCTTCACCCCTCGCCGGCTGACCATCGGTCCGATCGCTGCGGCCTGGCCCTCCTCGATCACCGGCCCCAGGGCCGGGGCAAAGCGGCCCAATAGCCAGACCTTCGGCCGGGCTCGGATCGATCCGAGCCCTGCCAAGCAGGGCTTCTTGGCTGCCCTCCACCGGCATTCGTGCCGGTGCACCCGGGCTGCCCGATCGAACCCATGTTCACCCCTCGCCGGCTAGAGGGGCCTCACGTGCTCGTCCCCCCCGCGCACGCTCCCCTCCCCGCAGCAGCTCCGCCTCGAAGGACCATGACGTCAGTTGACCGCGCCCGTGCCTTGGCCCACTCTGTTCCCGAGGGAACGGGGGAAGGTCCCCGCAGGGTTCTCAGCGTGCAACCCGGCCAGCTCGTCTCCGGAAAGTACCGACTACTGCAGCTCCTCGGGGCGGGTGGCATGGGCAGCGTTTGGGGCGCGCGCAACGAGCTGACGGATCGCGATTTCGCGATCAAGTTCCTGGCGCCGGACCTCGCGCAGAACCGCGAGGCGCTGCAGCGATTCTTCCACGAGGCGAAGGCGTGCGGGCAGATCAAGCACCCCGCGGTCGTCGACGTCTACGACATGGGCCAGGCCGAGGACGGCACGCCCTATCTGGTGATGGAGCTGCTCGAGGGCGAGGGCTTCGACCAGCGCCTCACGCGCGCCGGCATCATTCGCCCGCCCGAGGCGGCGGCCTGGATCGCCTTCATCGCGCGCGGCCTCGAAGAGGCCCACATGCGCGGCCTCGTCCACCGCGACCTCAAGCCCGGCAACATCTTCTTCGCCATCGACTCTCGCGGCGAGGTCGTGCCGAAGGTCCTCGACTTCGGGGTCTCCAAGGCGACGAACACGGCCGACGGCGACTTCGCCCGCACCCAGACGGGCGCGGTCCTCGGCTCACCTGCGTACATGAGCCCGGAGCAGGCGCAGGGCGACACGGACCTCGACGGCCGCAGCGACGTCTGGTCGCTCGGCGTCATCCTCTACGAGGCGCTGACGGGTCGCGTGCCCTTCGACGCGGGCAACTACAACGCGCTGATGGTCGCCATCATGGCGAAGCCGCACATCCCCGTGCGCGAGATCAACCCGGCCGTCCCGCCGGAGATCTCGACGGTCGTCGACGCTGCGCTGGCAAAGGACAAGACCCAGCGCATCGGCACGGCGAAGGAGCTCGCCGACCGGCTCGAGAGCGCCGTGATGAAGATCACGAGGTCCCCGCTCACCGCGTTCCAGCCGAAGATGACGACGCTGCCGCCACCGCGCCTGAGCATGGTGAGCGTGCCGTCGATCCCGCCGCCCGCGCCGCTGCCACGCAACCTGACGACCTCGCAGGGCCCCTGGTCCGAGGAGCCTCGGTCGCGCAGCACGCACCGCCCGCCGAGCGCGTCGATGGTCGTGGGCGCCACGCTCCTGTCGGTCGCCATCCTCGGCGCAGCAGCCACGGCCATGCTGCGTCTGCGCCCGCCGATCGTCGCGGTCGCCGGGCGCGAGCAGGCGAGCCTCTCGGTCCACCTCGGGCGCCTTCGGGAGCAGCTCGATCGCGTGAAAGCCGACGCCGAGGTCGAGCGGAACGCGAAGGCCGCCGCGGACGACAAGACGCTGGTCGTCGAGCCGAGCGAGCTCCCGTCGGTCAAGAAGGTCATGAGGCCGGGCGCGCCCACCGCGCCGGCCGGGACGAAGAAGCCGGACCCGCACGGCGGCGTCGACAGCGCGGGCTTCTAGAACGCGCGCTCGCGCGACGGGGTCATAGCCCCCATACGCGCAGGATCGCCGCCGCGACACCGCCGCCGTCCCTGGCGGTGGTCTCGAGCCGATCGGTCGCCTTCGCCTTCACGTGCTCGGGCGCTTGCCCCATCACGAACGACCGCCCCGCCACCTCGAACATCGGCACGTCGTTCAGCCAGTCACCGACCACGACGACCTCGGCGGGGGTGATACCGTGGTGCGCGGCGAGCCACTCGATGGCCGTGCCCTTCGTGGCCCCCCCGGCGCGCACGAGCATCGCGTGCATGCCGGGCATGCGGCCGACCGGAAACGACACGACAAACGCGGCGTGCGCGAGGCGCTCGCGAAGCTCCTCCACCGCGCCCAGGATGGCCGCCTCGGTGCCGAGCGCCACGACGGCCAGGATGCCGGCCTCGTGCTCCCAGAACGGGTGGTCGGTGACGCGAACGACCCGGTCCACGTTGGGCGACCACGTGCGCACGTACGGGACGAACGCGTCGCCCGCCGCATCGTGGACGATGGTGTCCTGCGCGAACACGAAGCTCGCCGGCCCGTGCCGGTCCAGCACGCCTCGCAGCTCGATCGCGTGACCGGCGAGCAGCGCCTCGCAGCGCCGCGACTCGCCGCTCTCGACGTCGACGATGTGGCTGCCGTCGACGCACGCGATCGGGCCCAGCACGCCGGTCGCTTCCGCGGCCGGGCGCGAGCCCGAGAACATGCGCCCCGTCACGATCGTGGTGGGAACCCCGGACGCGCGGAGACGCACGATCGCCTCGCGGTCGACCGCATGAACCTCCCCGTCCGGACGCAGGAGCGTCCCGTCCAGATCGACGGCAAGAAGCCTGTGGAGCAACGTCGGAGGCGATCCCAGTCCGCGAGGATGGAACGCAAACACCGGCCTGTCGACCGGTGATCACGCACGGAACCGCCGGTACTTCTACCGTCGCTCCCTGCCGAGCTCAGCGCACCGTCGGCGCGCCGGCCTGAGCCTCGAAGCGAGCAGCAGCCCCATCGGGACCACCGCCGCCCGAGGCCCGATCGCGACTAAGCCTGAGCGGGGTAGACGGACACCTGCTTGCGGGTGTTCGACTGCCACTCGTACTTCACCACGCCGTCGACCAAGGCGAACAGCGTGTAGTCGCGGCCCGTGCCCACATTCTTGCCGGCGTGGATGCTGGAACCGACCTGGCGAACCAGGATGTTGCCAGCGATGACCGGCGTACCCGCGTAAACCTTGACACCGCGACGCTGGGCGTTGGATTCACGCCCGTTGCGGGAGGAGCCGCCGCCTTTCTTGTGAGCCATTGCAGCCTCCTAAGCCGTGATGGTGGTGATCTTGACCTGGGTGTACGGCTGCCGATGGCCCGCCTTGCGGCGGTAGTTCTTCCGGCGCCGGAACTTGAAGACGACGACCTTCTTGCCGCGATCCTGCGCCATGATCTCGCCGCCAACCGAAGCACCGTCGACCAAGGGTCGTCCGAGCTTGGGGGCGTCGCCGCCGAGAAAGAGCACCTCGTTGAAGGTGATCTTCTCGCCTGCGCTGCCCACGAGCTTCTCGACCCGGACAACCGTGCCTTCGGCAACCCGGTACTGCTTCCCGCCCGTCCTGATGACCGCGTACATGTTCCGTCTTCCTCGGTCCCGGCCACTCGCCGGGCATGGGGGAGCGGCAGTATACGGAGCGCGTCGTTCTTGGCAAGAGCGCTCTCGTGGTTTCGTACAAGTGGCCTCGAAGGCCGACCTTCGAGGGCTCGCGGGATCGCCCGCGCGCACGCGCCGGCGAGCGCCGCGCTACCAGCTGCCGTGCGAGCCGTGGCTGCCGTGCGAGCCGTGGCTGCCGTGCGAGCCGTGGCTGCCGTGCGAGCCGTGGCTGCCGTGCGAGCCGTGGCTGCCGTGCGAGCAATGCTGCGCCGGAATGACGCCGCCGACCGGATCGATCCCGGGCGCCTGGTCCGCGTCGTCCCTCGCCTTGTCGGACATCTCGGTCTCGAGCCGGGAGAGCATGCCGGAGGGCTTCTTCTCGAAGCTCGGGAGCTTGGGACCGTCTGACTTGCTCATCGCCTCTTGGACCTCTCCCCCGCGACCGGGGTCTCGCACCGCATACTAGCCTCAGGACGCCGACGATGCGTGCAGGAAGTGCGGCCGATCGGGGACCATCGTCCACCGGCGCAGGATCTCGAGCGTCGCTTCGTCGCCCTCGCCGAGCTTCTCGAACAGGTAGCCCTGGATGCCCTTGTGGACGGCGCAGAGCGTGCTTTCGCGCATCCGCCCGAAGATCGACCCCTGCGTGCGGTAGCTGTGCTCCGGCTGCACGCCGCAGTAGGGCGTGAACGCGCAGCTCACGCAGTCGGGCTGCACCTCGCGGATCGACGCCATCACGAGCGCGCGCACGGTCGGGTGCGTCATGAGCTGCCGGTACGTGGAGGTCGCGACGTCACCGATGCGGAACGCGCTGTCGCCCAGCTCGTGCATCCGGAGGCCCTCGTCGCTCGTGAAGACGCCGCCGTCGTAGTGGTACGCGAGCGCGCCGATGGCCGAGCCGGACGGCGACCGCACGTCGAGGGAGGTCGGGTCCTCGTCACGCAGAATCTTGGTGAGGAAGATCGTCGCGTAGCCCTCGGTCACCTGATGCCCGCGGCGGTTGTAGCCGAGGAGGTGCTCGACGGCGGTCCGGTAGAACTCCATGAACGCCCCGCCGTCGTGCTCGACGGCCTTCGCCGGGCGGTCGGCCCAGCCGAACGGGACGACGGGTCGCAGGAAGATCGCCCGGCAACCGAGGCCTACGTAGGTGTCGACGATCTCGCGAGGGTAGCGGAGCGCCTCGGGCGTGGTCGTGAGCCGCGCCTCGACGTGGTAGATCGACGGGTCGAGGCCGAGCTTCACGTAGGCCGCGTTGATGCGCTCGATCCACGTCACCGCCTCGCGATACGAGCTGCCGCCAGCGAGCGCGCGCTGCCTCGAGTGGAGCGCCTCCGGCCCGTCGACGTGGGTGGCGATCTGCACCTTGTTCGCGACGAGGAAGGCGAGCTTGTCGTCGTCCATGAGGGCGAGGTTCGACACCATCGTGAACGCGAGCTGCTTGCCGTAGGAGCGGTTCTTCTGGAGCGCGCAAAGGATGACGTGCTTCAGGACGGGGAAGCTCACGAGCGGCTCGCCGCCCCGGAGCTCGATCGTCACCGACGGCGACGTCGTCTGCAGCGCGAGGTCCACGGCCTTCTCGGCCGTCTCCAGCGTCATGTCCGGAGCCACCGCGTCCGCCTCCGCGCGGCTCGCGTGACCGTGGACGTTCGTCTCGTTGCTCCGCGGCGTCAGGACGAAGACATGGAGGCTCGGCCCGGCGTCGAGGAAGCGGCGCCTGCGCGCCAGGCGATCCGCCTGCTCCTGCGGGTCGACCGTCGCGCGGAGGAAGCTCCTGGCCGCGAGCGCGTCGTGCAGCGGCCCGGGCGGCGGCGCCTCGCCGGCGAGGAGCCGCGCGTGATCCGCCTTCGACACGAGGACCCAGTCGCCCCACGGGTTCGTGTAGAGCACGCGATCGCCGATGGCGCGGAAGCGGACCGGCACGAGGACGCCGGGCGATCGCGGGGTCGGGCCGATCTCGACCAGGCTCACGGCGCGCCCCCGTGGCCCCCGCCCGCGCCCCGCAGCTCGATGGTCTTGCCGAGCGCGTAGTTGGCGAGCTCCGCGGCGAGCGTCGCCTCGTCGACGCCCTGATCCCTCGCGGCGGCCCCGACCGTGACGCGCGCGACGAAGGCGTCCCCCTCGCGCGCGAGGTCGATCACGCCGAACGGGCCGTACACCTTCGCGGCCTCGTCGATCGCGAAGCCGTCGTAGAGCTCGCCGTGGAAGCGGAGCTCGATCACGACCCCTTCTCCGGAGGGGGATCGCCCTGCGCGTCGGGCGGGTCGTCGACCTGCGGCGCGGCCTTCTTCTTCGCGTACTTCTCCTCCCAGCTCATCGCGATGCCGAGCGGGTCCTCGAACGCGGTGGCCTCGCCGATGTCCATCGCGAGCAGCTCGTCGAGCCCCGGCGGGCCGGCGGCGCCCGCGAGCGCGCGCGTCGTCACCTGCTCGATGAGCGCGCGGTTCTCCTCGGCGATCGCGCGACGCCACGCCTGCGCGAGGAGCTCGTTCTGAAGCTCGCCCGCGAGCGCCGCGGAGTCCGCCGCGCCGCCGCGCTTCGCGCGCAAGGCGACCTTGATGCGGCCGCCGGCGACCCGGTCGAGCAGCACGTAGCACCTGTCGATGAACACGTAGGCGGCGCCGTAGATCGCGTCGCGCGGGTAGAGGCCCTCGTCGAGCTCGAGATCGACCGAGCCCTCGCCGAGCACAACCGAAGTGTCAGCCATTCGTTCGTCGTCCTCTGGAGCCGCGAGGCGGCCGGCCTCACGGGTTCGTGGCGGTGACGGTGTAGTTGGTGCACGTCGGCTGGTTGGCGAACTTGCGGTAGACCCGCACGATCACGCTGCCGATGCGCAGGGTGTTGTCCGAGCAGCAGCCCGGCCCCGGGACGTAGCCGTTGTAGTTCTGCTCCCAGGTGTCGACGCCCGCGCCGGTCTCGTTGCCCTGCCCCTGCGCGAGGGTGCTGCAGTCGGTGAGGATGTCCATCGCGTACTGGCCGCCCGCGTTGTCGCTCAGCACGACCTTCGGGTGGTAGCCCGTGCCGACGGCCGGGACCGTGAAGCTGAGCTTCAGGTAGTCCGAGCCGTTGGCGCTCTCGATCTTGCCCAGCATCGTGGCCGATCCGCCCTTCACGACGCTCGCCGAGCCGGCCAGGTTGCAGTCGTTCTGGTAGGCGTCCGAGGTGCACTCGCAGCCGTTGCCCTGCGCGCCGTCGATGTCGGCGTGGCCGGACTGGCACGTCGTGATGTCGCAGCCGCCGGCGCTGCAGCCCCAGGCCTGGACGTACTGCGCGTTCGGGTTCTGCTGGGTGCAGGCCGGGTTCGGGTTCATCTCGTCGACCTGCCCGTTGCAGTTGTCGTCGAGGTTGTTGCAGAGCTCCGCCTGCGATCCCGGCGCGACCTTCGCGTTGCAGGTCGAGCTGCCGCCGACGCACTGGGTGGTGCCCGCCGCGCAGACGCCGGGGAAGCCGGTCGCGCAGGGCAGGCCGTTCACGAGCGCCGGGTCGTCGATCGTGCCGTTGCAGTCGTCGTCCTTGTTGTTGCAGCTCTCCTGGACCGTACCCGGCAGCGGGTGATCGCAGGTGAGCTGGATGGGCGCGTTCTTCGGGCACGAGTACGTGCCGAACTGGCAGATGCCCTTGAAGTTGCCGTCCGTGCACGCCTGGCCGACCTGCGCGACGTTGTCGTCGTCGAGGCCGTTGCAGTCGTCGTCGAGGCCGTTGCACGACTCCTTGAGCTGGCCGGGCGTGACGTTCGGCTTGCAGACCACGCCGCCCGCGCCGGTGCAGGTCGTGATGCCGGTCGCGCAGATGCCGAGCAGGCCCGTCTGACACTGCACGCCGCCGCCGGGGTTGCCCTCGTCGACGTTGCCGTCGCAGTTGTTGTCGAGGCCGTCGCAGACCTCGGGCGTGCCCTTGGGGGCGAGGCACGACACCTTGCCCTTCTCGCACTTGGTGACGCCCTTCTTGCACTCGCCGAAGGCCGCCGCGACGCAGTCGACGCCGCCGCCCGGGTCGCCCTCGTCGATCTGCTTGTTGCAGTTGTTGTCGAGGCCGTCGCAGATCTCGGGGAGCTGGCTGCAGTCGCCGCCGTCGGACGCGTCCGCGCCCGCGTCCGACGCATCGGCGCCCGCGTCCTGCGGCCCGCCCGCGGCGCCTCCGCCCGAGCCTCCGCTGCCGCCGTTGCCGCCGCTGCCGCCATGGCCTGCCGCGCCGCCGGAGCCGCCCGTGGCGCTGCCCGCGTGGCCGCCCGCGCCGCCGTGACCGCCGTGACCGCCGACCCCCGTCGACGTGCTCGTCGTGGGCGTGGTGCTGGTGGTGGCCCCACCGCCGCCGGTCTCCGTACCCGTGGTCGTGGCCGTGTCGGTCGTCGTGGTGCCGTTCTCGACCGTCGAGACCTCGTCGCTCGCGGCGCAGGCCGGAGCGAGGGCGCCGCCGAGGACGAGCGCGAGGAGGAACCTGCCATGCGAACGGGTCATCTCGAAGCCTCCTGAAGATCGCGAGCGAGAACGGGCAACGAGCGCGGGGCACGGACGCCCGGGGGCGCGCCCCCTTCTTCCGCGAGGATGCGGCGGACGATGGGCTCTTTGGGGACGAAGACGGGGGCGAGCTCGCGCGTGTCGTAGAACGACCCGAGCTCGAAGAGCCCGCCGCAGATCGAGTCGAGGGTGCAGTGCCCGCAGGCCGCGGCCTTCTCGTGGCGGAAGTCGGTCTGCCGGATGGTGCCCTTGTCGTCGAGGAAGTGGACGATGCGCTCCTCTCCCTTGACGATCTTGCGCGTCTCGGTCGAAGCGTGGGCGTGCTCGACCATGAAGCAGAGCGGCACGCGCTCGACGCGGTAGCTGCGGCCTTCGCGCGCGAGGAACGCGAGCGCGCGGCCGAGCGAGACCTCGAGGTCGCGCAGGCGGTGGGCGGTGTCGCGGTTGGTCTCGGCGCGCCCCATCGAGGGGTCGAGGTTGTTCCAGACGAAGTGGCGCACGAACGGGAACCGCGCGACGAGCGCGCGCGCGGTCTCGTCGAGGTGGTCGCAGTTGAAGGCGTTGATGACCGTGTTGACGTCGACGGTGACGCCGCCCTCCGCCGCGAGCTCGGCGTCGAGCGCGGCGAGGTTCTCCACCGCGCGCATCGCGAGCGCGAACGATCCGCGCACGCCGGTGAGGACGTCCTCGACGTCCTCGCGGCACGAGTGGACCGAGACGTGAAAGTGGCGCAGGCCCGCCTCGACGTAGGATCGCGCGACCTTCGGATCGGCGATCTTCGACCCGTTCGTGATCATGCGGACGTGCAGGCCCTGATCGCGCGCGTGGCGGGTGACCTCGGCGACGATGGGCGAGAGCGAGGGCTCGCCGCCCGTCAGGATGACGCCGAAGTAGTCGCGCCGGACGAAGTCGTCGATCTGGCGCTTCGCCGTGTCGAGGTCGAGCACCCAGCCCGTCTCGGGGTTCGAGCAGAAGCGGCAGTACTGGTTGCAGTGACGGACCAGCTGCATGTAGCCGAGGTTCGCCATCAGCCCGCCCCCGCCGCTCGACGCGGGGCCGGCGCCGAGGCCGCCTCGGGGAAGAGATCGGGGAAGAGGGCCTCGAGGTCGGCGCCGGTGCGGCGATCGTGCGCGCGCACCTCGTCGCGGCCGGGCGCGGGGCGACCGAGGGGGACGGTCGCGCGACCGGGGGCGGAGCCGGCGACGGCGGGGCGCACGCGGGGCGCGGGGAGCGGGACGTCCTCGACCTCGCCGAAGCCGGCGAACCAGCCGCGCGCGTCGTCGGGCGCGGCGCTACCGGCGACGACCACCCCGAGGCCGAGGCGGCGCGCCTCGTCGACGGAGGCCGCCAGGTGCGGGGAAGCGAGCTCGGGTGCGGGCACGACGCGATCCGCCGCGCGAGCGGCGGCGCCGACCGGCTGCGCGATCGCGAGCTGCACGGCGCGGGCGCCGAGGCGCGCGGCGAGGCGCACGACGTCGACGAGGTGGCGGAAATTCGATCGCGTGACGACGACGGTGACGGCGGCCGGGCGGCCCTCGGCGACGACGTTGGCGAGGCCGCGGACCGTCTGCGCGAAGCTGCCGGGGGTGGACGTGTGGTAGTCGTGCATCGCCTCGGTCGACCCGGCGAGCGACACGTCGAACGCGAGGCGGTCCGAGGCGGCGGCGAGCTCGCGCGCGTAGGCGCGGTACGCGAGGCGGCGGCCGTTGGTCTGCACGATCACGCGCGAGGCGCCGCGGGCGTGGGCCTCGCGGACGTGGTCGACGAGGCGCGGGTCGATCGTGGGCTCGCCGCCGACGAGGGCCACGACGTCCCCCGGGACGATCGCCGCGAGCGCGGCCGTCGGGTCGACCGGCCGGGCGGTCGCGCGGAGCTCTCCCTGCGCGCAGAAGACGCACGCGCTGTTGCAGGAGAGGCCGAGCGCGACGACGCGCATCACGCGCCGAGGAGGCCGTCGCGGTGACGGGCGATTCGCTCGGCGTGGGTGAGGAAGGCGTCCGCGTCGACGGCGTGCTCGTTGCGCGCCACGATCGTCGCGAGCGTCATGGCGGCGAGGCCCTGCTCCTCCGCGGTCGGGAGCCAGCCGTCGCCGCCGTTCGCGACGTGGATCGCGAAGCGGTCGGTCACGCCGGGGGCGCGCGACGCGAGCGGAGAGGCGTCGCGCGCGAGGATCTCGAGGCGGAAGGCGTGGCCGTCGGCGCCGTGGACCGTCACGGTGACGGCGCCGCGATCGATGGGCGACACGGCCGCGACCGTCCAGCGCGCGAAGCGAGCGCCGACCGCGAGCGGCGCGATCAGGGCGACCGCTGGCGTGGCGAGGGCGTCGCGCCCTGCCGGCGAGGGCGAGGCGAGATCGGCTGCCGCGCCGAGCACGCTTCCCACGAGGGGAGCCGCGCACAGCCCGCCGCCAAGGACTCCGACCATCGCCCGCCGAGAAATGAACGGCATGCCAAACGCCTCCTACGGTAGTCAGGATCGACGCAAAGCGTGCTCCTCGTCAACCGGAGGCACGCGGCGAGCGATCGGCGATGCGCCGAGAACCTTGCGCGCCGACGCGCGGGCAGCGGGGCTGCCCGAAGCGGCCAGGCAGCGCGACGGATCGGCCGCCGCACCTGCCCGGGCCAGGGAGCCGACCGGATCGCGCGAGGGGGGGAGGTGCGCCGAGCCACGCCTGGGGCCGGTCGACCGGGGTCCGGGGCTACCCGGGGGTAGGTCGGGGTCGGGTCGATCGGCCGCCGAGCTGCCCCCCGGCAGCCCGGCGCGCGGTCGGGCGGGTCAGCCGCCGGGGGCGGGCGGCTTGGGGTCCGCCGGCGCGGGCGCGGGCGGGGCGG
>CAIVJW010000198.1 GCA_903906315.1 uncultured delta proteobacterium | reverse complement strand
GCCGGGCTCGCGAAGCGCTTCTCGGACGATACCGCGACGCGCGACGCGGGCGGCGACCTCGGCAACCGCGCGACGCAGGGGTCTCAGGCCGCGGTGGCCGGGCGGCGGCCCGTGATGGCGCTCGACCTCGAGGCGGCCCTGATGACGCTCGACCCGGGGCACGTGACGGACCCGATGCGAGCGGGCGACGCGCTCGTGGTGATGAAGCTCGTCGAGCGGGCGCCGTCGAAGTACACGACGCTCGAGGCGGCGCGGCCCGAGATGATGCAGCGCGCGCAGAGCGAGGTGCTCGAGCGCGCGAAGCGGAAATGGCTCGAGGAGCTGCGGCGGCGCACGCACCTCGAGGTGCGACTGTAAGGCACGCCGCGCGTGACGGATCGCGGGCGACTGCCCTGGGGCCCGGGGCAGCTCGACGCGAGCGATCTGCCGGAGTGCCTCGACTGCGGCACGTGCTGCTTCTCGACGCTGCCGGAGTACCTGCGCGTGTTCGGCTGCGACCACGACCGCATGGACGACCGGGCGCTCGCGCAGACCCATTTCCTCGGCAACCGCTGCCACATGCGGATGGAGGACGGGCACTGCGCGTCGCTCGTCGTGGACGCGGAGCGGCGGCGGTACGTGTGCTCGATCTACGCGGCTCGCCCGGACACGTGCCGCGCGCTCGAGCGAGGGAGCGGGGCCTGCCGAGGGGAGATCGCGACGAAGGCGGATCGGCCGCTCCTCGCGGTCGAGCGCCTCCTCACGGCCGCGCGAGCGCGCACGGGGGCGTAGCTCACGGCGAAGCCGACGGGTGCGGGGGCGGAGGGCCCGCGTCGGGAATGCGGGGCGCGCGCAACAAGCGCATGCTGACGTCGAGCAGCACGGTCTGGGCGACCGCGACGTCCACCGTGCGTTGCTCGTCGGGCGCGACGGGGTGGCGGAACGTGAGGTAGTGGCGGCCGGGCGCGACGGACAGCGGCCGACCGATGGGCGTCACGTCGACGAGCTCGCCGTCGACGAGGACCTCGGCCCACGGGCGCACGAGCACCCGCACGTAGCCGCGCGGCCCGGCGAGGCCTCGCGGTTGGGCCGCGCCGCGCGGGTCGGAGCGCGCGCCGCCGCCGAGCGCACGGTCGAGCCCGATCACGCCGACGACGAGGATCGCGAGCAGCGCCGCGAACGCGGGGATTTCGGGGCCGAGCGAGCGCAGGAGCGAGCGGGAGCGAGGGGGCGGCGGCGCGAGGCCGGACCCGAGGGGCTCGGGGGCGAGGCGCGCCGCGGCGAGGGCGCGGGCGACGAGCGTCGCCTCGGGCGTGGACGTGAGCTCGCCGAGGGCGACGCCGATCGCGACCGCGACGGCGCGCGCGTCGGGGTAGCGCTCCTCCGGGCGCTTCGCGAGGCAGCGAAGCGCGACGCGCTCGAGCGACGGAGGCACGCCCGGAGCAACGTCGCGCAACGAGGCGGGGAGAGCGCCGCGGATACGACGAGCGACGTCGGCGGACGCGGCGCCCTCGGTGGTGAACGGCCGGACGCCCGCGAGGAGCTCGTAGAACAGGACGCCGAGGCTGAAGACGTCGGCCGGTGCGGCGGGCGGGTCGCCGAGGATCTGCTCGGGTGCGAGGTAGTCGGGCGGGCCGATCGCCTCGACACCGTCGCCGGCAGCCGCCGGCCCGCCGTCGAGGTGGGCCGCGCCGAGGTCGCCGAGCTTCACGGCGCCCGCGGGGGTGAGGGTGAACGCGCGCGGCGACAGGTGGCGGTGCACGACGCCCCGCTCGTGGGCGTGACCGAGCCCGCGCGCGGCGCCGATCGCGATGGCGGCGGCGACCTCGGGCGCGAGCTTCGGTGCCTTCGCGATCACGTCCGCGAGCGAGAAACCGCCCGGATCCTCGACGGCGAGCCACGGGCCGGCGTCGGTCCGCTCGAAGTCGTAGAGCCGCACGACGCCGTCGTGGTCAAGGCGCGCGAGCGCGGCGGCTTCCCGCTCGATCTCGCGGGCGAACCCCGAGGTGGGCGAGGCCGCAGGGCGGAGCGCCTTCACGAGCGCGCGGCGGCCGAGCTGATCGTGCACCGCGCGCCACGTAGCGGTCACGCCAAGGCGATCGACCTCCTCGAGCAGCCGGTAGGGCCCGAGCCGCACGGCCCCCTTCACCTGCGCGCGAGCAGCGAGCGGCCGGTCATCGCCGCCGGCGGCGCGAGACCGAGCAGCTCGAGGACGGTGGGCGCGACGTCGGCGAGGCGCCCGGGCGCGAGGACCGCTTCACGGTGAGCGTCGTCGACGATCACGAGCGGGACGGGCGCCGTCGTGTGCATCGGCCGGGGCCCATCGGCGCCGATCAGGTCCTCGCAGTTGCCGTGATCCGAGGTGACCACGAGCGCGCCGCCCGCGGCGAGGGTCGCGCGAGCGATCACGCCGATCGCGGCGTCGACGGCCTCGACCGCCCGCACCGCCGCGTCGAGCGATCCGGTGTGCGCCGCGCGGTCCGCGGCCGGCAGGCTCACGACGACGAGGTCGTGCGCGCCGGCCTCGATGGCCGCGGCGGCCGCGCGGGCGACCTCGGCGGACCCGCCGTCGGGCGCGTCGGCGGCGGCCGCGGGGAACACGCGGTCCTCGCCGTCGAGGGGCGCGGGGCGAAAGCCGCCGAAGTACGCGCCGAGGTGCGTCCGCGCGCCCGGCGGGCCGCAGCGCAGCTGCTTGAGGCCGGCGCGGGCGACGACCTCGCCGAGCGTGTCGGCGATCGGCTGGGGCGGGAACGACACCGGCAGCTCGAGCGCGGGGTCGGCCTCGGTGAGCGTGGTGAGCGAGAACTCGTCGAAGGCGTGGAAGACGCGGCCTCGCTCGGTCACGAGATCGAGCGCCTCCGGCGGCAGGCCCTTCGCGCGGAGCATCGCCGCGAGCTGGCCGACGCGGTCGGATCGGAGCGTGACCGCGAGGGCGACGTCCTCGCCCCACCAATCCCATCGCGGGGCGCCCGACGCGAAGTCCGCGAGGAAGCTGCCCTGGACGCCGGCGTAGTCGCCGAGGCGCGCGGGCGCGACCATCGCGTCGCCGAGGCCCTCGTCGTAAGCCGACGCGATCGCCTGGTAGGCGTCGTCGAAGCGGGGGCCGTCGGCCTTCACCACCGCCTTCCAGTAGCGGTGGGTGAGGTCCCAGCGCCCGTCGCGGTCGAGGGCGTAGTGCCGGCCGGCGACCGTGCCGAGGGTGCCCTTCTTGTCGAGGTAGGCGAGGAACGGATCGAGCAACCGCCACGCGCTCTTCGGCGACGTGTCCTGCCCGTCGAGGATCGCGTGGACGACGACCTCGACGTTGCGAAGGTGCGCCGCCTCGAGGACGGCGTGGAGGTGGCGCATCGACGCATGCACCGTGCCGTCCGAGACGAGCGCGAAGAGGTGCAGGCGGGCGCCGCGGCGCTCGCCGAGGAGCCAGAACAGGCGACGGAGCATCTCGTCGCCGGCGAGCTTTTCGTCGTCGATCGCGCGGTCGATGCGGGTCCGGACGAGCTCGGGGACTCGGCCGGCGCCGAGGGTGATCCAGCCCGACTCACCGCTGCCAGCGGTGCCCGCCGGGAGCCCGACGTCGGGGCCGCTGGCGACGAGCTGCGTGCGGGGGCGGTCGGAGAGCGCGTCGAGGTTCGGGGTGCGGGCGAGGCGTACGGCGTTGCCTTCGCGCTCCGCGCGCTCGCCGAAGCCGCCGAGGACGCAGAGGACGACGGGGCGCGGGCGAGGCGTCTCGGAGCTCGGAGGCATGCGCGGACTCTACAACGAAACCCGGACCGGGGCGGGCGTCAGGCGTCGGCGGCGGGCGTCGCGGGCGGGCTGCCGATCTCGGCGCGGCGGTTACGACGCGCGGTGACGGCCTCGCGCGCGAGCTCGTCGGCGCGCTCGTTGAGCGGCACGCCGGAGTGTCCCGGGACGTACGCGAGCCGCGTGGCCTTGCGCCCGACGAGAGCCGCGCGCAGCGAGGCGACGAGCTCGACGTTCGCCTTCGCCTTCCAGCCCTTTTGCACGACGCCGATGGTGTACTGGCTGTCGGTGTGGACGACGAGGGCGCTGTCGGCGGGGACCTCGTCGAGGACGCGCAGCACGGCCGTGAGCTCGGCGATGTTGTTGGTGCCGACGCCGAGGTACTCCGACAGCTCGATGCGACGCGTGCCGTCGAGGATGACGACGCCGAGCCCCGCGGGCCCGGGGTTGCCCGAGCAGGCGCCGTCGGCGTACGCGATGACCGATCCGGCCGCGACGGCCGCAGCGTGCCCCTCCGCGGCCCGCCCGGTCGCCGCCGCGCGCCGTTCGGCCGGCGCTGCCGAGCCGCCCGCGGACGCGGCCGCCTTCTCCGGCTTGGCGACGTCACCCGCCGGGCCGCAGGTGTCCTCCGGCAGCGCGGGCCCCTCGATGCCGCTCAGGTTGTCGGCGCGCGCCTGGTAGCGCCGTCCGTCGTTCGGCTTGTAGCGGATCTCGACGCGGCCGCCCTCGACGCGGAGCGCGCCGGCCTCGTCGGCGCGGGCGTAGACCCGCTGCCCTCGTAGAATCGCTCGGACCCAAGGCACGCGCGGAGCCTCGCACGACTCCGACCCGAAGGCCCATGGTTCGACGTCGATCCACCTCCCCCTCGGCGACGGACCGCGCCTCCGCCCTCGCGCGCCCCTTGCTGAACGACGTGCACGCAATCGACCATGAGGGAATGCCGAGCCTCGCCTCCGGACCGAACGCGCCCTCGTCCTCCCCTACCCCACGCCGACGCCGCGCGGCGCCGTGGCTCGGGGTCGCGGTGGCGCTCTCCGCGATCGGCCTCGCGCCGGGCTTCGCCTGCGGCTCGGGCGACGACGGCGCGACCGCGGGCCAGGGCGGCGCGACGGCGACCGGCGCGTCCACCGGGACGGGCAGCGGCGGCGCGGGCTCCGGGGGCGGCGGAGCCGGAGGCGTCATCACCACGGTGACGAGCAAGGACGGCGGAAAGGACGACTGCCCCAAGCCCTGCGGCGCCGCCGAGGTCTGCTCGCACGGCGCGTGCGTGCCCGCGACCCAGTGCACGACGGACGACGACTGCCACAACGATACGTACTGCGACGCCGCGGGCGTCTGCCAGCCGTGGGACGACCGCACGCCGCCCTACGACCCCGGCTGCGTGAACGTGCTGCCCCCCGGCATCTTCTCGCCGAAGGTGAAGTGCGAGTTCTCGGTCGCGCCGCCCGGCGACCCGTTCCCCGGGCACGTCGACGTGCAGAGCACGCCGATGGTGGTGAACTTCAACAACCCCGCGAACGCCGGGCCCCCGAGCATCATCGCGTCGTTCACGGCGACCGTGATCGGCAGCTACACGGAGAACCTCGGCGTGATCCGCGTGCTCAAGGGATCGGACTGCTCGCTCGAGGCGAACCTCGGCGGCACGGACCTCGATGGCGACTCGGTGCCCGACTACACCGTCTCGTCGGCGTCGCTCGCGGTCGCGGACCTCGACGGCGACGGCGTCGCGGAGATCGTCGCGTACGGCGCCGACGGTTCGACGCTCGCTTTCACCAAGAAACAAGGCACCTGGGGCCTGCTGTGGAAGGCGCCCGGCACCGGCCCGGCGTGCGGCGGGGGCTGCCCGCTCGGGTGGGCGGGACCCGCGATCCACGACCTCGACGACGACGGGGTGCCCGAGGTGCTCCGCGACGGGCACGTCATCTCGGCCGCAGGCAAGGAGCTCTCGCCTCCTCCCGCGGGGTACGGGAGCTACTCCCAGGGCCTGTTCTCGATCACGGCGAACCTCGACCAGGACCCGGCAATCGAGATGACGAACGGCCAGTTCGTCTGGGAGTGGAAGGCCGGAGCGTGGGCGATCGAGCCGTACTTCCCGGGCGGGACGCCATCGGCGCCGGGGCACGTCGCGATCGCCGACTTCGGCGCGTACGGGCAGGGCATCCCCGCGAAGAACCCGGAGCTCGCCGTCGTGCGCGGCGGCTACGCGATGGTGTACGCGATCGACGGAACGCTCGCGATGGCGCCGATCGCGCTGCCCGGCGGCGGTGGCGGCCCGCCCACCGTCGGCGACTTCGACGGCGACGGCCTGCCCGAGCTCGCGGTCGCGAGCATGGCCGCGTACACCGTGTTCGACATCGACTGCGGCCCGACGCCTCGCCCGGGTGGCAAGTGCGATCTCGGCCGTTGCGACTGGCTCGCGGGGCCGTGCCCCGCCGGCGGCAGCATCGCGTGGAGCCGCCAGTCCCAGGACATCTCGTCGAGCATCACGGGATCGAGCGTGTTCGACTTCGAGGCCGACGGGAACGCGGAGGCCGTCTACGCCGACGAGTGCTTCGTGCGGGTGTACAGCGGCAAGACCGGCGACGTCATCTTCAGCCAGTACCGCTCGTCGTGCACCTGGTACGAGAACCCGATCGTCGCCGACGTGGACGGCAACTTCCGCGCGGACCTCGTGACGCCCTCGAACAAGGCGTGCTCGCCGACCGGCGACGGCATCGCGTGCACGATGCTCGACGCGAACGGGGTGGACTCGCAGTTTGCAGGCGTGCACTGCGAGAAGGCGACCGACTGCGTCTCGGGCGCCTGCGACGAGGGCCTGTGTCGCTGCGCGACGTCGGCGGAGTGCTGCGCCAAGAAGGACGAGGCCGCCTGCCTCGAGGAAGGCATGAAGTGCGCGCCGCCGCCGGACGGCACGAAGGGCGCCGGGAGCACCTGCCGCGCGGCGCACCCGCACGGCGTCTCGGGCATCCGCGTCTACTCGGACGCCAACGACCGCTGGGTCAAGTCGCGCCCGATCTGGAGCCAGCACGCGTACTCGGTCACGCACATCGACGACCAGGGCACCGTGTTCAAATCCAGCCAGTGGCAGCCGAACTCGTCGGTCGCCGGGCTGAACAACTTCCGCCAGAACGTGCCCGGCGACAAGAACGGCAAGGCGACGGGCGACCTCACCGCCGGCGCGTCGACGGGCTTCACCTGCGGCGGCGAGGGCGCGACGCTCACCGCGGCCGTCTGCAACCGCGGCGCGGACTCCATCGCTCCTGGCATCCCGGTGGGCTTCTACGTCGACGGCAAGGCCGTGTGCAGCGCGACGACGAAGAGCGCGCTCGCGCCCGGCGCCTGCGAGACGGTCGCGTGCGTGTGGGGCACCCCGCCGACGCAGCAGGGCAGCGCGATCGACGTGGTCGTGCGGCCGAACGACGACGGCAAGTACGCCGAGTGCAAGGCGGGCAACGACGAGGGCTCCGTGCTCGAGGTCTTCTGCAAGCCCGCGGGCTGACGCGCCCGCCCTCGCCGGGGGCGCCACGGCCGCTGGCGCCGCCGCCGGGCTCGTTGTAAACGGCGGCGCGTGACACCTCCGACCCTCTTCGCGAGCGGCCTCTTCGAGGGGCAGGTCGCCATCGTCACCGGCGGCGGATCGGGCATCGGCCTGGCCACGGCGCGCGAGCTCGCCACGCTCGGAGCGCGCGTCGCGATCTGCGGGCGCAAGCAGGACAAGCTCGACGCGGCGCGGACGGCCCTGCGCGCGGACGGCGTCGAGGACGACCGGCTGATCGCCGCGCCGTGCGACATCCGCGACCCGGACCAGGTCGCGGCGTTCATCGGGCAGGTGATCGATCGCTTCGAGCGCATCGACGTGCTGGTGAACAACGCCGGCGGGCAGTTCCCGTCCCGCGCCGAGGACCTGTCACCGCGCGGCTTCGAGGCCGTCGTGCGCAACAACCTCTTCGGCACCTGGAACGTGACGCGCGAGGTCGCGACGCGCGCGATGATCCCGGCCCGCCGCGGGCGCATCGTGAACATCACCGCGATGGTCGCGCGCGGCTTCCCCGGGATGAGCCACACCGGGGCAGCGCGCGCAGGCGTCGAGAACCTCACTCGCTCCCTGGCGATCGAGTGGGCCCACCACGGCGTCCGCGTGAACGCGGTCGCCCCGGGCAACAACATCCGATCGAGCGGCACCGACCAGTACGGCGACGTGCTGCTCGAGCTCGCCCGCAAGGCCACGCCGGTCAAGCGGCTCGGCACGCCGGAAGAGGTCTCGCGCGTCATCGTGTTCCTCGCGAGCGACCGCAACGACTTCGTCACGGGCGCGGTCTGGGGCATCGACGGCGGCCAGCCGCTGTGGGGCGACGTGTGGAGCATCCCGGAGCCGGAGGGCGCCTGACGGCGAACGTGGACGACGGCACCGAACAGCAGCCGACGGCGGACGCGCGCACCGAGCCGCTCCCGACACCGGACGCGCCCGGCGAGGAGCTGCCGCCCCTGCCGACGACGCCCTCGCGCCTCGAGCGCTGGGCGGCGGACGCCAAGGCCTATTTCCTCGGGCAAGACCCGCGCTTCATGGTGGCGTTTCTGCCGCTGACGCTCGTGTCGATGCTGCTGTTCACGCGGTCGCCCGCGACGAACTACATCTTCGACGAGCAGGAGGCGCTGCTCGGCAACCCGTACGTCAACCGCATGTCGGGGCTGCGCTTCATCGACGCGATTCACAGGGATTTCTGGGGCTTGCCGCACGATCGGAGCATCGGATCGTACCGCCCGCTGCCGAACCTCCTGTGGCGCGCGCTCTGGCACGTCTCCAAGCAGCCGTTCTTTCACCATGTCTACAACGTCGCCTTCCACGCGGCGAACGCCGCGCTCGTCGTCTGCATCGCGTTCTTCCTGACGCGGCGCCGCGGGCTCGCGTGGCTCACGGGACTCGCGTTCGTGACGAGCGCCGTGCTGACCGAGGCCGTCAGCGGCATCGTCGGGATCGCCGACGTCCTCGGCGGCCTCGGCGCGCTGCTCGCTCTCGCGGCGCTCGCGCTCCCCGCGTGGGCGATGCCGTTCGGCGTGTTCGTCGCGATGCTGATCGGGCTCTTCAGCAAGGAGAGCGCGCTCGTCTGCGTGCCGCTCGTCCCGTTCGCCGCGATCGTCGCGGCGCCGCTCACCCACCCCGAGCGGCCTGCGCGCCTCGCCCGCGCCGTCGGTGCGCTCGTGGCGACCGCGGGCGCGTTCGTGCTCTACGTCGAGCTGCGCAAGCGCTGGTTCCCCTCGCCGCTCGCGGCGGACCTCACCACCGAGCTGCCGGTGGACGCGTCGCAAGCCAAGCGCGCGATGCGCGCGGCGCTCGTGTGGTTCCACCAGGCGCCGATGCCGCGCGATCCGATGAACAACCCGCTCATCCAGGCGGACGTGCCGCACCGGATCGCGGGCGCGCTGCGCGTGTACTGGCGCGGGCTCGCGCAGGTCGTCTTCCCGCGCGCGCTGAGCGGCGACTACTCGTTCCCGCAAGAGCCCATCCCGGATCGGCTCGTCTTCTCGGAGAGCGTCCTCGGCGCCGCCATGCTCGCCCTGCCGCCGATCGCCTCGCTCGGCTGCTGGATCGGGGCGCTGTTCGCCGAGCGTTCGGCCCGTCGCGAGGCGGCCCGCTCCTGCGACACCGAAGGCGCCGGCGCCCCGTCGCGCACGCCCTCGCGCCCGATCGTGATCGCGCTCGGCGCTGCCCTGATCGCCCTGGCGACCGCCATGGCGCGCCTCGGCTGGGTCGAGCTCGGCCGCCGCGGCGTCACGTCGCTCGGCTACCGCGTGGGCCTCGCTACCGTGGTCGCCGTCGTCTTCGTCGTCGGCCTCGGCGCCATCGTCGACGGGCTCTCTCGCCTCCCTCGACCCGACGCCGCAGGCGAGCCCGTGCCGCTCGGGCGCGCCGGCCTCGTGCTCGTCTCCGTCGCGCTGATGTGGATCGTGGTGAGCTACTTCCCTCACTCGAACATCCCGGTCGTCCTGCCCACGGTGCGCGCCGAGCGGTTCTGGTACTTCCCGGTGATCGGCACGTCCGCCGTGATCGGCGTGCTGTTCGCGGCGGCCCTCGGCGCCGCGCGCGGCAAGCGGCTCGCGCCCGTGGCGGCTGGCCTCGTGCTGGCGTTCTTCGTCTTCCAGGGCATCCAGGCGTACCGCCACTCGATGGACTACCGCAGCGATCTCGACTTCTGGTTCGCGACCAAGAAGGCCGTGCCGAACAGCGCGAAGGCGCACCTCAACTACTCGGTCATGAAGGGCGCGCGCGGCGACCTGGCGACGCGCCTCGCCGAGAACCTGATCGCGATCGATCTCGCGCCCAACTGGCCGATGGGCCAGATCTACGTTGGTGACACGCTCTGCCGGCTGAAGCGCGCCGACGAGGCGTGGCCCTACTACAAGAAGGGCTTCGACCTCGGCCCGAACGAGCTGTCGCTCATCGCGCTCGGGCTGCAATGCCTATGGGACGAGGGCAAGCTGCGCGAGCACGAGGACGAGCTGCGCGCGCTCGCCGAGGCGCACCCCGGCAGCTGGATCGGCTACCTCGCGACGGACACGCTCGACAATGGCGAGCAGAACAAGGGCGTCGACCCGAAGCACCGTCCTCGCGGCTACAACGAAGGTCCGAAGGACTGACCAGCGCACTCGCGCCCCCGCGAAGCGCGCGCGCCGCGCCTACCGCGATCCGAATCCATCGTGTAGGCTGGAGCCAGCCGGTCCGCAGACCGGGGAAAGGGCTTACCATGCGCCTTCGGACTCCCATTATCGCGCTCGTCACGTGCCTCGTCGGTGCAGCCTGGGGCTGCGGGGACGGGGACACCGCCTCCGACACGACGTCCAGCACGACCCACTCCACGGCGACGACGACCAAGAAGGATGCCGGCGCGGGCGGCCAGACGGGCGGCAACGAGGTGTGCGTGACGGCCGGCGGCAGCGTGTGGGCCAGCCCGACGGACAACGGCACCTGCGACCTCGTGGCCATCAAGAAGGTGCCGGGCTGCAACCACAAGGAGTGCGAAGCCTGCACGGTGGCGCTCAACTGCCTGCCGGTTTGCTGCGTGTGCGACGACGGCAAGACGCAGTACGCGGCGACCGGCTGCCTCAACAAGTCCGGCAAGCTGCAAGACGGCCTGTGCATGACGGCGGACGACGTGTGCCTCGACGAGAACGCCCGCACGCAGGGCTGCGCCAACCCCGCGAAGTGACGTCCGAGCGCGGCGGGCGGCCCCCTGGCTGCCGGCCGCTACGACCCGCCGAGGACACGCTTTCTTCTCCCTTCGCGCCTCGCGGCGCCCGGATGCCATGAACGACCTCCTTCGACTCGAGATGGGCAGCTCGCTTCGACTCCTCGGCGGCGCCACGGCGCTGCTGTGCGTCGCCGCGCTGGGCGCGGGCGGCTGCAAGAGCACCGACGACAAGAGCGCTGGCGCGGCGAACGGTCACGGCGCCACCACCACGAGCGCCGGCGGCACCGGACAGGGCGGCGGCGAGCAGGGCGGCAACGGCCAGGGCACCGGCGGCACCGGCGCGGGCGGCGGCAACCAGGGCACCGGTGGGAGCGCCGGCGGCGGCGGCAACCAGGGTGGCGCCGGCACGGGCGGTCAGGGCCAGGGCGGCCAGCAGGGCCAGGGCGGCCAGGGCATCTCGTACGTGTGCTCGATCAACACGAACTGGACGGTGGTCCCCGGCGGCAAGCCCGTGATCGCGACCGGGGCGGACGACCTGCTCGGGTCGATCACGCCCGACGAGCTCACCATCGCCTTCCTGTCGCCGGCAGCCGGCGAGGTCCGCTACTCGGACCGCACCGACTCGGTGAACCCGTTCGACGTGATCCGCACCCTGCCGGTGGCGGCGGGTTGGTACGCGATGGATCGCGTCGCGCTCAGCCCCGACGGGCTGCGCCTGGTCGGGGTCTCCGCCGACAAGAAGAAGCTCGGGCAGCTCAAGCGCAAGACGCGCGTCGAGGCCTTCGAGGGCACGCCGGATCCGGCGCCGTTCGCCGCGATCAACGGCGCGATCGCGGCGGGCGACTCGATCAACGATCCCGTCCTGTCGAACGACGACGGGCTGCTCGTCTACTCGGTGTACTCGGCCGCCGCGAAGACCACGATCCACGTGGCCGAGCACGCGAGCCCGAGCGCCGCGTGGACCGCGACGGCGGAGACGTTCGGCGGGGCCGAGCTCGACGCGTCGAACGGCAAGCGCCGCCAGCCGACCGGCCTCGCGGCCGACCTGCTGACGCTTTACTTCTGGGACGAGCAGGCGGGGGTCCAGCGCGCCGCGTGGCGCGAGCACCTCGGGGACCCGTTCACCGCCTTCATGGACTACCCGCAGCTCGCCCGGGCCGTGCCGACCGGCAACTGCAAGAAGATGTACTTCACCGGCGCCGGCGTCGCGTCGAAGGACATCCAGCTGGCCTTCCCCGAGTGACGAGGCGAGGGCGTCTCCTCGTCGCCCGTTACGCGCCCGCTCTGGAAGCGCGGCGACCGCCGGGCTACCGTCGAGCGATGCGGTGGGCGCGGAAGCGCCCGACGCGATAGGCCCTTCGGGGGAGGCAACGGCCGCCCCCCCTTTGCGCCGGTAGGCCGGCGCCGGAGCGACGCGATGTCTCTGTCGAGAGGTGTTCTCTTCCTCGGTGCGCTCGCGCTGTGCGCGGCCGTGGGCTCGGCGACGAGCTGCAAGAAGTCCGAACCGGCGGCCACGAGCGGCGACGGCAACGGCGCGGGCACCGGCGGCAGCGCGACGACGTCGACGGGCACCGGCGGCAGCGGCGGCGCGACGGGCACGGGCACGACCACGGGGAGCACGTCGACCGGCACGGGCGGGTCCGCGGGCATGGGGGGCAGCGGAGGGTCCGGCGGCTCCGGCGGCGCGCCGTGCGGCGGCTGCCCCGACGGCAAGGTCTGCGACCCGGGGCTCGGCTGCATGGAGTGCTTCGCCGACACCGACTGCAAGGACGCCGGCAAGCCGATCTGCGTGTTCGGGAGCTGCGCGGAGTGCGGCACTCCGTTCGAGTGCGACGCGCAGAAGGTCTGCTCGCAGTACGACCACACGTGCGCCTCGGCGTGCGGCAGCGACACGGACTGCAAGAACGGCGCGGCCTCGCACTGCGACCCGACGGCGCACTTCTGCGCGGAGTGCACCGCGGACGCTCCCTGCCCGACCCAGGGCGGAGCGATCAGCTCGTGCTTCAACGGCCGCTGCGTGAAGTGCTTCACCCAGGCACAGTGCGGCGGCGCGACGCCGATCTGCGATCCGAGCGTTGGCGAGTGCGTGCAGTGCCTCGCCAACTCGCAGTGCGGGCCGGGCCAGGCCTGCACGGACCACACGTGCAACAAGAAGTGACGCGCCGAGGCTGATGGCCGGGCCGTCGCGCGGTGCCGCGCGGCCATGGCTTCAGCGACCGCGCGTGGCCCCTCGCCCGCGCGGCGCGCGCCCCGTCAGTGCTTGCCCCAGTCGACGGGCGCGCGGCCCGGCGGCGTGACGTTCGGCATCACATGATAGACCTGCCGCGCGAGCGCGGGCAGCGGCGCGCAGGCGGCCTCGCCGAGGTTCTGGAGCTCCTCCGGGTCGTCGAGCACGTTGAAGCAGTGGAACTCGCCGTCCCACTCGCGGGCCTCGATCTTCATGGGGCCCTGCATCATGCCCCAGTTGCGGAACGAGCACTCCCAGACCCAGGTGCAGTTCGTGATCGGCACGGGCTCGACGGTGCGCTCGGGGCGCGTGATCGGGTGACCCATCATGCGCGCGCGGTACGACGCGAGCGCAGGGTCGTCCCACACGCCGAGGAGATCGAGGAACGTCGGCGCGAGGTCGAGGTGCCAGACGAGATCGTTCTTCGCGCTCTCGAGGCTCGCCCTCTCGCTCTCCGAGAGCGTGCCCGGCGGCGCATCCACCCACGTGGGGACGAGGATCTCCTCGTCGTAGATCGCGCTCGTGTGGCCGAGCTGCCAGTGCTCACGAAACGCCTCGCCATGATCCGAGGTGTAGACGACGACCGTGCGCTGCCCGCTGTCGGTGGACCGCACGTGCTTCAGCAGCTTCGCGACGGCCATGTCGGACAGGTAGACGACGTCCTTGTAGTAGTTCTTGAACTCCTCGTTCTTGTCGGCCGCCTTGCTCAGCTCCGCGGGCTGGAAGGGCGCGTGAGCCGGGTCGTAGATGTACGGCCAGTGGTTCGCCGAGTAGTGCACGACCGCGAAGAAGGGCTCCTTCAGCTGCGACCACAGCTCGATCGCGCGGTCGGACGCGAGGTCGTCGCGCGCGCCCGTGTCGAGGTCGGCCATCGAGTCGAGCTCGGTCGCCACGCAGCGGTGCGAGACGGGGATGTCTTGCACGTAGAGGCGCGCGTTGCCGAACATCAGGTTCTGGCTCGTCCAGTAGGCGGTGTCGTAGCCCGCGGCGCGCGCGTAGTCCCACATGAGCGGCACCGAGTGCAGCAGGTCGCGGCTCTCGGTCGGTCGCACGCCCGACCAGATGTTCGAGATCGAGATGGCCGTCGTCGAGGCGTTCGCGCGCATCTGCAGGAGCGGCATCCGGTCGGGCACGACCGCGTTC
This sequence comes from uncultured delta proteobacterium, assembly GCA_903906315.1. Classification (GTDB taxonomy): domain Bacteria; phylum Myxococcota_A; class Polyangia; order Polyangiales; family Polyangiaceae; genus CAIVJW01. The sequence goes on along the minus strand of CAIVJW010000198.1, from coordinate 30,785 downwards.
GAGTGCGGGGTCGCCCGGTCGCATGCGGGATCGTGCTCGACGCAGGTGACGTCCGCGCGCTGGCTCTCCTGAAGCAGGAGGAGCACGTTGCGCGGGCGCGCGGGCCTGGCCGCGAGCGTCGGCACGGACTCGGGGCTGCGCTTCTGCACGCGGAGGTCGGGCGAGTCGTGCGTCAGGCCGAGGCGCTCCTTCACGAGCGCGGTCACGCCGTGGAAGTAGATGAGATCGGGGGGCGTCGACTGGATCGTCCGGTAGCTGACCGGCACGCGCACGACCGCGAAGAGGACGGCCGGCACGAAGAGGGGGAAGAGCAGCCGCGGGATCTTCCGGGGGCGCACGAGGTGACGCGCGGCGCGGAGGAAGCCGAGCGCGAGCACGACCGCCAGCACGACCTGGAAGAGGACGGCAGGCCGCGAGAGCGGCAGCGTGCCGAGGATCGACCAGGGGATGGACTTCGAGTGGAGCTGCCCGTCGATCGAGAGGTAGACGTTGTAAAACGAGAAGAAACCGCCCTCGACGCCGACGGCCAGCGCGTAGAGGGCGACGAAGATCGCGCCGACCGGCCCGCGCAGCAGGCCGCGCCTGCGCGAGGCGACGTAGAGCAGGACCGACCAGAGCGCGAGCGACTCGGCGCAGCCGCCGGCGTAGCCGAGAGCGTGGACGCGATCGAAGCGCAGGAGGTGGCGCGGGCGACGGAACCAGTCGGTGGCCATGATCCAGAGCCACGGAGCGAGCAACGCGGCGACGCCCGCGAGGCGCCGGAGACGGCGGGCGCGGGCGCGTTCGCGTCGCGCGGAGGGCGCGCTGGAGCCGGGCGCCGGCGCGGGCGGCGTGAGATCGGAGGGTTCGGCCATCGACGGTCGGCCAGGCGCCTAGGGCGCGCTGGGGAGGCCGCCGTATAATGCGTTGGCGAGCGCCGGCAAGTCCCCGCAGGCGGCCGGGCCGAGATCGTGCCGCTCGAGCGGGTCCTCGCCCACGTCGTAGCACTGCCAGTCGCGCTCCCACTCGCGAGCGGCGAGCTTCTTGAAGCCGCGCATCATGCCCCAGTTCTTGAAGGCGCAGCCCCAGATCTCGGAGCAGTTGGTGACCGGCACGGCCTTGTCGAGGTCGTGGCCGCCGCGGACGAGGCTCGTGCCCGGCATGGCGGCGAGGAAGCGCGCGAGCTCCGGCGCTTCGTGCAGGCCGATCAGGTCGATCAGCGTCGGCGCGACGTCGAGGTGGAAGAGCGGCGCGGATTCGAGCGCCCGGAGCGCGGCCACCTCCGACGCGGTGAGCAAGCCCGGCGGCGCGTCGACCCAGAACGGCACGTGCAGCTCCTCCTCGAAGACCGAGCAGGTGTGGCCGTACTGCGCGTGCTCGCGGAACTGCTCGCCGTGGTCGGACGTGAAGACGATGACGGTGCGATCACCCATCGGGCCTTGCCGCACCCAGCGGACGAGGTCCGCGATGGTCCTGTCCTGCAGGTGGACCGCGTTCAGGTAGTAGTTCTTGTACGCGGCGTTGTCGGCCTCGGCCTTGCTCGGCAGCGAAGGCTGGAACGGCGAGTCGGCCGGGTCCACGCGGTACGGCAGGTGCGTGTTGCCGTAGTGGACGACGGCGAGGAAGGGCTCGGTCATCTCGCCGAGGTCGTGCTTCGCGCGGTCGGTCAGCAGGTCGTCGCGCGCGCCGGTGTCGATGTCGGCGAGCGGGTCGAGGTCCGTGGCGCCGGTCTGGTGCGAGGTCGGCAGATCCTGCACGTAGAGGCGCGAGTTGGCGAAGAGCATGTGGTGGCTGCTCAGGTACGCCGTGTCGAAGCCCGCCGCGTGCGCGTAGTCGAAGATCAGCGGCGCCGTGTGCAGGGCGTCGCGCGGATCGGTCGGCGACAGGCCCGACCAGAGCACCGACAGCTCGATCGCGGTCGTCGAGGTGTTCGATCGCATTTGCCTCAGCGCGAGGCGATCCGGGAGCAGCTCGTTCAGCTCGGGCGACGGCGGGCAGGACGGCTCGTGCGCGGAGCAGGAGGCGTCCGATCGCACGCTCTCGGTGAGCACGAAGAGGACGTTGCGCGCCTTGCCGTTCGCCGGCCTGGCGGTGAGCGTCGGGAGCTTCGCGGGCGTGCGCAGCCCGGGCCGGACCTGCGCCGTCGTGCGCACGCCGGAGAGCTGCTTCGCGAGGCCGCCGAGGGCGTGGAAGTAGATGACGTCGGGGGTCGACCCCTGGACCGTGCGGTACGAGCACGGGATCAGGAACACCGACACGACGGCCACGAGCGCCGCGACCTGGAGCGGCAGCGTCGCGCGCGTGCGGCGCGGGCGCAGCAGCAGGCGACCGAGGAGCACCAGCACGCCCGCGAGGAGGAACGGCGGCGCGGTCGAGAGGAGGAAGTTCTTTCCGTCGGCCTTGAGCTGGCCGAAGACGCTCTCGCCGACGGACGTGCCGAAGAGCGTCGCGTCGAGGTTCAGGTAGACCGAGTAGGAGCGATAGAAATAGAGCTGGCCGCCGAGCGAGAGCGTCGCGAGCGCGACGAAGAGCGAGCCCGAGAGCCAGCGGAACAGGCCCTTGCGCGCCGACGCCGCGAAGAGCAGGAGGCCCCAGAGCACGCCGCTCTCGAGCATCGCGACCACGTAGCTCGCGAGGTACCTCGCGCTGAAGCCGAGCATGCGGTCGCCGCGCCGGGACGCGTCGAGCAGGACGACGAGCAGCACGGGTGCGAGGAGCAGGACGACGCCGTAGCGGCGCCGCGCCTTGGCGAACGTGCGGAGGCGCGCCCGGCGCTCGGCCCAGCCGCGGGGAAACGGAGACGCGGGGGGCACGGGAGCCTCCGAGGGGGCGTCGACGACGTCATCGATGGAGAGGTGCGGAGAGGGCACGGCGAGAACGGCGGAGTCTAGCGCACGCGACGGCGACGAGCAGCGTCCAGCGCACGGATCGAACGGTTCCCCACCGGAAGCGGGGGGACGAGGATCGCGCCGCCCGCTCTCACCTCGGCGCGCGGGCCTCCGTCGCGACGACGCGCGGCGGCGACGAGCCGCGGCCGGCGGGGCCACGCGATCGGCCTCGCTTCGTGGCCGGACGCGGCCCGTGGCGCCGACACGAGGCTCGTCGCGCGCGCGGACGGCCGTGCTACCACGGTCGGATGGTGCGCCGCGCTCCTGTCGCCGAGCTGACTACCGAGCTTGCCACCGCGCTCGTGCGCGAGCTCCGCCGCACGTGGCAGGACCTCAACGCGACGTTCTTCCTGCGTGCGCTGACACAGCCTGCGATCGAGCTCTCCGAGGCGTCGACGCGGCTCGGGCGCTGGGTGCCCGGCGTGCGCACCATCGAGCTGTCGCGGGGGCTCGTGCTCGAGAGGCCGTGGGGCGTCGTCGTCGAGGTGCTCAAGCACGAGATGGCGCACCAGTACGTCCACGAGGTCCTGGGCGCGACCAGCGAGGCCGCGCACGGCCCCGCGTTCCGGGAGCTCTGCGCGCGGCTCGGCATCGACGCGGCCGCGACGGGCCTGCCCGGCGAGGGCGCCGCGGAGGGGTCCGAGTCGGCGCGCGTGCTCGAGCGCATCCGACGGCTGCTCGCGCTCGCCGACAGCCCGAACGCGAACGAGGCCGAGGCGGCGATGGCGGCCGCGCAGAAGCTCATGCTCCGGTACAACCTCGACGTGGCCGCGACGCGCGGCGACGCCGAGGCGGGCTACGGCTTCCGCCACCTCGGCGCGCCGACGGGGCGCACCGGGGAGCACGAGCGCCTGGTCGCGGCCATCCTCGCCGAGCACTTCTTCGTCGAGGTGATCTGGGTGCCGGTGTACCGACCGCTCGATCAGCGCCACGGGTCGGTGCTCGAGATCTGCGGCACGAAGGAGAACCTCGAGATGGCGTCGTACGTGCACGCGTTCCTGCTCCACGCGGCCGAGCGGCTGTGGCGCGAGCACAAGCGCGAGCGCGGCGTGCGCGGCGACCGCGACCGGCGGACGTACCTCGCGGGCGTGATGTCGGGCTTCCTCGAGAAGCTCCGCGCGCAGCGCACGGAGAACCGCGCGCAGGGCCTCGTGTGGGTGCGCGATGCCGATCTCGACGGCTTCTACCGGCGGCGTCACCCGCGCATCACGCACGTCCGGACGCGCGGGCCGCGCCGCACCGAGGCGCACGCTCACGGGCGCGAGGCCGGACGCGCGCTCGTGATCCACAAGCCGGTCGGAGCCGGCGGCCACGCGGCAGGGCCGCGGATGTTGCCGCCGAAGGGCTGAACGGGGCCCCGATGCGCGCAGCCCCCGCGCTCCTTTGGAGCGAAGGGGCCGCGTGCGATCGAACCGCGGGAGCGCGGGGTCTGGACCGGCGAGCGGCGCGTGTCGGCGCCGCTAACGGTCCCCTCGCCTACTGACCTCCAGTACCGGGCAGCGTCGCGTTCGCGAGCCACTGGAAGCCGTCGATGAGCGCGAGCGAGTCGAACGCGGAGTCGCCGACGTCCCAGACCGCGACGCGGAGCTCGACGATGTCGCCGGCGATCACGTTGCCGGCCGTCGTCAGCCAGTACGTGCCGCCGCCGATGCTGCAGCCGTTCGCGTTCTGCGCGTCGAAGCCCGTGCCCTTGAGCTGGGCCGACGTCTTCGAGCACGAGGCCGCGCTGACGTCGGCGTCCCAGCAGGCCGGCTTGACGGCCTGGGTGTCGCACACGGCGAAGAGCGAGGTGCCCTTGGCGATGTTGATGCCGATCGGCCAGAGCTGACCGCCGTTCGAGTACGTCATCAGGTTCTTGTCGACCGGGTTCTTGATCGGCGTCGGCACGCCGTTCGGGGTGTCGACGAGGGCGACGAGCTGGTCATTGAAGCTCGTGCAGACGAACTCGGGGTACTCGGCCGAGAAGAAGTAGCTGTTGAACGAGAACGCCTTGGCGTTCGTGGGCGCGCGCAGCCGGAGCCGCAGCATGACCGAGTCGTTCGCGGTCTTGGAGTCCGACGCGTTGCAGCCGGGCGCGTCGGGCAGGCCATTGGCGGGCTTGAGCGGCGCGTTCGCCGTCGCGTACCAATCCTGCACCGAGTACTGCTTGGGCACGGAGATGTCGACGCCGCTGGCCGGGACCTGGTTGTTGCTGACGTTGGCGCCGCCGGGCGCACCGCCGTTCGGGCCCGGGTTCGTCTGCGTCGCGTCGGCGGCCATGCCGCTCGAGATGACCATCACGTTCTGCCCGTTGAGCACGGCGGGGCTGACGCTGCCGAAGCTCGGGCGGATGGAGAGGCCCTTGAAGTCCGTCAGCGCGGAGCCGTCCGCGTGCGTGATCGCCGCGGAGATGAGGCCCCAGCTCTTGTCCTTGAGCGCCGGCGGGGCCTCGACCGTGGTGCGGCAAATGCCGATCGCCTTGGCGTAGTCGCCGGCGACCTGGGAGTTCGACGGCAGCCCCGTGTCGCACGGCAGCGTGTCCTGCGTGTCGAAGAGGTCCGCCTGGCCGTTGCAGTTGTCGTCGATGCCGTTGCCGACCACCTCGATCGCGCCCGGATTCACGAGCCCGGGCTGCGCGCCGCACGCGCCCGGCTTGTCGCAGCAGTCGCCGTCGGCGACCTTCCAGCCGTCGCCGTCGCAGTCGGTGGTGTTGCTGTCGCACGCTACGCACTTGCCGGCGGTGCAGTTCGAGCCGGCGGCGCACACCGTGCCGCAGGCGCCGCAGTTCGCCGCGTCCGTCTGCACGTCGACGCAGGCATTGCCGCACTTGACGAGGTTGCCGCCGCAGCCGCCCGCGCACACGCCCTGCGAGCACACCTGGCCGGCGCCGCAGACCGTGCCGCACGCGCCGCAGTTGCCCGGGTCGACGCCGGTGTCGACGCACTTGCCGTTGCACGCCGTCGTGCCGCCGCCGCACTGCAGCGCGCACTTGCCGGCGGAGCAGACCTGCCCGCCCGGGCACACGTTGCCGCAGCCGCCGCAGTTCGCCGTGTCGATCTGCGGGTTCACGCAAGCCTGCCCGCACTTCTCGGTGCCGCCGGCGCAGAGGATGCCGCACTGGCCGGCCGAGCAGACCTCGCCCTGCTTGCACGCGAGGCCGCAACCGCCGCAGTTCGCCGGGTCGATGTCCGTGACGACGCACTTGCCGCCGCACGAGGTGGTGCCGCCGCCGCACTGCGCAGCGCACTGGCCGCCCGAGCAGAACTCGTCGACCTTGCAGGCGTCCCCGCAGCCGCCGCAGTTCGCCGGGTCGTTGTCCGTGTTCACGCACGCATCGCCGTTGCCGGACGCGCACTTCGTCGTGCCGCCGAAGCACTCGAGGCCGCAGATGCCCGCGGAGCACACCTGGTCGGCGGCGCAGGCCTTGCCGCATGCGCCGCAGTTGACCGGGTCGTTCTGCGTGTTGGCGCAGAGCTTACCGCACTGCTCGGTGCCCGCGCCGCAGCCGAGGCCGCACTTGCCCGCCGAGCAGACCTCGCCGTCGCCGCAGGTCGCCCCGCAGTCGCCGCAGTTCTTGGGGTCGAGCGAGACGTCGACGCACTTGTCGTTGCAGAGCTTCGACCCGGGACACGGGTTGGCCTGGCCGCCCTGCCCCTGGTTGCCACCGCCGCCGGTCAGCGTGGTGGTGGTCGTGCCGCTGCCGCCGGCTCCGGTCTGCGTCGTCGTGCCGGTGCCCGTGCCGTCGCCACCGACGGAGTCCGTCGCGGAGGGCGTCGTGCTGCCGCAGCCGACCGCAGAGCCGAGCGTCCAGACCACCGCGGCCGTCAGCGCGCCGCGAAGCCCATGCCTGAAGTGGATCGAACCCATGGTGAAACCCTTCCTCGATGAGGAGCTCGCCTCGGTTCGCGCGGGAGGACCCCCCTCGCCGCATGGCCGGGCTTTCGTGCCAACACTGCGGGCCCTCGTCCTTGCGTGGACGAAGCCTTGAAGAATGGCAAAGTCCTCGCACGGGTCGAAGGCGGGGACAATGGCCACGACCGCCCCGCGCCTTGCCCCGCGCCTTGCCCCGCGCGAGCGCCCGCCGCGAGCGCCTGGCGCCCCGCGGGCGACGCTGGGCCACGCCGCCCCCGCGACCGGACGAGCGCCGCCCGCCCGCGTCGCCGACCTCCCTGGCGACCTCGCCCCTGCCGGCGCACACCCGCCGGCGAGAATGCGCCGGACTCGCCCCAAACAGTCCGATCGCGGGTCAGGCCCGGCGGCCGGCCGCGCCGTGCGCCTCGTCGGCGGCCTCGAGCGCGCCCTCGACGTCGCGGACGAGCTCGTCGGCGGCCTCGCGCTCCTCGGCGGCACGAGCTCGGTGGGCGGCGTCCTCGAGGCGCGCGCTCACCCGGCGCAGCGCGGACGCGACACGCTCGCCCTCGGCCGAGGCCGCGTCGACGCGCCCCTCGCGAAGCGCCTTGGCCGCCGCGTCGAGCGCGGGGCGAAGCGTCGCCGCGAGCACCGGGTCCGCGGCGCGATCGAGCCTTCGGCGCACCTCGGCGGCGAGCGCGGCCAGGCGCCCCGCCGGCGAGATCGCGCGGCGGCGGCGCGCAGCGATCACGAGCGCGCCGGCGATGACGACGGCGGCGAGGCCGAGCAGCCCCCCGAGGACCGGCGCGGCGGCCTCGGCCGCGCGCGCCGCGGGCGCGTAGGCCGGCGGCGCGACGATCTCGACCTGGAGGCCGCCGTGGAGCGAGCGCGTGAGCTCGGCGACCGTCGTCAGGCGGCTCTGCGCCAGCGAGAGCGAGCGCAGCGGCAAGCAAGGCGCGCGCACGCCGGCGGCCGCGCAAGCGGGGGCCGGCCCGTCCTCGGCCACCGCGTGGACGGTGTGCGTCGAGGCGTCGTACGCCGTGACGTGGAGCCCGCCCCCCGGGAAGTCGACGAGCCCGCCCGGGTCGACGCTGGCGCCCCCCGAAGCGCCCGCGGGCCAGGAGGTCGCGCGGGCGTCGACGACCGACCCGTCGAGGCCCGACGAGTACGATCCGCGCAGGACGACCTCGCCGCCGGGGGCGAGGTCGAGCGGCAGGGCGGGTCGGTCGAGCGGCAGCGGGACGGTCGGCATGCGGGAGGGCCTCGCGGAGCGGGTTGCGGATCAGTGCATGTGCACGCGGCCGGCGGTCTCGAGCAGCATCGCCAGCACGAGCGGGTCGCCGAGGCCGCCCTCGGTGCCGGCGTGGCCGCGCAGGCGCGCGAGCCGATCGGCGTCGCGCGAGAAGAGCGGCTCTCCGAGCGTCTCGCCCGCGCGGCGCAGGATGCCCTCGCGCTCGGCGAGCAGGGCGAGCGCGCCGTTGCGGTCGCCGTTCGCGATGCGGGCGGCCGCGTCGGCGAGCGTCTCGCCGGCGAGGAAGCCCTGGATCGTGCGAGCCACCGAAGCGTCGGAGGTCCCCGCGCTCGCCGCGTCGCTCGCGCCGTAGGCGATCTGCACGGGCGCCTCGTCGGCGACGTTCTTCTTCGTCACGAGATCCTTGTACTTGATCTCGATGGTGGCGAGCCCGCGCGATCCGACGCCCTCGGGCACCGTGAGCTTGAGCAGCATCGCGTGCGCGTCATCGCGGGCGAACGCCGGGAAGAAGAAGCGCATGCCGCCCGCGTTGTCCTCGTCGCGGTCGCGCTTGATGCCGGTGCGCTTCTGCGTCTGGGCGTCGACCGCGACCTCCTGCGTGCGGACGCGCGCGGCCTCGGCGGCGTCGAGCTTGCGCGATCCGTACACGTGCAAGAGGCCGACGCCCTTCGCGAGGCGCACGCGGACCTCGACGGCCGTGGCGACCGGATCGAGGCGCTTGTCGATCTCGGTCGAGAGCGCCGGGGCGACCTGCTCGGAGTCGCGCAGGTAGTAGTACCCGCCGGCGCCCTCGGACGCGATCGCGCTCATCAGCGGACCATCGTAGTCCGACCCCAGGCCGAACGAGCTCGTCTGCACGCCCTCCTGGAACGCATCGAGGGCGAGCTTCGAGAGCCGCTCGGTGCCCGTGAGGCCCGCGTTCACGCGGCCGTCGGAGAGGAGGAGCACCACGCGCACGGCGTCGCCCGGGATCGACGGAGTCTGCGCCTCCTTGTAGGCGAGCTGCAGGCCGGCGCCGATGTTCGTCCCGCCTCCCTCGACGATGCCTGCGATCGTCTTCTTGATGGCCTCGCGGCGCGGGCCGACCGGGCCGTCGGGAACCTTGATCTCCGCGTCGCTCGAGAACGTGACCAGCGAGAAATCGTCGCTGGGAGCGAGCTTATCGACGACCTGCCGCGCGGCGTCGCGCGCGTTCTTGATCGAGGCGCCCGCCATCGACCCGCTCACGTCGAGCACGAGGTGCACCGACAAGTGCGGGCGCGCGAGCGCGGCCGCGGTCGTCGACCGGAGCGCGATGCGCAGGTGCACGGGGCCGCCGGTGGGCGGCAGCGCGGTGCGCTCCACGTCGGTGCGCACGCCGAGGGCCTTGCCTTTCGGGAGCGTGACCTCGGGCGTGTAGCGCGCGCCCAGGTCCGCGACGACCTCGCGCTCGGCCGCCGGGACGATGCCGCGCGCGACCGCGGAGTCGAACGCCGCGAGGTGCCCGCCGCCGGGCCGGTAAGTCGTCGCGAACCGACCGTTCGCGTCGAGCGTCGGCTCCGTCCGCGCGATCGACGGAGCGGGCACGTCCTGGGCGGCGGCGAGGCGGCTCGCCCCGGTCGACGGGGTGGGCTTGCCCGGCGGAGGCGCCGCGGGCTCGCTCGCCAAGCCCTGCATGCCGCCCATCCGGTCGCCGCGGGCGGGCGCTTTCCCCTTCGCCCCGGATGCCTGATCCGCGCCCTCGGCCATCCGATTGCCCTGCGCTCCCTCCGACGGGAGCGTCGCCGCCGCCGGCGAAGGCGCCACCGAAGCGGCCCCCGCCGCCTTCTCCGAAGCGGGCGCCGACGACCGGCCGCAACCCACGCTCCCGAGCCCGATCGAGCCCGTAGCCAGCGCGCTGAGCACCAAGACCGAAATCCCCGTCCGTCGCGTCATCGCTCCCACCTCTCCGTGATCGGTTCGAAAGGGCGCCCGCGCTCGCCAGGCGCCGCGCGCCTCGCGAGTCTACGCGGATCCGCCCCGGGCCGCGCACCCGCCGCGCCACCCGAGGCCGCCGTTCCCTGCCTTCTGACGGACCGCGGCGCGATCCGGTCTGTCGTCGGTGCGAACGGGCGAGGCCAGCGCGACCTTACGGCGGGGCGACGCCCGCCGCCGTCGCGCGCGCGTCAGCTCCGGCGCATCTCCATCTTCCGCTGCACGGTGCCGGAGCGCATCACCATGTCGAAGGCCTCCTTCTCGAGCAGCGGGTGCACGCCCTTCGGCGACACACCGCCCGGCATCCTCTTCTTCGTGATGAAGCCGGTGAGGTACTGGATGTTGAGGCCCGCGAGCTGGCGCAGCGTGCCCTTCATCGCCTTCGTGTTGTTCGTCCAGGCCTGAGCGAACGCACGCGCGCGCAGCAGCTGCGGCTTCAGGTCCTCGTAGACCACGTCCGTGAGGTCGAACGTCTCGAGCGTCTCGAGGGCCCGCTTGGCCTGCCCGGTGCGCGCCCACGCCTCGGCCGTGATGGCGGCGAGCGTCGCGACCGTCTTCGGCTCCTTGTGCCGGGACAGCTCGATGTTGTCGACGAGCACCCGGGCCTCGTCGGTCTCGCCGAGGAGCAGGTGGATCATCGCGCGTTGCCCGCGCGTCTGGTCCGCGATCGGCGCCATCACGCGGTCGAGCTTGACCGTCTCGAGGGTCGCAAGGGCCGCGCGCGGGTCCTCCTGAAGCTGCAGCTGCGCCTTCGCGAGGATCGCTTCGGTCGCGTCCTTGTGCTCGCTGTCGAGCCTCGCGATCGCCTCCTTCCGGCCCTGCGGCGTGTCGGCGGCCCGGACGATCTCGGCGACCTTCCGCGACTTGGTGGCGTAGCGGAGCGCCCAGAGGATGAGGCCGACCAGCGCGACCGTCAGGACGCCAGCCACGGCCTTCGGGATCCAGCTCGGGATCGCGAGCGCGATCGCCCACACGAGGAGCGTCGGGATGCCGATGCGCAGGCCCATCGACTTGAGCTGCTGCTTCGAGAACGGATCGGCCGGGAGCGCCTGCCTCCCGCGGTTGGCGGCGATGAGGTCCTCGCGGGACTGGGCGGCGCTCGGCTTCTTGGTCGTCTTGGCGGGGGGCATCGAGGCGCCGCGTACATAGCACGACCCGCCGAGGGACGTGGACCTGGCGCCCCTCAGTCGCCCTCGCTCGCGCCCGGCCCCGGCCCGCCGCGCGCCGGCGACGGCGGCTCGAGGCGCCACACGCCCCGGCGCGTGGGCTTGCCGACCCGCGCGCGCAGCGCCGCGAGGTAGCGCTTGCGGGGCCAGAGCTCGGCCCCGAAGCGCTCGAGGTGGTCGGTCATCACCTGCGAGTCGACGAGGTCCACCCCGAAGCGCACGAGCGCGTCGCACAGGGTGACGAACGCGATCTTCGATGCGTCGGGCGCGATCGCGAACATCGACTCGCCGAAGAACATGTCGCCGATCGACACGCCGTAGAGGCCGCCGACGAGCTCACCCTCTCGCCACGCCTCGGCCGAGTGGGCGAAGCCGAGCCGGTGCAGCTCGACGTACGCCTCGAGCATCTCGTCGGTGATCCAGGTCCCGGCCTCGTGGCGACGCGGGGTCTGCGCGCAGGCAGCCATCACCTCGCGAAACGCGGTGTCGATCCGGACCTCGTACGGCGCGCGGCGCATGGCCTTGCGAAGGCTGCGCGGCACGTGCAGCGCCGACAGCTCGAGCACGCAGCGCGGGTCGGGCGAGTGCCACAGGATCGGGAGCCCGTCGCTGTACCAGGGGAAGATGCCGCTCGCGTAGGCGAGCAGCAGGCGCTCCGCGGAGAGATCGCCTCCGACGGCCAGCAAGCCGTCGGGATCGGCCAGGTGGGGCGGCGGGAAGACGACGCGCTCGTCGAGCTGGAAGACCGACAAGGGGAGCTCGCCTACCCTGCCACGCCGCTCAGACCCCGGCCCCACCGGCGCCCGCGGGATCGCGATCGGCGGCGGGCGGCGGCGCGCTGCCCGGGCGAACGGCCCCGATCGCGACCGAAGCGAGCGGGTCCGCGAGGCCGAGCGTCGACTCGCGGAAGTGCAGGAACACCGTCTGCGCGATCGACATGACCGGCACCGCGAAGAGCGCGCCCGTGATGCCGAGGAAGTGCTCGCCCGCGAGGAGCGAGAAGACGACGAGCACCGGGTGGATCTTGGCAGCGTCGCCGATGATCTTCGGGTTGAGGAAGTTCGCCTCGAGCTGGTGGATGCCCAGGATCCACGCGAGGACGCCGAACGCGGTCGCGGGCGACTGCGTGAGGCCGATCGCGACCGCGGGGATCGAGCTCAGGATCGATCCGAAGATCGGGATGAGCGACATCACGGCCGCGACGACCGCGAGGATCGGCCAGTACTTGAGGTCGAAGAGCCAGAAGCCGATCGCCGAGAGCACGCCGTTGACGAAGCAGATGAGCAGCTGCCCGCGCACGACGCCCGACAGGCCGCGATCGAGGCGGCGGAGGAAGCGATCGAACGAGGGCTGCGCGGGGACGGCCCAGAGCTCGCGGAAGAACCCGAGGATCCGCTCGTGCGTCAGGATGATGTACGCGCCGAGCATCAGGGTCATGAACAGGTTGAAGATGCCGCGCGAGACGGCCCCCACGATGACCTGCCCGACCTTGAGCACCTCGAAGGCGTTGTGCGAGAGGTACGCCGTCGCCTTGTCGAAGGCCTGCTCGAGCATCGCGCCCGAGGAGAGGCGCTTCTTCTCGGGGATCTGCTCGATCTGCCAGACGCGCTCGCGCACCTCGCGCACCTGGATCCCGTCGCTGACCTCGACGTTCATCGAGCCGTCCGCGTTCTTCACGACGCGGAACGGCACGAACTTGTCGTCGACGGGCGGCGCCGGCGGCGCGGCGGCGGGCGGAGGCGCGTCGGGCGATCCCTGCCAGGACGAGATCTTCGCGTCGAGCGCCGGCAGCCACTCGTCGCGCGCGGTGCGCGTGAGCTTCGGCCACTCGTGGGCGAGCGATCGCCCCTCGAGGACGAGGCGCGGCACGATGACCGAGACGAAGGCGCCCATCACGCCGAGGCTCAGCGCGTACACGACGAGGATGGAGATCCAGCGCGGGATGCGCCGCCGCTCCACGCGCCGCACCGACGGCGTCAGCACGTAGGCGACGACGAGCGCGAGCACGAACGGGAGGAGCACGGCGCGCGCGGCGACGATCACGACCACGGTCGCGATCGCGGACAGCGCGAGGAAGAGGCGGCGCGGCCAGACGAGGGCGGGCGGGGGCGCGGCGATCACGGGCAGGCAGCCGGCCCGCGCACGCGACCGGGGACGTCGGCGAAGTGGGGCGCGAGGTGGTCGAGGGTGGCGTCGAGCGCCTGCGGCACGACGCGCACGTCGGCGAGGACGGGCATGAAGTTCGTATCGCCGGACCAGCGCGGCACGACGTGCGCGTGGGCGTGCTCGGCGATGCCGGCGCCGGCGACCGCGCCGAGGTTCAGCCCGACGTTGAGGCCCTCCGGCTTGAACGCCCTCTTCACGCGCACGACGCTCTCACGCAGGAGGCGGAAGAGCGCGTCGTAGGCCGTGTCGTCGAGCGCCTCGACCGCGTCGACGTGGGCGTGCGGCACGACGAGCAGGTGGCCCGACGCGAAGGGGTAGCGGTTCAGCACGACGAAGGCCGACTCCGTCACGCACACGACGTGGCGCGCGCGCAGCTCGTCCGCGCTCGCTTCGGCGACGCCGCAGAAGACGCAGCCTCGCGACCTGTCCTTCGGCGAGAGGATGTACTCGATGCGCCACGGCGCCCAGAGCGGATTGGCCATCGGAAGGGGGCGGAGCATCGCACACTTCGGAGGCCGGTCCCACGGGTTCGGGCTGCCGCGACGGACGGCTCGCACGACGAGGCGGCGAGGAGTCGCGATCAGAACGCGAACGGCACCGCCACGACGAAGCCCTTCGCCCCCGCAGTCGGCGACACCGTGACCGGTGGCGGGTCCGTCGACGCCGCGCGATGCACGATCGCGTCGATCGACAGGCAGATCCCCGTCCCGACCGCGGTGCCGATCACGTCCCACGCGAGGTCGCGCCACGAAGGGTCGCCATAGCCCGCGAGGTCGATGAGCTCCTTCGCGCCGCCCGCGGCGAGCGCCAGGCTCGATCCGAGGATCGCGGGCCCGGCGTACCCGCCGAACGCGGCCTTGCCCACGCCGTACCCCCCCGCCGAGATCGCCGCGCTCACGCCGAAGTGCAGGAGCTTGTCCTTGCCGAACCACGGGTCGGGATCCAAGGGCGGATCCGCCGCCGCACAAAATGGCGAGGCCGCCAGGGTCACCGCGATCGAAGCGATCGCGAGGAGCACCTGACGGCCACGCAGGCCCATGGGGGGGGCCTTACTCCTTCTTCAGGTCACCCAGCTTGGCGCCGAGCTTCTCCTTGATGAGCCCACCGAGCGTGCCGGGCATCGCGCGCTCCTCCTCGACGGCGCCACCGCCGCCACCGCCGCTCTTGCGCTGCTTCGTGCGGACGGGCGCTTCGGCGCGCTCGGCGCCGACGTTCCTCATCGAGAGGAACAGGCGGCGGTCGATCGTGTCGACGCTCGTCACCTCGCACTTGATCTTGTCGCCGGCCTTGAGCTTCGTGCCCTCGGCCTCGACGAGATCCTGCTGCGCGATGAAGCCCTCGACGCCCTCGCGGAGCCGCACGAACACGCCGTAGTCGACGACGCTGACCAGGTCGGCGTCCTCGTACACGCGGCCCATCGGGAACTCCGTGATCATCGACGGCCACGGGTCGTCCCAGAGCTGCTTGATGCCGAGGGAGACCTTCTTCTCGTCGTGGTTGATCGAGAGGATGATCGCCTCGACCTCGTCGCCCTTCTTGAAGAGGTCCGACGGGTTGTTCACGCGGACCGACCAGGACAGGTCGCTCTTGTGAACCATGCCGTCCACGCCCTCCTCGATGCCGACGAAGACGCCGTAATCGGTCAGGCTGCGGACCTTGCCCGCGATCTTGTCGCCGGGGTGGTACTTGTCCGTGAAGAGCATCCAGGGATCGGGCTCGAGCTGCTTGAGGCCGAGGCTGATGCGCTTGGCGCGCGCGTCGACCTCGAGCACCTGGCACTCGATCTCCTGGCCGACCTCGAGGATCTTCGAGGGGTGCTTGACCTTCTTGGTCCAGCTCATCTCGGAGACGTGGATGAGGCCCTCGACGCCCGGCTCGAGCTCCACGAAGGCGCCGTAGTCGGTGATCGACATGACCTTGCCGCGGACCTTCTTGCCGGCGGGGTAGGCCTCCTCGGCGTGGTTCCACGGGTCTTCCTGGGTCTGCTTGAGACCGAGGGAGACGCGCTCCGTCTCCGGGTTGTACTTGAGGACCTTGACGGTGACCTCGTCGCCAACCTGGAAGACCTCGGACGGGTGGTTGACCCGGCCCCAGGACATGTCGGTGATGTGGAGCAGACCATCGATGCCGCCGAGGTCGACGAAGGCGCCGTACTCGGTGATGTTCTTGATGGTGCCCTTGACGACCATGCCCTCGGTCAGCGTCTCGAGGGTCTTCGCCTTCATTTCATCGCGCTCGCGCTCGAGGAGCACGCGACGCGAGAGCACGATGTTGCCGCGCTTCTTGTTGAACTTGATGACCTTGAACTTGTAGGTCTGGCCGATCAGCTTATCGAGGTTGCGGATCGGGCGGAGGTCGACCTGCGAGCCCGGGAGGAAGGCCTTGACGCCGCCGCGGATGGTGACCGAGAGGCCGCCCTTCACGCGCTGGCTGATGGTGCCCTCGATGAGCTCGTCCGCCTCGCAGGCGTTCGAGATCTCATCCCAGACCTTCATCTTGTCGGCCTTCTCCTTCGAGAGGGTGACGAGACCGTCGTCGTTCTCGCGCGACTCGATGTAGACGTCGACCTTGTCGCCCGCCTTCACCGCCGTCACGCCCGCCGCGTCGGCGAACTCGCGAAGCGGGATGACCCCCTCGCTCTTGCCGCCGATGTCGACCACGACGGTGTCGCGGCCGACGGCCACGACCGTACCCGCGATGATCTCGCCCTCGCGCGCGAAGTCGCCGCCGGCCACGCTCTGCTCGAAGAGCGCGGCAAAGCTATCCATGCCGCCGGTGTCGCCGGCCAAGTCCACGTTTGTCATGCCTGATTGAGTGCCTTCGCCTGCAGTCGTTGGTCCCTTCGATCGGCGCCGTTCGACCCTCGGGTCGGGCGGGCAGGGTTCGCCGAATCAACGCGCGGAGAGGCGCCGAAATGCGCTCGCCAGGCGAGGGAGTCGCGTGCATGTAGTCGTGAGCGGCGCCTCTGTCAATGCAAAGGTCCTGCCACCGGGGGCGCTCGGGATCACGACGTGAACGGCGCGCTGGCCTACCGAATCGATGGGCGCGCCAACGCGCCGCGGACGACCCCGGCGAAGCGGTCGCACGCCCGGTCGAGGGCCTCGAGGGGCCAGGGCGCCTCCACCACGACCGCGCCGCCGTCGACGCGCAGGCGCGCTCCGCGCAAGGCCGCCTTCTCGCCGACGAGGTCCGGGAGGATCGTGAACACGGCGCGGACCTCGTCGAGCATCGACGCGAGGTCCGCCTGCAGCGCGACCGCGTCGCCGCCGGCGGCCTCGAGACGGAGGGTGAGCGCGGGCGCGTCCCCGAGAGCGAAGCGGCCGGACGCGCCGTCCACCTTACCGAGCACCCCGCCGTGCGGGAGCGCGAAGAGCGCCGTCGACGCGCCCGACCACGCCGGCTTCGTGATCACGATGGCGACCGCGCCGCCGTCGGGCAGGCCGAGGTGGGCCGCGTCGTCGGTTTCGGGCAGCGCCGCGCCGACGAGCGAGCGATCCGTGCCGAGGACCAGCGTGCCATCGTCGGCCTGCGCGATCACGACCCCGCGCGGTCCGACGAGCCGATCGCCCTCGAGCTGCCAGCCGCCGGCCCCGTCATCGCGGAGCACGCGGTCCATGCCGGCCACGAAACGGCCGCGCTCGATGCGACCGCCGAAGAGCGCGACCCACGAGGTGGCGTCGACGGAGGCGATCACGACCTCGCGCACGTCACGGCGGAGGTCGACGCCGGTCTCCTGGCGGATGCGGTCGACGCGGTCGGCGCCCGCCGAGGCCGAGGGGGTCGCGGACGCGCCGGACGCGGGCGCCTCGGGCGCGTCGAACAGCGGCACGAGGTGCTTGCGGACCGGGCCGAAGAGGGCGATCTCGACGAGGTCGACGCGCGCGACGAGGGTAGCGTTCGACGGCACGTGCCGGAGCGCGCGCGCGGGAGCGCGCAGCACGAACACCCAGAGGGCGGCGGCGCCGATCGCCGCGGCCACGAGGCCCGCCAGGACGACCAGGCCGCAGCCGCCGCCGCGCTTGCGAGTCGGGCGCTCGCGGACCGTGGGGGGGACGGCGTCGACCTGCTCGCGAGCCATGCCTGCCGGCGTAGCACGACGAGCGCGGCGCGCGCGAGGGCGCGGTGGCGGCGCGCGGCCTCCCTCGACGAGGCCGCGCGGCGAGCTCCCGGGGCGCGGGCGGCGCGAGGCCGCCGCCGTCACGCCCCGCGAGGGTCAGGGGACCGTGAGGGTCCAGGTGTTGTCGTAGACGAACTTGCCGAGCGTGCCGACGTCGACGAACAGCGTGAGCTCGTGCGTGCCGCTCGCGAGCGGCTCGACGAGCAGGCCCACCCCCTGGCAACCGATCGCGGCGTCGGACTGGTAGTCCGTCGGCGCCGGGTAATCGATCGCCGGGGTGAAGGACTGCGGCTCGAAGTAGAACGCGCTCTGGTTTGCCAGGATCTGCTTGCCGTCGAGCGTCAGGTAGATGCGGTTCGTGTCGAACTTGCGGTCACCGATCGCGCACCCGCGCGGGTCGACCGCCGGGTCGTAGCAGCCATCGGACAGCGGCAGGTCGTCTTGGATCTTCGACTCCGCGGTGTAGCTCTCGAGGATCCAGGCGACCACCGGGAGGAAGAAGGGCTTGCCCTTGTCCAGCGTCACGTCGAGGTGCCCCTTCATCCACGTCGCGGTGTCCGAAGGATCGGTGTCCTCGCCCTGCGGAAGCGCCAGGAACGCGACCGGCGACGCCTTGCTCGCGGCCTCGTCGGCGCCCGTGAGCATCCAGCGCCAGTACTCGACGAACCACTCCGGCGAGGTCTTGCCCTCGACCTTCGCGGTCGGGTCGGCGAGGCCCGCCTCGACGGCCGGCAGCGCCTCGTCGGCGATCGGGCCCTGAGCGACGGCGGCGCCCTGGTCCTTCGCGGTCAGCGTCCAGGTGTTGTCGAAGAAGAAGCCCATCGGGCCGTAGTCGACGTAGTTCGTGACCGTGTGCGGGCCGGCGGGCAGGCTCTCGATCATCACGATGACCGTCTGCGCGCCGAGCGCGGCGATCGAGCCGTAGTCGCTCGGAGCGGCGTAGTCGAACGGCGTCGCCCACGCCTTGTAGCCCGTGTAGAAGCTCGACTGATCGACGGCCACCTGCTTGCCGTCGAGCGTGAGCCACGTGTAGACGGGCGCGCCCTTCGTGTCGCCGACCACGCAGTCGCGCTTGTCGAGCGACGGGTCGAAGCACGAGTCGTCGACCGGCTGGTCGTCGGGCAGGTTGAGGTCGGCCTTGTAGCGCTCGGTCGTCCACGCGACGAGCGGCATCAGGATCGGCTTGCCCGCTGGCACGTCGAGCGGCAGCGCGCCGGTGAGAATGGCATTCGGGTCGTTCGGGTCGAGGTCCGTCGCGCTCGGGAGCGGCAGGAAGTAGACGTCTCCGTGGTCGGCGTCCTTGTCACTGCCGCCACCAAGGGCCCACTTCCAGTAGTCCTCGGCCCAGTCGCCCATCGCCTTGCCGTGCACGGTGGCCTGGGTCGGATCGGCGACGCCGATCTTCAGCTGCGGGGCACCTCCCGCGCCGCCCGCGCCGCCCACCCCGCCTGCGCCGGTGTTGCCCCCGCTGCCGGTGTCGCCGCCCGCACCGGTGTTACCACCGGAACCCGTGTCGCCCCCGGCGCCTCCCGCCCCGGTCGTGGTCGCCGTCGTTCCCCCTCCGGTCGTCGCCGTCGTCGCCTCGGAGTCGCTCGAGCACCCGACGAGCCCGCAGGCCGAAGCGGCCAGTAGCGCGGCAGATGCACCCAGGATCCAGTTCTTCATCGCGGTGTATTCCTCCCCGACCAGCGCACGATTCGGGTCGTGCTCGGTCTCACGGTCACGTGCCCAGTGAACACCGATCGGGGCAGAAGTACACTGCAACAGCACGCCAACACACCGATGCAGGACACAAATCCAGCACACCACGTTTCGTTACGGTATCGCCATGACCCATCGTGCGTGAGGGCCTGAAGGGGTATCCGGGCCTGCCGGGCGATCGCGATGGCGCCAGCGATCGCCTGCGCAGGAACCGGGCACTGCTTCGATGAGAAGGCGGTAGGCGGTGCCCCGCGAAGGAGCTCGGCCGACCCCCGGTGACGGGATGCGACCGCGCTCGCCTGGCTGATTCCCAGGGCGGCCGGCGCGTCGACCGGCAACGCCGAAGGGGCGGCGCCCGGTCAGGGCGCGGGCGGCGCCCGGTCGCCGATCGCCGCGAGCAGGGTCGCGGCCGGCAGCGTCCAGCGCAGGTGCACGGTCTTGTCGGTGCGCTCGGCGGCGAGGCTCGCGAGGACCTTGGCGCGATCGGACTCGGCGGCTCCGTCGCGCAGCGCGAGCGCGAAGCGAAGGAGCCGCTCGGCGCCGTCCTCGGACGCGCCGACGACGTCGAGGTCCACGCGAAGCCCATCGTCGAGCAGCGCAGCCGAGCCGCGAACACGGTCGAGCCCGGCCACGACGGCGCCCAGCGAGGGGAACCGGCGCTCCATCGCCGGGCCCAGGCGACGCACGCGCAGATCGACGCTGACGAGCCCCTCGGCCGCGGGGTCGCCGCGTCGAGGATCGGGGCCTTCGCGCAGCACGCGTTCGACGCTGTCGACCTCGACGGGCGACACGAAGGCGATCGCGCGATCGCCGACGGCGACCACGCGGGCCGTCGCGTCGCGCGGCGCGCGATCGGCCGCGCCGAGGCGGTCGAAGCTGCGGACGCCGTCGAGGATCGTCGGCGGACCGGGGTGGAACCGGGCGGGATCGGGCGAGAGGCCGGCGAGCTTGCCCTCGAGCACGACGACGCGGTCGCCGGACGCCGGGTCCTCGGCGCGCAACGCGACGAACACCGTGTCGGCGCGACGCGCCGCGAGCGCGAGGAGGGGGTCGACCTCGACGACCGCGCCGGGGCCCGGGGCCGCCTCGACGAGCGCGCGCGCGAGCAGGCGATCGATCGCCTCGGCGCCGAGCTGTGCGCGGATCCGGGCGAGATCGAGGCGCACGACGAGGTCGAGGTCGGCCGGGAGCAGCTCCGACGCCTCGACGCGGCGCACGACCTGCGGACCGGCGGGGCGCTTCGGGGCGAGCTCCCCGGCGCGGGCCTCGGGGGTGCGCACGCCGCCGTGCGGGACCTCCTTGCAGCCGACCGCGGTCGCGACCGCGATCGCGATCGCGACGAGGCGTACGGGCGGAGGGGAGCGCGAGAGGCAACGCGGCACGAGGGTTCGCCGGCACGCTAGCACGCACGCGGCCCGCCCTCGGATCGCGAGCGGACACGCGGCCCACGGGTCGGGCGGCGGCCTCCTATCGGCGACGCGAAGCGACCCCGAACGAAGCCGAAGTCTCGGCGCACAGCGCCCTTCGCGACGCGGCCTTCCGGGCATCACGCCCCGACCACGGGAGAGACGCGAGCACGGGGATCGTTCGGCCTGCGAGACCTGCCACGGACGCCGGCGGCTCCTCGGTGCGGCGCGGTCCGAGGGGCCGGTCTCGCGCGATCAGCCCTGCGCGAGGCGCGCCACGCGGTCCTCGACGAGGCGCGCCATTCGCTCGATGACCTCGTCGGCGGAGCTCTCGCTCGAGTCGATCTCGATCGCGTCGTCGGCCTTGCGCAGCGGAGCGACGGGGCGCTCGGTGTCGGCGCGGTCACGCTCCACGACGTCGGCGAGCGTGTCCTCGAGCGACACGCCGGCGCCGCGCGCGGAGAGCTCCTCCCAGCGGCGACGGGCGCGGACCTCGGGCGAGGCCGTGAGGAAGAACTTCACCTCGGCGTCGGGGAACACGACGGTGCCGATGTCGCGGCCCTCGAGGACGACGCCGCCCGCGGCGCCGGCCTGACGCTGCACCACGAGCAGCGCCTGGCGCACGGCCGGGATGGCGGAGACGCGGCTCGCGCCGACGCTCATCTCGGGCGCGCGGATCGCGAGCGAGACGTCGTCGCCCTCGAGCGTGACGCGCACGCCGCTGCCGCCGACCGACGGGTCGAGATCGCCGCGCGCGACGACGATGCCGCGCGCCTCGACCAGGCGACGCGCGAGGGCCGCGACCGCCTCGGCGTCGCTCCACGCGAGGCCGCCGCGCTGGGCCGCGAGGGCCACGGTGCGATAGAGCGCCCCCGTGTCGACGAGGACGTAGCCGAGCCGCTCGGCGAGCCTCCGAGCCACCGTGCTCTTGCCGGATCCGGCCGGTCCATCGATCGCGACGCGCGCGCGCCGCATGCCTGCATGTCCGCTCATGAGTGGGCCTCCGCGCCGTCCACCACGTCGATCGTCGCCCCGAGCGCGCGCAGCGTGCCCACGAAGCGGGGGAAGCTCGTCGCGATGCAGCCCGCGTCGCGCACGCGCGTCGGGCCGCGCGCGAGCAGGCCGAGCACGACGGCCGTCATCGCGACGCGATGGTCCCCGTGACTCTTGACGTCGGCCGCGTCGAGGGGGCGATCCGGCACGCCCTCGACGACGAGGCCGTCGGGGCGCTCCTCGCACGGCACGCCGAACGCCGCGAGCACGCGCGCCATCGTGGCGATTCGGTCGCTCTCCTTGACGCGCAGCTCGGCGGCGTCGCGGATGACCGTGAGGCCGCGAGCCCTGGCCGCGAGCGCGCAGAAGATCGGCACCTCGTCGATCGCGCGCGTGAGGGTCTCGCCGCCCGCGCGGACGGCGCGCAGGGGGCCGAACGCCGCGAGGAGGTCGCCGAGCGGCTCGCCGAGCTCGTCGCCGCGCGCCGCGACCTCGAGCGCGCCGCCCATGTCACGCACGAGCTCGACGAACCCGGTGCGGGTCGGGTTGATGCCGACGCGCCGCACGCCGACGCGGCTGCCAGAGACGAGGAGCGCCGCGGCGATCAGGAACGCGGCCGCGGAGAGGTCGCCCGGCACCTCGAGATCGAACGCCGGGAGGTCGCCCGACCACGACGGGCCGTCGAGCTCGACCATCGGTCCGAGCGATGCGATCGGCACGCCGAGCGCGCGGAGCATGCGCTCGGTGTGGTCGCGCGAGACGACCGGCTCGCGGAGCCACGTCGCGCCGTCGGCGTACAGGCCCGAGAGCAGCAGCGCGCTCTTGACCTGTGCGCTCGCGACCGGCAGATCGTACTCGAGCGCGCCGAGGACGTGCGGCGACGGCAGCGGGCCGATCTCGAGGGGCGCGGTCGTCTCGCCCGGCTTGCTCGGATCGAGGCGGCCCTCGATGCGCGCGCCGCGCAGGCGAAGCGGGCCGGCGATGCGCCCCATCGGACGACGCGAGAGCGACGCATCACCGACGAGCCGCGCGCGGAACGGCTGCGCGGCGAGGAGGCCCGCGAGCAGCCGCATCGTCGTGCCGGAGTTGCCGCAGTCGATATCGCCGGCCGGCGCCCGCAGGCCGTGGAGCCCGACGCCGTCGATCACGAGCGCGCCCGCTTGCTCCGTGTGCGCCACGCCGAGCGCGCCCAGGGCCGCGAGGGTCGCGCGGTTGTCGTCGCCCAGCGCGCCGCCACGCACGCGGCTCGTCCCCGTCGCGAGGCCGGCGAGGAGGATCGCGCGGTGAGCGATGCTCTTGTCGCCGGGGACGGGCACGCTGCCGACGAGCGGCCCGACGGCCGGGTGGACGAGGAGGTCCGTCACGGGGAGCGCTCTACCATGGGTCGACGGGCCGCCCCAAGGCCCCGGGGCCGATCACGGCCCGTCGCGGCGGCCACTCCGCAGGAGCGCGGGGTTTGGGGCCGGTCCCGGCCGGGCCACGACTACCGCTGGACGGCGCCGGGCAGCGGGGTCGACAGCGGGGCTTGAGCCCACTGCGGGTTCAGCGCGATGAGATCGCGCGCCATGTGCAGGGCCAGGTCGATCGAGTCGGCGAAGACGATGTGCTCCTGGTGCTCGAGCTTGGCCTTGTCGAAGACCTTGCGCGGCTCGGGGAGCGGACCGGCGATGATGATGAACTTCTTCATCAAGCGCAGCCGCTCGAAGGCGCTCTCGAGCGCCACCAGGCCCGTCGCGTCGATCGCGGGGACCGCGCCGAGGTCGAGCACGACCACGCGCGCGCGGTGCTCGACGGTGTCGAGGCCGGACATCGCGCGCTGCGCGGCGCCGAAGAACAGGGGCCCGGCGATCTCGTAGAGCACGACGCCCTGGGGCACCACGTGGTCGGACTCGCCCTTGTCCGAGGTCAGGACGCGCGATCGCGTGAGCTCGGCCATTCGCCGCATGAAGAGCAGCGCCGCGAGCACGACGCCCACGCTGACGGCCGCGACCATGTCGACGATCACGGTCAGCAGGAAGCAGGTGACCATCACGAACACGTCGCTCTTCGGCGCCACCTTCAGCACGTGGGCGAAGTGGCGCACCTCGGACATGTTCCACGCGACGAGCAGGAGCAGCCCCGCGAGCGAGGCCATCGGCACGAACGCGACGGCGGGGGCGAGCAGCAGGATCGCGAGCAGGACGACGGCGGAGTGCACGACCGCGGAGATGGGCGATCGGGCCCCGGCTCGGACGTTCGTCGCGGTGCGCGCGAGCGCTCCGGTGGCCGCGATGCCGCCGAAGAACGGCGCGATCACGTTCCCGATGCCGAGCGCGATGAGCTCGGCGTTCGAGTCATGGCGCTTGCCGGTCATGCCATCGGCGATGACGGCCGAGAGCAGCGACTCGATCGCGCCGAGCATCGCGATCGCGAACGCGGCGGGCACGAGGCCGCGCACGAGGTCGAACGTGAGCGCCCCGCCCTGCCACGGGAGCATCGGCGGGGGCGGGATCGGAGGGATGCCGTCGACGAGGTGACCGCCGACGGTGGCGTGGAAGCGCGATCCGATCGTCGCGACGGAGAAGGACGGCGCGTAGTGGTGCAGCAGCGCGGTGCCCGCGGTCATGGCGCCGATCGCGAGCAGCGGCGCCGGCACCGTCTTGATGATCCGGGGCAGGAGCAGCAGCAGCCCGAGGGTGAGCGCGGCCACGACGGCGTCGGCCATCGAGGCGCCATGGCGCGCCTCCCACAGCGCGACGACCTTCTCGACGTAGTGCTCCGGCATCGTCGGCACGGGCAGCGCGAACGCGTCCTTCACCTGGAGCGTCGCGATGACCGTGGCGATGCCGGCGGTGAAGCCCGTCGTCACGGGGTGCGGGATGAACTGGATGAGGCGCCCGAGGCGGGCGACGCCCATCGCGATCAGGATCACGCCCGCCATCAGCCCCGCGACGAGCAGGCCCGAGAGGCCGTGCTTCGACACGATCGGGGCCAGGATGACGATGAACGCCGCCGTGGGCCCCGTGACCTGGTACTTCGACCCGCCGAGCAGAGCGACGATCGCGCCGGCGACGATGGCCGTGTAGAGGCCGTGCTGGGGCGGCACGCCCGTCGCGATGGCCAGCGCCATCGAGAGCGGCAGGGCGACGATCCCCACCACGACGCCGGACATGAGGTCCGCCCGGAACGCCTTGCCGTCGTAGCCGGCGCGGAGCGTGCGTCGCATCGCGACCGCGATGGGCAGCTCGTGATTCCTGGTAGCTGGGTCTTCGCCGCTCGAGCTTCTTCGGGGCATCGTTGCGCTCTGCCTGGGCGAGGAAGGTTCGCTCGCCCGGCGGAGCCGTCCTGTCACGAAGCGCCGGGTTTGACAAGCAAGGTGCGCCCCCGGCCCCCCCGCCTGCGCGGCCCGGACCAGCACCGTGCCCGGACGCCGGTCGGGGTGATCTCGAAGAGGACGCGCACCTCGCCGGGCTGACCGCCCGCTTCGCTATGACGCCGAAGCGGACGCGGCGGTCAGCCGGCCGACTTCACGAGGCGGAGAGGCGCGACGACGTCGGTTCGGAACGATCCGGGCGCGCGCTCGGCGGCCTTGCGACGGGCCGGCGTGTGGAGGCGCGCGCGATCGAGGATCGCCTCGCAGAGGTCCGAGAAGGAGTAGCCGGCGGAGGCGGCGATCTTCGGCAGGAGGCTCGTCTGCGTCATGCCGGGCAGCGTGTTGACCTCGAGCACGTACTCGTTCTCGCCGCTCGTCACGAGCAGGTCGACGCGGCAGGCGCCGCTCACGGCGAGCGATCGGGCCGCGCGCTCGGCGAGGTTGAGCACGCCGCGGTAGCGGGTCGGCGAGAGGCGAGCGGGCATGAAGTACTCGGTCATGCCGGGGGTGTACTTCGCCTCGTAGTCGTACATGCCGTGCTTCGGGACGATCTCGATCGCGCCGAGGACCTGGCCGTCGAGGATGCCGACGTTGACCTCGGTGCCGGCGACGAAGCGCTCGACGATCGCGGTGTCGTCGAGGTCGAGGGCGACCTCGATGGCCCTCGCGAGCTCCGCCATGTTCGTCGCCTTGCTCACGCCGAGGCTCGAGCCCTCGCCGCGCGGCTTGACGACGACCGGGAAGCCGAACGAGCCGTGCATGGCCTCGAGGTCGGCGAGGTCCGCGGACGCCTCGACCGTGTAGTACGGCGGAGTCGGGACGTTGTGCAGGCGGAAGAGCTCCTTCGCCTTGAGCTTGTCCATCGCGAGCGCGCTCGCGAGGACGCTCGACCCGGTGTACGGGATGCCGGCGAGCTCGAGCAGGCCTTGTACGCAGCCGTCCTCGCCGAGGCGTCCGTGGAGGGCGAGCATCGCGACGTCGATGCGCGACCGCGTGACCATCGACGCGAGCTCGGCGCCGAAGTCCTCGCCGAGCGCCATGCGCACGACCTCGTGGCCGCGGGCCTCGAGCGCGTCGGCCATCGCCGAGCCGGATCGAAGCGAGACCTCTCGCTCGCCCGACGAGCCACCCATGATGACCCCAACGCGACGTCGCACCTGCGGCTGCTTCATGCTGCTCCTCCGCCACCCCCGTCGACCGGGAGTAGCAACGACCGAACCAAGCCCGCACGGCGGGCTTGCCACGCCGTTCCGAAAGCGACGCTGCGACTCGCGGGGAACGCGGCCCTTGAAGGGCCACGTCGAAGCGGGCGCGGGACAGCGAGGCGAGACGGGGCGACGCGACCGACGCACGCTGCGTGTCATTTGCGACACGCGCCGCGCGTCCGGAGCCCCCGAAACAGAAGGGGGCGACGCCTCGTCCCGTATCAACCCGCTCCGAGCCCGTCAACTTCTCGGCGCGAAGTCGGAGAGCTCAGCTCACTTCCACCAGGATGGCCGTGATGTTGTCACGGCCGCCGCGGGCGTTCGCGAGCTCGATGAAGCGGTCGACGGCGCTGTCGCCGCCGAGGGAGGCGACCTCGGCGATCTCGCTCGGGTCGTCGAAGTAGCCGTGCAGCCCGTCCGAGCAGAGCAGCACGCGGTCGCCCGGCTCGAGGGCGAGCACGGAGGTGTCGACCTCGACGTAGTCGCGGTTGCCGACGGCGCGCGTGATCACGTTGCGGTGGGGGGAGACCTTCGCCTCCTCCTCGGAGATGAGCCCCTGCTTGAGCTGCCAGGCGATGAGGGTGTGGTCCTCGGTCACCTGCACGGCCTGATCGCCTCGGATCTGGTAGATGCGGCTGTCGCCGACCTGCCCGGTGACGAGCGAGTCGCCGACGACGAGCGCGGCGCTGATCGTCGTGCCCATGCCGCTCTTGTCGTGGTCGAGCTCGGCGATGGCGAAGAGCATGTACGTGGCCGCCTGGATGGCGCCCTCGATCACGCGGCACGCGGCGCGGGCCCGGGCCTCCGTGAGCGGCAGCTCATCCGGGTCGCCGATCGCGGCGAGGCCGCGCTTGACCATGCCGTAGACGGTCTCGACCGCCTCGGCGCTGGCGACCTCTCCGGCGGCGTGGCCTCCCATGCCGTCGGCGACGACGTACAGGCGAAGACCGTCGTCGTGGAAGAACGCGTCCTCGTTGCCCTGCCGGTGCAGGCCGACATCGCTTCGCGCGAACGATCGGATGGTGCGGCGGGAACGCGCCGAGGCGTCCCCACCGAGGTCGGCGAGCGACAGATTGGGAGTGGAGGGTCGGGAACGAACCACGGTGCTTTCACGATAGGCCCCGACCGGTCGCTCTGTCGAGCACGAGGGGTATCGGATAGAATCACTGCCTGTGACGGCCCGAACCTTCTCGGTCGCGGCGGAGGACGCGGCAGCCCTGTCCCGCGCGCTCGCCGGGGCGCGCGCTGCGGTGGGATCGCCCACGGGCGGGGTCGTGTTCGCGAGCGGATCGCTCGCGACGCGGGCGGAGGAAATCGCCCGAATCGCCCACCTCGCGTGGCGATCCGTGCCCCTCGTGGTCGTGCCGGCCGCCGGCGTGATCACGGAGGCCGGCGAGCACGAGGGCGTCGCGGCGATCGCGGGGGTGCTGTGGTCGGGCGGCGCGTCGACGCTGGTGATCGTGCCGGGTGATCGCGAGACCGCTCCGCCCGGGACGGCCTCGGGGGCGACGCTCGGGGCCGCCCTCGCGGCCGCGCGTGAGGGCGGCGCCTCGAGCGTGGCGATCTTCCCGCGCCCCGACGCGGCGAAGCCGGCCGCGCTCGAGGCCGAGCTCGCGACGGCGCGCGGGCTGACGATCTTCGGCGGCGGCACGGCGGGCCCGGCGGCCGTCGCCGTGACCGCGGAGGGGGAGCTCGTCGGCGGGCCGTACGTCGGGCTGGCGACGCGCAAGGTCGCCGCGCCGATCGTGGCCTCGTCGATCGCGGGACGGCTCCTCTGCGAGCCCGCGCCGGTCGACGCGGTCGAAGGCGCGGCCATCCTGCGGATCGGGGGCAAGCCCGCGCTCGAGGTGCTCTCGCGGAGCGCCGACGCGGTCGGGCCGAACACGCCGGCCGCTTCGCTCGTGCTGGCCGCGCTGGCCGACGGCGACGGCGGGCGGTTCGTGCTTCGCGCGATCCGGGGCATCGACCCCGAGCGCCGCGCCATCCTCGTCGGCGAGGGCGTGGCCGTCGGGACGCGCATCGCGTTCGCGGTGCGGGACCCCGCCCGGGCGCGGGCCGATCTCGAGGCGACGGCGCGGGGCGTGGCCGAGGACGCGCGCGGGTCGGCTCCGCGCTTCGCGCTCTGCTTCACGTGCGCGGGGCGCGGCCAGGGCCTGTACGGGGCGCCGAACGTCGAGTCGCGCATCCTGCGGCAGCGCTTCGCCGGCCTGCCGATCGCGGGGATGGCGTCGTCGTTCGAGATCGCGCCCGGATCGGACGGCGCGGCGCGCGTGCACCTCTACGCGGCCGTGATCGCGCTCTTCCGCTCGCCGAGCTGAAGCGCCGCCCGCGCGGGGCGATCGCGAGCACCTCCCGAACGCCGCCCTCTGCGTCCACGGCTTGGTAGTCTCGCGCGATGCGCGAGGACGGACCGAGCCTGACGGCGACCCTCGTGGCCGCGGTGCGCGCGATGTACACCGAGCTCGACGAGCCGCTGCGGCTGGCGCGCGATCCGCTGGCGCGCGCGATCCTCCCGGCGCACCTCGCGATCCCGGTGCGGGCGCTCGCCGGCGCGCGCTTCCTCGGGCCCGCCGTACACCGCGCGATCGGGGCGGTCACGGCCGGGCTCAGCTACGACGTCGAGCTGCGGACGCGCGCGATCGACGACGCGATCGAGGCCGCCGTCGGCGCCGGCACGCGGCAGCTCGTGCTGCTCGGCGCCGGGCTCGACTGCCGCGCCTACCGGATCGACGCGCTCGCCGACGTCGACGTGTTCGAGGTCGACCACCCGGCGATGGCACGCTTCCGCGGCGCGCGCTTCGACGCGGCCGCGCGCGCCGCCGGGCGCCCCTTCGAGCCCGTGGCGCGCCGGGTCGCCTCGATCGCGATGGACTTCGAGCGCGATCGCGTCGACGACGTGCTGCGCGCGGCAGGGTTCGCCGTCGACGCGCCTGCGTTCTTCCTCTGGGAGGGCGTGACGATGTACCTCACGCCCGAGGCCATTCGCGAGACGCTGCGCGCGGTCGGCGCCGTCGCCGCCCCGGGCAGCCGGGTCGCCCTCACCTACGCGCCGCCGGACCCGCCCCTCGCGCCGTGGCTCCTGCCGGTCGGCCGCGCGATCGCGCGGGCCATCGGCGAGCCGTTGCTCGGCCTGATGCGCCCGCACGAGGTCGCGATCGCCCTCGGCCGCGAAGGGCTGACCGTCGAGTCCGACGAGAGCGCCGCCGAGTGGGCGCCCCGGCACTGGCCCGGCCGGCACGGGCGCATGCACGTCTGGGAGCGGCTCGCGATCGCCCGCCGCGCGGGCTGAACGCGCCCCACGACCGCCGACGAGACCGCGCCCAAAAAGCCGTTCATTTCGGGGTCACCGACGAGCTTTGCTACCATGCGATCCGAGTCGGATCAGCCATGGAACAGGGTCATTTCAAGCCGGGAGACCGCTGCGATCGCTACGCGATCGTGCGCCTGCTCGGCGCCGGCGGCATCGGCGAGGTCTACGAGGCCGTCCACGCCTTCACCGGCCGCCCGGTCGCGCTGAAGTGCCTCCAGCTCCGGCACGCGAGCAAGGCGGACATCCTCGAGAGGATGCGGCGCGAGGCGATCTTCCTGAGCCAGTTCCGCCACCCGAACATGGTGGAGGTCCACGACGCCGACATCACGCCCGAGGGCATCGTGTGGATCGCGATGGAGCTGCTCGAGGGCAAGACCCTGCGCGAGCTCCTGCACGCCGCCGGGCCGCTGCCGGTCCACGTCGCGCTCTTCTTCGCCCGCGAGGTCGCCGACGGGCTCCAGGCAGCGCACGAGCGCGACGTCGTCCACCGCGACATCAAGCCGGAGAACGTCTTCGTGACGACCGGGCACGCGGTGAAGGTGCTCGACCTCGGGGCCGCGAAGTTCCACGGCTGGGGCCTCAAGACGACCGACCGCATGCGGGTGCTCGGCACGCCGGCGTACATGTCCCCGGAGCACCTCCAGGGCCACAAGGTCGACGGGCGCGCCGACCTCTACGCGCTCGGGATCGTCCTCTACGAGATGATCGCGGGGCGCCACCCGTTCGCGCGGTCTTCCGGCGAGGGCCTGCCGGACCCGCAAGAGCTCACCCGGCTGCAGCTCTACGCCACGCCGCGACCGCTCGCCGAGGTCGCGCCGGGCTGCCCGGCGTACGTCGAGGAGATCGTCTCGCTGGCGATGGAGAAGGACCGCGACGCGCGCCAGGCGTCGATGGCGATCCTGGCGGGCGCGCTGCGCGCCGCCGAGCGGCGCCACGCGGAGGAGCGGGGCGATCCGGGCGCGGCGGATCCGACGCAGGCGGCGCGGCGCGCGTACACGCCGCCGCAGTCGGTCCCGGCCTCGCCGGCGGCGCCCCACGACACCGACCGCAGGGTCGTCGCGACGCGGCCCGACGAGGCTCGCGGCGGCGCGGCGGCGCTCGCGGCGACGGAGGTGGTCGCGACCCCGCCGGTCGGCGCGGGCGGCACGCTCGGGAACGTCGATCCGCCGGCGACCACCGCCAAGGGAACGCTCATCCACCGCGGCGCGAGCGCGGCCAGCCCGGCGCCCGAGGGCGTCGTGGTCACGGCGACCGGCACGCAGGTGCAGCTCGATCGCCCCGACGGGGAGCCCACCCTCGCCCTGCGCGCGCCCTCCCCGGCGCCGCGCCCTTCGCGACCGGGGCGACCGCCGCGCACCGTGCGGCTGCCGTCCGGGCCCGACGACGCGCTCGACGCGGTCGGGACGCCCGCACGCCCGGGCGCGGCGGCGCTCCCGCTGCGGGCTGCGCTCGCGGTCGGGGTCGGGGTC
>CAIVJW010000197.1 GCA_903906315.1 uncultured delta proteobacterium | reverse complement strand
CCCGTGCCCGCGCCGCCCGTACCGGCGCCGCCCGCGCTCGCGCCGCCCGCGCCACCCGACCCGCCGCCGCCGATGCCCGTCCCCGAGCCGCCCGCGCCCCCTTCGCCGTCGAACACGGAGCCCTCGCCCGCGCTGCACGCGCCCGCAGCCACCGCCGCCACGATTCCGAGCACCACGGGGAGAGCAAATCCGACTCGACGCATGGCACGCACCTCGACCTCCCACGGTATCTCGCGCGCCGCGCCGCCGACAAGCCGCCCGCGCAAACGGCGCACGATCGTTCGTCGCGCGGAGACGGAAGGTGCGGGAGCCCGCGCGTGCGCCAGGGCCCCGCCGCGCGAATCGCGCCTCGCGCACGCAGGAAGCACGGCTGCCGCTCCGCCGGGTGATAGTGTGCAAGACCACATGTACGCCCCGACCGCCACGACCTCGAAACGACGCCGTGAGCTCGCCCCGGCGCGGACGCTGGCCGTGCTGGTCGCCCTGGCGTTGCCCGCTGCCGCCGTGGCGCAGCCGGCGAGCCCGCCAGAGCCGCCGCCGCCCGCGCCGTCCGCTCCAGCCGACCCCGCGCCGTCGCGATCGGAGCCCGAGGTCCCGCCGCCGGCCCCCGGATTCCCGCCCACTCCCACGCAGCCCGCCGGATCGCCATGGCCCCCGGCCCCCCCGGCGATCACGCCCCCTGCCCCGTCGCCGGCGATCGCGCCGGCCGCGCCCGCGCCCCCGCCGCGGCTCCCTGCGCGCTACGGGCCCTACCCGCGTCCGTTCCCGGCTGCCTGGTGGCGCCCGTCTCGACGCTGCGTGTACTCCGAGGCTTGCTCGGAGAGCGGCCTGTGCTCGGAGGTTCAGGGCCAGTGCGGGGCACTGACGGACCTCGATTGCATGGCCTCCAGGGTATGCCGCAAGGGCGGCCAGTGCAGCGCGGTCGGCGGGCGCTGCGCCGCGACGCATCCGGCGCAGTGCGTGTGGTCGGAGCGCTGCGCCCTGGAAAAGCGGTGCGTGCTCGACGCCGCAGCCGGCCGCTGCGACGACGGGATGCGGCGCAACGACCCGGACCTGGCCATCGGCGGGGCCGCGCTGATGGGGGTGGGAGCCGCCTCGCTCATGGCCGGCGTGGTCGTCGGGATCATGGGCACCGGAAGCCAGATCTCCAGCGGTCTCTCGGGCCGGTCCGCTTCCTCCTCGGAGGTGGCCGTCGCGGCGCTGATGATCGGAGGCGTCGTGACCGCTGGGCTCGGCGTGCCGCTGCTCCTCGTGGGGCTGCGGAGGGTCCCGCGCGAGGCCCCCGGCGCGCCGCCCGCCCGCCGTTCCGCCGCCCTCCGCATCGACCTCGGCGCCGCGACGCTCCGGGGCGAGTTCTGACTCGAGCTTCGCCCTTCTGGGCGACACCCTCCAACCCCCTAACCCCCGATCTCGGGGGAAAGGGGGAGGGTTCGCGTCGAACCGCCTTCTCCTCCCCTTCCCCCGGAAATCGGGGGAAGGGGCCGGGGGTAGGGGGCGCCGCGAACGGCGAAAGCCTACCTCCGAGGCTGTGGACGGCCGACCCGTGGCGCCTCCGAAGGGCCGCGGTGCCCGCCGCCAAGGGCAGGCTGCCACGGGCGACGGGCAGAGGCCGGCGCGCGATCGCGGCAGCGTCTGGCTGCAGCGCACGGCGGTGAAGGTGTTGGTCGCGAGAGAATCGACGAAGTCGCCGGAGGGCGTTTGCACGGCCTACCCGTCGTCGCGCGCGCCGCGCGGTGGCGGCCTGCGTGGTATTCCTCGACCATGACCGACCTCCCCCTCCGCGCCCTCGCCGCGCTCGCGCTCGCGCTGCCGCTCGCGTGCTCCTCTTCGACGACCGCGGGATCTTCCGCGACGACCACGACGACCAGCACCACCGGCGCGAGCGGCGGCACCGGTCAGGGCGGCGCGAGCCACGGCGGCGCGAGCCAGGGCGGCACCGGCCAGGGCGGCGCGAACGTCGGGGGTGCGCCGCCCGGCTGCGACGCACCCGCGACGCTTGGCGAAGTGCAGGCCAAGGCGCTCTCGTCGTGCGGCGCGATCAGCGGCCTCATGACCTGCCACGGACAGCCCGAGTTCGGCGGCGGC
Organism: uncultured delta proteobacterium; assembly: GCA_903906315.1. Classification (GTDB taxonomy): domain Bacteria; phylum Myxococcota_A; class Polyangia; order Polyangiales; family Polyangiaceae; genus CAIVJW01. The sequence goes on along the minus strand of CAIVJW010000197.1, from coordinate 5,243 downwards.
CTCGACCTCACGAAGGACGTCTACACGCAGCTCGTGAACGTGCCGGCCGCCGGCGCCGCGGGCAAGCTCCGGGTCAAGCCGGGCGATCCGCAGAACAGCTTCCTCTACCAGAAGCTCACGAACACGATGGCGCACGACGGGACCGAGGGGAACCCGATGCCGCAAGGCGAGGCCATCCAGTGGCAGCCGCCCCAGCCGGGCGTCGAGGCCGCGGTGCGCTGCTGGATCCTCGGCGGCGCCAAGAACGACTAGCGAGACCCTCGCCGAGAAGGATTTGCGAGCAACCTCGCGCGGGGATTCCGGGCCACCCGGACGGGTCGGTGGTCGCGGGCATGGGCCGACGGTAGCAGGGCCGGCCGCGTCAGGGCACCTGGAGCCGGGCGAGGCCCGATTCGCCGTGCGGGTCGATCACGCGGTTGCGCGCGAGGAGCTGCGCCTTCGTCGAGGCCGACACGCCGAGCGCGAGCGACGGCAGCGTCGAGCTCGCGATCCGCGCCTTCCCGCCTGCCGTCGTGAAGCTCGCCGAATTCGCGCGGCGGGGCGTCGCGAAGTGCGAGATCGCCCGCAAATCCGGAGGCGCCAGGGCGCGCACGACGGACGCGCCACCGCGGTCGACGCGCGCGAGCGCCGGGTCGAGGCCGCGATTGGCCTGCTCCGACGCTACGGCGCGTGGCTCCGGCCCGCGCGCCGGCAGCGCGTCACTTCGCCATCGGGTCCCCGGCCCAGGCAGGGAGGGCGGCGGTCTCGGCCAGCGCAGCCTTCGACACGGGGAAGCCCCACGCCGAGTAGAACGGCCCGAGGTCCTTGCCGACGGCCTTCGAGGATCGGACGACCCACTGGTCGATGCGCTCGGCGTCGGTCTGCGGCGCCTGGTTCGCGGGGATGGCGCGATACTCGGCGAAGAGGGCCTGGTAGGGCGCCCAGCCGAAGGCTTCCTGAAGCTGCAGGTACGTCTCGAGCGCAGTCCACACGCTCCATTGCGAGAAGTCCGGCCCGGTCGCGAGGTAGTCGGCGATTCGCTTCTTCCGCTCGGCGGCGGCGAGCGCGGGGTGCGCCTCTTCGCGCGGCAGGCCGAGGAGGTTCTCGGAGACGTAGACGGAGAAGAGGTTCACGCTCGCCTCGGTCGCGCCGGGGAGCACCCAGTCGATCCACTGGTGGTTGTGGCCGAGCTCGTGGAGCTCGCCCCACGCGCCGGTCGCGTGGAGGCCACCCACGTCCAGCACCAGCGGCGCCTGGTCGAGGTGGGCCATGACCGGGTAGCCGGAGTGCAGGTATCCCGCCGAGATCTCGCGATCGACGACGAAGCGCTCCGGGCGGGGGCGAGCGTGCGGGATCGCCGCGAGATCGGCCTCCGAGTCGAGGACCTGGTCCCAGAGCGCGAGCATGGCGGACGGGTCGTCTTGCGTGCGAATCGCCGACGATGGCAGGCTCCAGATCATCGTGCCGCTCTCGAGCTCGGCCCACGGCCCGGGCGCGTCTCTCCGCGTCTTCCACTCGGCTTGCGTGGTCTTGCCGGCGACGAAGCGCGGCGCCTCGATCGCGCCCTCGATCGTCACCTCGACGGCGCCGATCGCGGCGCCCGCCGGCACGCGCACGTAGACGGGCCCGCCGAACGCGCTCGCGGTGGCCGTGGTCTCCGCGTCGATGGCGTCGGTGCGGTCGAGGCGAGGGAAGCGCGGCCACGCCTCGAGGTCCCACAGCGCGTCGTTGTGACAGCCGATCTGGACGGACAGCCCCTTTCCGGCGGCAGCGGGCGGCACCTTCACCGTCACCTGCGCGCCCGGCGCCGCGTAGAGGCCCGTGCCGCGCCACACCGGCTCGCCGGCCCCCGCGTACGCATAATGGGAGTCCAGGCCGACATAGCTCGCGTCGACGGTGATCGTGCGACTGACGGTCTTCGCGCCCGCGGGCACGGCACCCGGGAAGTCGTCGGCGGCCGCGTGCGCCTTGACGAGGATCGCCGCCTGCTCGCGCGCCAGCTTGCTCTGCAGGCGGATCTCGAACGCGGCCACGGGCGCCTTCTTCCGCTCGACGGGCGCCTTCTCGCTCGGCACGGGCGGCGGCGCGGCGGCGAGCGTCGCCTCGGCCTTCGCGAAGAACGCCGTCACCGAGAGGGGCAGCACGTCGACCGCGAAGCCGGCCGTCGCGACGCCGAGGAGCTGGTCGGGCAGCGAGAGCTTCGCTTGGCCGGTGACGTGAGCGGCGAGCGCCGCGAGGGCGCGCCCCGCGTGGAGCAGAGGGCCCGGCGCCTCCGCGCCGACCGCGTCGGTGCCGCCATCGGTGTATTCGGCCGTGATGACGATCCCCGCGCCGTCGATCAGGCGATTGCCCGGGTATTTCGTCGCGACGTCGGCGTGGCTCGCGACCCACCACCACGCCTGTCCGCCCGCGAGGAGGCCGCCGCCCGCCCGCACGAACGCGCGGATCGCCTCGAATTCGGCCTCGGGGCGATCGTCGTAGGTCGAGGTCGCGAGGACGTCGACGCCGCCGAGCGCCGCGAGGTCGAGCGGCTTCACGGCGAGACCGGCGGCCTCGAGCGTCTTCTGGAGGTCACCGAGGCCCGGCGCGACGGCGACGACGGGCGCGTCCTTCTTCCCGGCCCAGCGCGCGGCGTTCACGGCGAGCGGCGCGCGATCGTCGCCCGCGTCGTAGCTCGCGAGGTACGTCTCGTGGGCGAAGACGACCGCGCGCCCCTTCTCGACGCGCGCGGCGGCCACGAAGGTGCGGTCGTCGCCGTCGAGCGCGACGGGGAACGCGGTGTCGCCATGGACGACCATCGCGCTCGGCACGGCGCCCGCGCCGACCAGCGTATGCACGCCCTTCGTGATCGCGGCGTAGTCCGAGGCCCAGTCGAAGGTGCAGCCGGGCGGCGCGGCTTCGCGGTTCTCGCAGCGGAAGACGCCCGCTTCGCCGCAGCCGCCGTTGTCGGTCGCGCACTCGTCGACGTCGACGCACGCCTCGCCGTCTCGGGTCGTCCCCGGCGCGCAAGCCGGCCCCGCGCCGCCTCCGCCGCCCGCACCGCCGGCGCCTGTCGACGTCGTCGATCCGGTCGTGGTCGCGTCCGCGGTCGCGTCCGAGGCGTCGGTCGCGTCGCTGGAGGAGCACGCGGCTGCGAGCGCGACGGGGACGAAGAGCGAGAGCGCGGCGAGCAGGCGGGGCGATCGCATTGGTAGATCCTTCTATCTGGCCTCCGCCTCATCGGCGAAGGGCGAGAGAGCAAGACCCCCTTTCAAACCGTGCGTGCGGATTTCCCGCACACGGCTTACCGGCGGTCTCTCGGGGCGCAGCATTACGCGGCCTCCTGTTTCCAGAAGGGCTGCTCCGGGTAGCGGACGGTTCCGCGCAGACGGTGAAGGCCGAGGTTCTCGAAGTACTCGCGCGTCCAGCGCGGCGTCTCGCCGGCGCGTAGCTGCCGACCCTTGCGCTTCACGCGCAGCGAGCGGAGCCGGCGCACGACGTAGTCGTCGAGCTGGACGAAACGCGAGGCGGCGTTGCCCGTGCGGAAGTAGTTGCCCCAGCCCCGCACAACGGGGTTCAGATCGGCGATCACCTCGCGCACGTCCGCGTGGCATCGCGACCTCGGGGTCAGCTCCTTCACGCGCGCCCGGATGCGCTGCATCGAGCGGTGCGACGGCCAGCGCTGCAGGAAGTAGAGGCGCTGCCTCTTCTTCTCCCACAGCGCGCCGCTCATCCGCTTGTGCAGGTGGCAGCCAAGGAAGTCGAAGCCCTCTTTGCCGTCGAAGAGCTCGACCCGCCTCGTCTTGTCCGGGTGCAGCTCGAGGCCGAGGCGACCGAGGATCACGCGCACGCGCGCCTCGGCCTCCTCGCACGCTCGCTTCGTCGCGCTCATCACGACGAAGTCGTCCGCGTAGCGCACCAGCATCCCGAGCGGGGCGCTGTGGCGCGTCCACAAGACGTCGAGCACGGAGAGGTAGATGTTCGAGAGCAGCGGCGAGATCACGCCGCCCTGCGGCGTGCCCGCGATCGCTCGCGACACGACGCCCTCTTCCATCACCCCCGCTTCGAGCCACTGCCGCAGCAGCTTGAGCACCCGCCGGTCCGAGATGCGCTTCGCCACGAGCAGCATCAGCTTCTCGTGGTCGATGCTTCCGAAGTAGTCGCGGATGTCGGCGTCGAGCACGTGATGGCCGCCCTTCGCGCCGCGTTTCCGCAGCGCTTCGAGCGCCATCGTCGCGCTCCGCTTCGGCCGGAAGCCGTACGAGCACGGGAGAAATCCCGCTTCGAAGACAGGCTCCAGCACGAGCTTCGCCGCCATCTGCGCCACCCGGTCCCGCACCGTCGGGATGCCCAGCGGCCTTCGTTTCCCATCGGCCTTCGGAATGTACCGCCGCTTCACCACCTGGCTGCGGTACGTGCCTGCGCGCAGCGCGCCGCCGAGCTCTTCGAGGAAGCGCTCGATGCCGTGCTGCTCGACGTCGCGGATCGACTGGCCGTCGACACCCGCGGCGCCCTTGTTCCGTCGCACGCGCTTCCACGCCTCCGCGAGGACGTCACGCCTCGCGATGTGGTCGTACAGGGCGTGAAATCGCCTCCCCGGAGATCGCTTGGCTGCGACCCACAGGCGACGTTGCAGTTGTTGCACTTTCTCGCGCGGCCTACGGCCGCCGGGGTCGTTAGGTCGGGTCTCGCCCGCCATTCCCTCGCGCGTACCTGCTCCGTCTCCATGACCACCGCAAGGACCCTTCCCTCGCGCCGCGTTGTTCTGCGCGTCGCTGTCGGACGCGGCTCGCGCCGCGCCCCTCGGTACTACGATCCCCTCGGACTCCCGCTGCGCAGCGGCCGATTTCGCCTTCGGCTTATTCGGCGCGCCTCGCCCTGACGTGGGCCGCGCAGACGGGTCTCTCGTGTTCCGCGCCGCTCCTTGCACGCGTGCTGCGCCCCCTACCCCGCCGGAGCCCGCGGCGCGCTTCGGAACGAGCGCCGCGAGTGTTGCCTTCGCCGCGACATGATCGGCTCGGCCCCCGGATTGTTCCTCTGTCGAGGCTGCAGGCTTCACTTCATGTTGCGGCCCGCGTGCTTGCTCCCGACCCGCGGGCTGTCCCGCTGCCGGCTTTCGATGCCCCGCTCGGCCGTGCGGGTTTCCCTCACGCGGCTGGGGCCTGCTACCCGGTGCTCCGACGCTTGCCGGGGCGGGACTCTCACCCGCTGGAGAGGCGCAGCGTGAAGCCGAACGCGCGTCCGCTTGCGCGGCCGCGTGCTCGGCTTCGTCACGACGCACCATG
>CAIVJW010000196.1 GCA_903906315.1 uncultured delta proteobacterium | reverse complement strand
TACGCTTCGGGCTGACGGAGGGCGGCAAGGCGGCCGAGGAAGCGCCCACGCCGGCCGCGCCGGAAGCGCCGGCGAGCCCGCCGTGAGGGGGTAGGCGGCTCGTAACCAGCGCGGGGGGCGTCGTAACCGGCGCGCCTCGCGTTGTAAGCGGGGGTGGGGGCGTCGTGAGCGGCGCGCCTCGCGTCGCAGTGCGCGTTCACGGCCCTCGGTTCGATCGCCGTCCACTGGCTGGCTCGCAGGGCCGTCGAGCGGACGGACAGGGATCGAGAGCAGCGCCAAGGACGCCAAGGACGCCAAGAGCGCCAGGGGAAGATTGGGGGTGTCGTGCCGCAAGCTTGGCCGTCCACGCAGGGCGCATCCGCCGGCCGGCCTGGCTACGAGCACCTCCTCTTGCTCGGCTTCGTCGCACGCAAGCACAATGCCATCTTTCTTTGCTTGTGCGCCGAACGGCGAGTACGAAAAGGTGGACAGCGGCGAAAGGCTGCCGATTGCGAACACGGACCCTGCGTGGATTTGGCTGCCTGTGAAGAAGCCCACCATGGGAGCCGTCCGCTATCCGCTTGCTGTCAAAGCTCAGCTCAAGGTGTTTCGAGGCGATCGAATCCAGTGCCGAACATGGGGGACATTCTGGCGCACCGACGGGTCACGCCCGAACTTGCCGCACGCCTACACGAAAGGCACGTTCGAAGTTGGAAAGACAAGGAACGGGTTGGAAACGACAATGGGCGGCGCCGACGCCTACGTGGCGTACGATGTTTCCGTATCGATGGTCGAGGTGCCGTAGGACTGGGTGGGCTGGCTAGGTGACTTGACCTCGTGACAACCGCAGCACGGCGGCGGGGCCTGATCTCGGATGTGGCGCCACCGACACGGAGCCGCCGCCCGCTGATGAGGCGAGCGGCGGCTCCAGCCTTGCTCTCTGGAACCGTTTCCTGCATGATCGCGGGGACTTGGAGGTCGTCTCGGGGCGGGTTGACGTAGCGTCGCACGTTGGGAATGTCAACTGACCGCGCTCCCGGGGAGGTTCCGCGAGGTTGCGGCGGTGGCTACCCGACCGGATCGCGTTTGCACGGCCTACCCGCCGAAGCACCTCTCGAGCGGCGGCGATCTCCACGCCGACGTGACGACCGGCTACGGGCCCGAGTGCTTCACCATTCGCGCTCCGGCCGGCCGGCGCGCGGGCCCGTACGCCCTCGACGCGCAGTGCTACTCGCGCGGCCCGATGGGCTTCGGCATGGGCAAGCTCGAGGTCATCGACCACGACGGCAAGGGCGGTCTCACGTTCGAGGAGCGGCCGTTCGTGATCATGGTCGACCATGCGTACGTCGACCTCGGCAAGGTCGCGCGCTGACCACGAGGCGAGCGTCCGGTCGCCGCGCAGCCGTCGAACCGTTGCGCGCTTCGCAGCGCTCCCTTCCTCGGCGAGCCCACGCCGAGCGAGGGCGCGCTACGGTCTGCACTGATGGCGAACGACCGACGGCTCTTCGCGTGGACGCTCCTGCTCGTCGCGTGCTCGCGCGCGCCGTCCCGACCTGCGGGCACTGAGCGCGCGGGCCCCGCGGCGTCGGCGTCGGCACCGTCGCCTTCGACGATCGCGTTGTCGCCCCGCGATCGCCGCAAGCTGGCGCTCGAAGGGTCGCGCGCGCCCGGCCCCGATCTCGCGACCGTCGCGATGCCGACACTGACGGCCGCGCTTGTCGACCCCGATCGCTTGTGGCGACTCCTGATCGCGCCCGAGACGCCATACCTCGAGCGGCGCGCCGCGGGCGTGCAAGGGCGCGCGGTGTTTCCGCTCGCCCGCCTCGCGCTCCTGACGGCGGCGCTCGCGGAGCTACGGCGCGAGGAGAGCAAGCACGCCTGGGGCCTCGAGCCGCACCCGATGAGCGCCCGCCCGTCGTTCTCGCGCGGCGCGGTCGTGCCGGGCGCCGCGCGTACCGCGACGGTGCTGGGGCAGCCGTGGACGGAGCCGGAGCGCCGGGCGGAGTACCCCCTGACATGGGAGGAAGAGAACGCCGCACCCTGGCCCTGGCAGGTGCAGCAGACGCTGCAGCAGCTCTTCGGCGCGCTCCTGCCCCACGCGCCCGCCGAGGCACATGCATGGCTCGACGCGTGCCTCGCGCTGCCATGGGGCACGGACGAGGAAGCGTCGATGTTCGTCGAGGCGAGCCGCAGCTCCACTCACTTCAAGACGCCGCGCGTGATGGCCCGCTGGCGCGCTATCGCGCTCTCGCCGAAGCTGCCCGGTGCCGCGGCGCTGGTCGCCGGCGAGGTGGGCCAGGCGACGCGACTCTGGGACGCGCCGAGCAGCCAGGCGATAGGCCACGCCGTCACCGTGGACATCCTCACGCGCTCCCCGCATTCCGCCGCGCGCGACCAGGCCGCATACGGCCTCAGGCATCTCACGACCCGGGTGAGCGGGGGAAAGGAAGTGCCCCTGTCGCCGCCCGTCACTGGCATACTGACTGCCTTGCGCCTGGCGCTCGACCCGCGCCGCGGCGAGGTGTGGAATCGGCTCTACACGTACGGCTTCAGCGCGCTCGAGGCGATGACCGCGCCTCCGTTCGCGCCGGATCGCCGGATGGATCCGAACGGGCCGCTGCCCGCGGCGCGGCTCGCAGACCTCGAGCGCTGGCTCCGAACCCACCGCGCGCGCCTCGAGATCGAGGCCGCACGCGAGGCCCCCGCGCTGCAAGCGGCGAGGGCTGCGCTCGTCGCGGCAGAGCGCGAGGAGGCGGCGGGCGGGCGCCCCTGACTGCGCGTCGCCAGAGATTCGGATGCGGCGGTGGATCGAGGAGGCGTTCGCGACGGGGTGGCGCCTCGTCACTCGAGCTCGGTGAGCTCCGCCCAGTGGAGCGCGTGACCGAGGGCGCGCTTTACGTCGACGTGGCGTGCGCCATCGAGCCGGCCGATGCGGTCGGTGAGCGCGGCGGTCGGGAGGGTGCCCAGAGCGTCGAGGTTTGCGACGCAGGCTCGCGGGAGCTGCTCGCGCTTGCCCAGCGCGACCTCCTGCAGGATGCCACGCACGGTCGTCGTCGCCTCGACGCAGAGGATGCGAGTCAGGTACGCGTACGCGCTCGTGCGGCTGAGCAGCAGCCCTGGCCGGCGCCCGGCGGGCTCCGGCAGAGAGGCCCACCAAAGGTCGAGCTGGCGCGGCATTGGCTTCGACGCATCGGTCTTCATGCGCCGCTCTTCGCGCGCGCGCGGCGCCGCTCGGTGAGGGCGGGGCGGGCGAGCGCGTTGTCGGGATCCCAGCCCGTGAGATCGCCGACCTCGAGCACGCTCGGCAGCGGCGTCGCGCCGTAGGCGGCCTCGGTCGCGCGGTCGAGCGCGCGGTCGAGCGCATGTCGGATGGCAAGCCGGATGAACTCCGCCCGCATCCGCTTCTTCGCCGGCGCGACCCGCTCCAGCTCGCGCGCCGTCCGGTCGTCGAGGGCGATGAGCACCTGCTTCATATGGAGAAGCCTATGCCCGTCTGCGCCCGCCGGCCACGGAGTGCGGCACGCCGCGCAGGGTGCCGACAGCTCCCCGAACACTCCGTCTCCGGCACGACCCGAGAGTCGGCCCGCGGCGTGCGAGCCCTGCTGGGCAAGTTCGCGATGGTGCTCCCGACGGGCGCGGCCGTGAGCCGCCTCGCGATGAAGCTCGGAGAGCGCTGGCAGGAGGGCGAGGTCGTCGAGAAGCAGGCCGCGCGGCGCGCCTACGAGGACGCGCTTCACCGCCGGCAGGACCCGGCGCTGCTCGAGCAAGGCGCGGGCAACGAGATCACGGCGCGGGTGTTTCCGATCCCGCCGCGCGCAAAGAACTCGTCGTCTCGTACTCGCAGCAGCTCGTCGGCGACGCGGCGTACGTCCTGCCCCTTGTCGGCGTCGCAAGCCTTGCTCTTTATAACCGTTTCCTGCATGATCGCGGGGCCTTGGAGGTCGTCTCGGGGCGGGTTGACGTAGCGTCGCACTTTGGGAATTGTCAACTGACCGCGCTCCCGGGGAGGGTCCGCGAGGTTGCGGCGGTGGCTACCCGACCGGATCGCGTTTGCACGGCCTACCCGCCGCGCCGCGGCCCGTCACGCTGCGCATGCGCGTGGAGGCGGCGCCGTCGAGCGTCTCGGTCGATGGCGCCTCGCTCCCCGCGGCCGCGTCGCGCGCCGATCTCGACGCCACCGACGCGGGCTGGATCTGGGACGCCGCGACGCGCTCGGCCTGGGTCCGCTTCGGCGCCGGCGCGGGCGAGCGCGTCGTGACGCTCGCCGCGAAGAAGTCGGCCCTGCCTGGGCCGCGGAGAGACTCGGAACGTGTGTCCAGCCAGCCTCCAAGTCCGTGCGACTCCCCAACCAACGCGCCCAGGGAGCGGGAGGCGCCGCCGAGCGCCCGATATCAGTCATTCACACAGGCCATCGTTTCGGCCGCGCACTTGTTTTGGATGCACATGCCGCAACCCTGCGAGACCGCCTGCGGCACGGGCATACAAAGGGACTGCCCGCATTCGAGGGGGCACCCGTTGCACGCGCACTGCTGCAGCGCGTCCCAAAGCGGAGCGGACGGCGCACACAGGTTGCCGGCGGGAATGGGGGCGCTCGCGTACTGCGAGCACGTCACGCACGCGCCGCCGGGGCAGTAGTTGCTCGTCCCGTTGGTGCAGCTGCTCGCGTTGCCTGCCGCGTTGGCAAGGTCGGTGAAGCAATCCACGGCCATCTGCCCGGCGAGCCCGTCGCAGCAATCGATGAAGGTCTGGCACGCGGGGACGAGCGGGCCGCAGAACGTCTTCTTGATCTGCGCGCAGCTCGACTCGTCGTTGTTGGCGCCCGCCTGGTAGTCGGTGCACACCTGGGCGCCGGCCGTCGAGAGGGAGTTGCAGCACGACGTGAGCGCCTTGCAGTTCGCCCCCTGCGCCGGGCAGAAGCTTCCGAGGTACCCCTGGCAGGTGCTCTCGTCGTAGGCTGCCTCCGTGAGCGCGTTCGTGCAGGTCTCCTTCTGGCCGGCCGGCAGGCCGTCGCAGCACGTCTTCAGCGCCTTGCACTCCGCGCCTGCAACGGGGCAGAACTGCTGCGCGTAGGACGTGCACTGGGTCTCGTCGGCGCTGGTCTGGAACAGCGCGCCCTCGCACGACTCCTTCTGGCCCGGCGGCAGTCCCTCGCAACAGGTCTGCAGGGCCTTGCACGCGGCGCCGTAAGCCGGACAGTATTGCTGCGAGTACTGGTTGCATGTCGCCTCCACGCCGACCGCGCCGTCGAGCTGCTGCACGCAACTCGCCGCGAGGTTCGGCGGCAGCGAGGTGCAGCACTGCTGCAGGGCCTTGCACGCCGTGCCCCAGAACGCCGGGCACTGCCCGGAGCTGTAGCCGTTCGCCATGAAGCTGAGCTGAATCGATGTCCCGGGCTGCAGGCCCACGTCCGGCCCCCCCGCCCCCGATCCGCCGGCGCCGCCCTGATCCGCGCCGCAGTGCACGCAAGATCCAGCGCACTCTTTGCTCGCCTCGCCGGCGCTCGCGTAGCAGTTGCCGCTCGCGACGCAGGCGAAGGGCCTGGTGGGGCCGCAGCAGACCTGGCTGCCGCAGGCCGCGGTGAGGGTCGGGTCCTGGGCGCACTTCAGGAACGACGCCGCGTCGAGGGCCGGCTCCTGGCAGATCCCCGGATTGCCGCCGTTGCCGTTGTATGACTCGTTGCCGTGCACGGTGAAGGACAGCTCGTGCGTCCCGGCGCGCTTCGGGCTGCAGTAGTTCGCCTTGTAGATGCTCTTGCTGAGCGTCTGCATGGTCGTCGTGATCTTCGAAACGTCGCTCGCGAGCGCGTCGTAGCTCGCCGTTTGGATGAAGCCTGCGTCGCCGATGCTCTTGAGCGCGTCGGCGCCCACGTCGTTGCCGATGCCCACCGTGACGACCCGCTTGTTCTGGCGCGCATCGAGCACCTGCTGCAGCGTCGCCACCCCGGCCGTGTCCTTCCCGTCCGTCATCACGATGCACAGGCCCGCCTTGAGCTTGGCCTGGGCCGGGTCGTTGTTGAAGCCGTCGTCGCCCCACATCCCGACAGCCTGCACGAGCGAGCCGTAGAGGTTGGTCGACACCCCGTCCGACTGGCTGATCGCCGCGATCGCCCCCTTCAGCTGGTCCTTGTTCGCGGTGAAGTCCACCCGTGTCGTCGGCTGGTCCGCGAACGTCACGAGCGCCATCCGCTGCTCCGGCACCATGGCGTCCACGATTGCCTTTGCCGCCGCCTTCACCTGGTCGAGCGCGCCGCCCTTCACGATGCTTGCCGACAGGTCGAGCAAGAGGACCGTCGGTAGATCGAGCGACTGGCCGGAGAGCGGCGCGGTCGAGAAGGACGACTCCAGCTTGTCGACCGGCACGCCGTCCTCGAGGGCCACGAAGTCGTCCGAGGCGAGGTTTGGAACACCGACGTCGTTGGCGTCCGTGACGCTGAAATAGAGCGAGATGTCCGCGCTCGCGGTGAGGGGCGCGGTGAGCGGTGTCAGAGTCAGCGGGAAGGCGTGCCCCTGGGTCGCGCCTCCAGTGCTGCCGCCTCCCGTCCCCCCTGCGGTCGTTCCCGATCCGCCCGCTCCCGAGCTGGCGGAGTCGCCGCCGCCGCCACCGCACGCGGCGGCTACTGCTGACAGCACCACCAACGTCCCGACGCCGACGACCCCACCCCAGCTTCGCAACGAAGTTCGCATCATGCGCCAGACGCTAGCGAATACGAGGCAGGAAAGGAAGATGTACTTGCCGCGTGCGCAGCGGTACGTGCTGCAATTGCCTCACTGGCCAATATTCCCGTTCATATCGCGACAGCGACGACCGACGCCAAGGCCCCGTCGGATTCCGTTCGTCTGCGCGCTCTCGGTCTGTCCGGTGGCGCTCGCCCCCCGACGCACGTTCGCCGGTGCTCGGACTTCAGATACTTGTCACAATGCCACTTGGACCCACGGCCCTGTCAAAGGAGGTACGCATTCACGGCCCACGGTTCGATCGTCGTCCGCTGACTGGCTCGCAAAGCCGTGGAGCGGATGGATAGGCAGCGAGCGGGGCGCCAAGGACGCCAAGGACGCCAAGAGCGCCAGAGCGCCAGAGCGCCAGGGGAGGATTGGGGGGGTGCCGCGAGCCAGCGCGTTTGCGCAGGGCGCATCCGCCGGCCGGCCTCCGGGCCCGCAGGGCCTGCCTCCTCCTGCCTCTCGCTTGGCGTCCTGTCGTCCTTGGCGTCCGCCTCCGTCCGCACCGCGGCGCCCGTGAACGTGTGCCGCGGTGGTTCGAGAGGAGCGCGACCGCGACCCTGCCCGCGAGGTGGGTGGACGCCTCGAGCGCGGGCGCGAGTCGACCGAAGGCCGCCCGCCGCCGCGTCGCCCCCGGGCCGCGGGGGCGCTCGCGCGACCGAGGAACGAGGCGGCTGCGACGGGGAGCGGGGGCACGTGGGGCGGAATGTGCTGAGGACGCGGCCTGCTTCGCGGTGCCCCCCGTCGTCGCGCGCCGGGAACTTCCGCCCTCGCCCCGCGTCGAAGCCACCACGTGCAGCGGCCGCGCCGTGTCTCGCCCCCCGCGGCCGACGCGGCCGAGCCTCCCTGTCGACGAGGTCCAGATCCATGCCTCTCCTTCTCCGCTTCCTCGCGATCGTACCCTACCTCGCCCTCTGCCAGCCTTGCTCTCTGAAACCGTTTCCTGCATGATCGCGCGGCCTTGGAGGTCGTCTCGGGGCGGGTTGACGTAGCGTCGCACTTTGGGAATTGGACGAAGCCGCTGCGCGGCAGCTGAGCTTCGCCCGCGCGTCGCGCCCTCTTGATGACCGCCCTCCAACCGGCCGCGCCGCGGTGAGCCCGCCTCGTCGGTCGTCGCCTCCGGAGACGCTCCGCGAGCCGACCGGCGGCGCGTCCCCGCCAGGCGCCGCGGCGTGCGCGTGCGCGACGATCCTCGGACCGTGAGGCGCCCGGCGGTCGGGCGCCTCCGGTTCCGGAGGACGTCATGGTCAGGTTGCGCGACAGGATGCGTGAAGACCTTGTTCCCCGTCGAGGTCCTCGGCGCGCTTTTCCGCGGCAAGCTCCTCGCCGCGCTCGACAAGGCCCTTCGGCGCGGCGAGCTCGCGATGCCCGGTGGCGAGGCGGCCGACCCGGAGGCGTGGGATCGCCTGCGCGATCGCCTTCACCGCAAACGCTGGAACGCCGGCTGTCGACGGCGCGCTCGAGCACGGCTTCGAGGCGCTGCTCGTCGCGCTGACCGGGACCGACCTGCGGCGCTGCCCCGCGTGCCGCGCGCTCACCCTCGTCCGACGACCGCTGCCCGACCTGCGCAGTCGCGCGCCCCCGGTGGCCGCGTGATGCAGTCTCCGTCCCGCGGCAGCGGTCCTGTGGCTCACGATACCGCGAGTCGAGGGGCCCGCCTGTGCTGCGCGCCCCGGCGCGGAGACTCCGTTGTCAGGCTGCCGCACGCGGGCGCACCGACGGCGGGGCTGCCGAGCCGACGCCGCCTCGCCGCCAGTCCGCCCGGTCACACGCGGAGGGCCTCGAGGTCCTGCTCGCGTGGGCGCAACGCTGCCAGCGTCCCCATAGAGCCGGCCGAGCCCGCCGCGCCGCTACCGCGCATCGGCTCCGTCCAAAGGGACGAATTCGCGACCGCGCACGGGCGTCGAGCCGCCCGTCGCGCCTCGCGCGCGATCGCGCAATCGCCTCCTGATCATGTCAACTGACCGCGCTCCCGGGGAGGTTCCGCGAGGTTGCGGCGGTGGCTACCCGACCGGATCGCGTTTGCGCTTCCTAGCCGCCCCGCTCCCGTCACCGCAGCCGCAACCCCTTCCTCCGGCCGATGCACCGCCGACCCTCGAGCCGGCGCAACCGTGCGCGCCTCCCCGTCCTCATCGAGCGCGCGGCGCGACGCTCCTGCGGGCACTTCCCGCTTCCCCGCCCGCCGTCCCACCACGTACGCTCCGCGCCCCATGCGCCGCTCGCCGCTGATCGCCCTTCTCCCCGCCGCCTCCTTCCTCGCCGCGTGCTCCGGCGCCCCGTCGCCGATCGCCGCGAAGCCGCCCTCCGTGGGGGAGGCCGACTACCAGGGCAAGTCGAACCCGTACAAGGACCTCGCCGAGCGGAGGCGCGAGGACTGGAAGCGCGTCGCCGAGGCCGAGGCGCGCCACCGCGAGCAGGTGGCCAAGGTGTGCGCACAGTACAAGGACGACAGCGCAAAGCTCGCCAAGCTGCTCGCGCTGGACGACGACGTGGTCAGCGCCAAGCAGAAGGCGGGGTACAAGAGCGAGCTCGCGCAGGTGTATGCGCCGTACCAGGGCGCGATCCAGGAGTGCGAGGCGGGCCTGCGCGCCGAGGCGCAGGCCGCCTCGTCGCGGGCGTCCGCGGCGCGCGAGGCCGAGTACCGGCGGACGGGCATGACGCCGCTACCCGGCGGCACCTTAAAGATGGGCGACCGAGGCGACACGGTTCGCGTCGCGCCCTTCGCGATCGATCTCACGGAGGCGACGGTCGACGCCTACGAGGCATGCGTGAAGTCGGGCAAGTGCTTGGAGCCGAACAAGGGTGGCCACTGCAACTGGGGCGTGAGCGGCAAGGGCAACCACCCCGTCAACTGCGTCGACTGGAACCAGGCCACGGCCTACTGTGGCGTAGCGGGCAAGCGTCTGCCCACCGAGGAAGAGTGGGAGTGGGCGGCGCGTGGGCAGGAGAAGGGCACGGAGTACCCGTGGGGCAACGACGAGCCGGCGGGGAAGCTCTGCTGGACGAGAGGACAAGGTACCTGCGCCGTGGGAGGCTATGCGCAAGGAGACGCACCCGGCGCGGTTCACGATCTCGCCGGCAACGTCTTGGAGTGGACGTCGAGTGCGTACGATGGAAGCACCCGCGCCCTCCGCGGAGGCGCCTGGCTCCACGTCGAGCCGCTATTGCGGCAACCCAGACTATCGCGACGTCGGCCAGGGCTTCCGCTGCGCCCGGTAATAAGCCTCTACCCTTTACTCTCTATCCCTCTATCTGATCCTCCCATCCCCCGCGCGAAGCGCGCTCTGGCTCCCGTCCGATCTCGGCCCGCGAGCGAAGCGAGCGGGCGCGTCGGGATGACCTCTCATTCATAGGTCGTCTCGCGAAGGATGTCAATCGTCGTCGAGCGTGTCGACGTCGCTTTCTTCGGCCGCTTCGCCGCCAGACTCCCGATCTCCCTCGCGCGCCCCGTCGTGCTCCTGTTGCAGGAGGCCCAGCTCGCGCAGCGTGCTCTCGCGCAGCCGCCACGAGTCGGCGTGCTCCCAGTGGGCGAACGTCGCCCGTAGCGAGACCCTCGCCGAAAAGGGTCTCGCGGATCCGGCGAGGCTCGCCGCCCCACCCCGCCCCGTCCACGTTGGCTGATCAGCGGTTCGAGCTCGCCGCGTTGCCTGGGTGCACTGGCATGAATGCCGGCGCAGGGCACCCAAGAAGCCCTGCACAGCAGGGCTCGGATCGATCCGAGCCCGGCCGAGGCCCGGGCTTCTTGGCCGCTTTGCACTGGCTTTCAAGCCCGGTGCTCGAAAGGGACGGCGACCGCACCTTCTCGGCGAGGGTCTCGCTCGCGGGGCGCGCCTACTCTCCCGAGCAGGTGAGGAAGGCAGGCGCTCTTGGCGCCCTCTTCGGTCCGCGCCGCCGCGCCGGTGAACGCGTACCTCCAACCGGCGGCGCCGCTCGAGCCGGTGGCGGTAGGGACCGTCCCTGCCGAGCAACCGGCGAGAGCGACCACGACGATGAGCGACCCGGAAACGACGCGCATTCGCAATCCATATGACGGATATCGGGCCCGGAGCTCGGCGCGCCGCGAGCCGCCTCGAGGTGACCCCGCAGGCGGGCTACCCGATCACCGACGCGCGCGGGTTCGGTCTCGACCGCGGCACTCTGGGCCGCTTCGGCGAGGCGCCCGCGTCAAGCTCTGCCGGGGCAAGCCTGCCTGACCAGGAGCGGCGCGCCCGCCAAAGCTCTCCCGCCCGCGCAACCGAAGCTGGTCGGATCGACGCTGTGGGCAATCCCGTCCGCGCGGTCTTCGGGAACACCTATTGGAAGGGTGACGTCCGCGCGCGACGGATCCCGGCTCGCCGGGGCGGGTCGCTGGGCTGCCGGTCGGCACGACGTCGCCTGCGTCGAATGGCGATCGCCGCGGCCGACGGCGCGTGGCGGCTTGACGGCCCTCGTGGTTCGCAGGACGCTCCGCTCGACGCTCGCACGGGAAGGCCGCGCAGCACTGCCCCACCGCACCCACGGCGAGCCGCGAATCCATGGACCGAGCCAGCCCCGACGCATCCCCGATCCTTTCGACGGTGCTCGCCGTGGGCCGAGTCAGCGCGGCGCTCCGGGCGTGGCGCTATCGGGGCGAGATCCGCCTCACCGCGATCGTCAAGGCGACGTTCGGGTTCGAGCGCGATGCGATCATGTCGCGTGTCGATCCGCAGCCGACGTTCGCCCAGCAGGTTCACTACGGCAAGAGCCCGGGGCGCAGCGTCCGCTTCTCGAGCGACCTCGCCCCCTACCTCGCGCGCGCCGACGTCCTGCTCACCGGGCACGCCCACGCAGCCCCCGGGGCTCCCGCGGGCGACGTCGCGGTGCGACTCGGCCTCTTCGAGGGCGCGCGCCCGCTCCTCGACAAGTCGCTGCTCGCGCGGCGCCCCGCCGGCGTCGACAAGCTCGCGCTCGTCTACGAGAACGCCTACGGCGGCTTCGGCTTTCAGGACAACCCCTTCGGCGCCGGCGCGACGCCCGGGAGCGACCCTCCCACGCTCGTGGATCCGGCCAGCGAGCGGCGCACCTGCGGCTTCGCGCCGATCGGCGTCGACCTTCCCGCTCGACGCAAGCTGCGAGGCGCGACGCCCGCGGAGGCGATCGACCGCCCGATCGCCGAGCTGCCCGACGATTTCGACTGGGGCTACTTCCAGGCTGCGCCCCTCGATCAGCAGATCGGCTTCTTGCGCGGCGACGAGTGGATCGTCATCGACGGCATCGATCCCGCGCAGTCGCGGCTGCACATGCGCTTGCCGAGCGCGGTGGGGCGGGTCCGGATTCACGGGCTCTCGAGGTTTGGCGTGGTCGAGGGGCAGCCCCTCTCGATGTCGGCCGACACGCTGCGCATCGACGGCGACGATCGGCTGTGCTCGGTCACCTGGCGCGGAAGCTTCGCCGTCGGGACGGAGGCCGCGCTGTACGCCGCGCGCCTCGTCGCCGGCGTCGAGCTGCCCGGTGAGCCGATCGCCTGGCCCTCCCTCGACGAGCTTGACCGCCTGACGGCTCCGCGGCCGACGGCGCCCTCCGTCGATCTCGCGCCGCCGGCGTTCGACGGCACGCTGATGCTGTCGGATCAGGACCTCGTGCCGAGCGAGACGGACCTCGCCGCGACGATTGGCCTCGAAGCCGCGCTGAGCTCCTTCGCGAGCCCGCTCCCGGTCCGCGCGCCCCGGCCCGGGGGTGCGATCCTGGCGGCACCGGTCGCGCCCACGCCGCGCGCGGTCGACTGGGGTGAGACGGTGACCGCTTCGTCACCGGACGAGCTGCCGCGAGCGTTGCCCTTCGATCGCGGGGTGTCGTCGCAGCCGCTCCCTGTGCCCGAGTCGCCCGCGCCCGTGGTGGAGGCGCCCGCCGAGCCCGTGGTGGCGGCGCCGGCCGCGCCCGCCGAGATCGTGCTGGCGGCGCCGGCCGCGCCCGCGCCTGCGGTGAAGGCGCCGGCCGCGCCCGCGGGCGACCGGTCTCCCTGGGCCGCGCCGGTGGCGGCGCCGGTGCCGGTGCCCGCGAGGGCCGCGCCGCCGCCGCCCAAGGTCGACATCGCTGGATCGCTGTACCGGCGCAAGAAGAGCTGATCGGCCCTCGCGCAGCGCCGGCCGCCGGGCACGGCCGCGCGGCGCGAGGCGATTCCTAGCCGACGTGGATCTGCTCGCCGTCGAGCTTCACGAGCTGCTCGGCCACGATCACCGTGTTCTTGCCTCGCAGGCTGAGCGTGCTGTCCGCCGTGTGGTCGATCCGGTCGGCACGAAGCTGGTCGAGATCCTCCACGAAACGGTACGCGCGCTTCACCCGCTGGAGGAGTCGATCCGCGACCGTCTCGAGCGCCGTGGTCACGAGCTTCGCCTTTCCCAGCTCGGCGAGGACGGTGCCGCCGAGGAGCGCGAGGTGATCGAGGACGACGTTCCCGCGCCCGGCGCGGAGGTTGACGTCCCTCGCGACGACGTTCGCCTCGCCCTCCGTCAGCAGATCGAGCCCGGCCGACGAGGCGATCGAGACGCGCCCATGCGAGGCCCGGATGGCGAGATCACCCTCGACCTCCAGGCGCGCAGGCGAGCGGGCGTCTCGCTCGAGGACGGCGAGCACGTAGCGGGGGCGCCCGGGGATGAAGACGACGAGCACCTCGTCGCCGACCTCCGGGGCGAGCAGGCAGCTCGCTGCGCGCGTCGCGACGTAGGACCCGGTGGACGAGGCGATCTCGACGGAGTCGCCGACGCCCACGACCGTACCGACCTCGTGCTGCGCCGCGGCGGGCTCGAGCTTTCTCGCGGTGGCTCTCATGTGCGTGTCTCCTGGGATGGCTTCGGGGTCAGGGCGCGAGGATGAGCACCGTGAGCTGCGCGGGTACGATCGCGAAGCCGGGGCAGTTGGTGCTGTTCTGGAGCGAGACGCTCGTCATGCGCGTCGCGGGCGCCCCACCCACGAGGTAGGTGAACGACCCCGTGAGGTGCCTGCTCGGCCCGAGGACGGTCCCCGACGCGGCTCCGGCGCCGACGGGAGATCCCGCGGTGAGGGGCGACATCGTCATCAGGTTGTGGGCCGGCGTCCCGCCCGTGAGGATGTTGTACACGGCGGGCAGCTTGACCGGCCCGTTTGCCATGTTCGGTGTCGGGATGGGGATGGGCCCCGCCGGTGTCGGGGTGAGGATCACGTCCGGAAAGCCCAGGTCCATTCCACCCATCTGTGCGTTTGCAAACATGGTCTTTTGCCTGTCTTCCTCAGCGCCGTGCGGCGTGGTCCTCGGCCGCGGCAAGCTCCGCGTCGTCGCCGTGCGCCAGCGATCGGCTCGTGAACACCGCCTGATCGTCCTTGATCCGGTGCAGGCGCGCGCGCAGCAGGTTTGCATGCGACAGGTCCGCGAAGGACAGGTCCGCATGGGTGAAGTCGGCGAGGCCGAGATCGGCGCCGAGGAAGCTCGCGCCGAA
Source organism: uncultured delta proteobacterium (assembly GCA_903906315.1). GTDB lineage: Bacteria > Myxococcota_A > Polyangia > Polyangiales > Polyangiaceae > CAIVJW01. Next base: position 7,489 of record CAIVJW010000196.1, on the reverse strand, counting down.
GCAGCTCGCGCGCGCGAACGCGCAGCGATCCATCCGGGCCTTGCTGGCGCTGATGCGCGTCAAGTTGGCCTCGACGAAGATCGACTGGCTGAGATCGGCGCCGGAGAGGTCGGCCCCGGTGAGATCGGCCTGATAGAAGACGGCGCTCCGCGAGCTCGCGTTCACGAGCCTGGCCCGGGTGAGATTGGCACCCTTGAAGTTGCACTGGGTCAACGTGGCGCCGGAGAGATCCGCCCCGGAGAGGTCCGCGTCGCTGAACTGGCAGAGCGTCAGGTCCAGACGCGAAAGGTTCATCCCGGCGAGCTTCGATTGCAGGAAGATGCCTATCCGGCAGCGCAAGCCCGCGAGCTTCACCTCGGTGAGATCGGTCTGCACGATGGCGGTCTTGTGCAGATCCGCGCCCTCGAGGCGCATCCCGGCGACGAGGCTCTCGACGATGCTCACCCGATCGAGCTTGGTCCTCGACAGGTCCGCGCCCGAGAGGTCGGCCTTCACGAAGCCCGCGAGCGCGAGATCCGATCCTGCGAGGCTGGCCCCGCCGAGCGCGCATTCGAGGAGCTTCGCTGCGACGAGGCGCGCGCCGTCGAGCCGGGCGCCCTTCAGGGTGCACGTGGCCATCGTGGTGAGGTGCAGGTTGGCGCCGGTCATCGCGCACCCGTCGAAGTCGCACCCCGTGAAGACCGACTCGTTCAGGCGCGCGCCGGTCAGGTCCGCGCCCGCGAAGCGGACCTCGTCGAAGAGGCCCCCCGCGAGGTCGGCACCCGCGAGATCGGCGCCTCGGAGGTCCACATTGGAGATCAGCTCTCCGCCCCGGACCTGAGCCTCGAGCTCACTTCGGTCCATCTTGCCTCCTTGGATCCACGCGCGATTGGACGAGGCGCGCGCCGTCGAGCTTGGTCGCGCGGTCGAGGTGGACCCGCGACAGGTCGGCCCGAAACAGGTTGGCGTCCGACAGGTCGGTGCCGAGGAGCTTCGCCTTCTGGAGTATCGCCTGCATCAGGTTCGCGCCCGCGAGCGAGGCGCCCGACAGGTCGGCCCGGATGAGGATGGCCGACGGGGCCGACGCGCCGGGAAACAGTGCGCCACGGAGGCTGCACTCGCCGAGATCCGCGCTCTCCAGGCGCGCGCCGTGGAAGTGGCAGGCGTCCAGGTTCGTCCCGCGGAGGCACGCCGCGTCGAGGGTGGCTTCACGGAAGTCGGCGCCTGGAAACGACGACCCGTGGACGAACACCGCCCGCTTCAGGCTCGCCCTGCGGAACACCGCCCCCTCGCCCGTGCACGTGACGAACGACGCCTGGTCGAGCTTGGCGCCGGTGAAGTCCGCGCCGGTGAGGTCGACCTCGAGGAACACGGCCTTGGTGAGCGTCGCCCCGGCGAGCGTCGCGCCGGCGAGGCTGGTCTTGACCACGCGCAGCTCGGCCGCGAGGACGCCCGAGAGGTCCGCCGCGCCGAACGTCGTCTCGAGCACGTCGACGCCCGTGAGCGTCGCGCCGGTGAACCGCGCGCCGTCGAGGTCGGCTTTGGCCAGGATGGCGCGGGTGAGGTCGGCCCCGCTGAGATCCGCGCCGTGGAGCCGCGCCCCTCCGAGGTTCGCGCCGCCCGCTCGAGCCGAGCTGAGCTTCGCCTTCGTGAGGTTCGCGCGCGCCAGCACGGCATCCGTCAGGTCGGCCCCCGAGAGGTCCGCGGCCTCGAGGTTTGCGCCTTCGAGGAAGACCCCGCGCAGGTTCGCGCCCCGCAGGTCCCGCCTGGAGAGGTCGGCGCCGGAGAAGTCGCGCGCAGCCAAGCTCTCGCCGTCCGCGACCGCGGCCGCGAGCGATCCGCCCCGCCAGAGGGCGACCTCCGCGTCGGGAGCCTCGGCCGCGGGCTGGTGGTGCGCCGTCAGCCGATAAGCCAGGTGCAGCTTCTCCTCGGCAGTCCGGAGCTTCTGCGCGACCCCGGGGTTTGCCGCGATCACGGCCGGCGGGAGGCGATCGAGCTGGGCCTCGGCCGAGAACGTCGGCGGCCCGCCGCGCCCCTTCGCCACGATCGCGTCGAAGTCCAGGCCTTGCTTCGCGCAGAGGGCCCGGGCGCTCGTCTCCCGCTCGGCTCTCTCGACCTCGGCCGCCGCGCGCTGACCTTCCGCGAGCGCGAGCTGGGTCTCGACGTAGGCGCCGAAGGCGTCCGCGTCGTCCACGCTCGGCGGATCGTCGTGGGCGGGCAGGGGCCCGACGCCGTGGTCGGCCGGCCGGATTCCCTGGGCCTCGAGCCGGGCGCACAGCTTGGCGTGCTCCGCCTCCGCCTTGCGCCGCATGTTCTTGCGCAGGAGATCGTCGCCGGAGATCAGCTCGCCGACGTCGGTCTTCGGGGCCGAGGGCGAAAGGCCTCCCTCGGCCGCCGGCATCAGGTCCAGGTCGCGCAGCGCGGCCAGCGCGCCCCTCTTCTTGTCGAGGCGCAGGGCGAGGACGTCGCGATAGTGCTGCACGGCCTTTGGCGCCGTCGGATCCTCACAGGCCACGACGAGCTGGAGAACGTCGGCGGCGTCGTCCTCTCCGATCTCCACCATCCCCCGGAAGACGAGGAGGCCGCGCTCGACGTTCGGGAAGAAGCGCACCGTGTCGAGGCGCGTGATCACCTCCCGGAAGCGATCGCCCTCGGGCGTCTTCTGGTTGATGAACGCGCGCGTGGCGAGCCCGGGCAGGCGGCCCTCGATCCAGGGCCTGGCCGGGTGCATGTTCTCGATGACGAACGCCTCGTCGCCGGCGAAGTAGCCGGGGGCGCGCTGGTCCTCGGGCGCGGCATTGAAGAAGGTCGGGTCGAGGTCCTTCGCGATGCCGGGCGCCCGCGTCGTGAGCCACTCACGATCGTAGGTCCCGGCCCTGGATTGCCGCTGCGCCGAGTCGAGGGCGTACGGCGCGAAGCCGGCCGGCGGCGGGCGGTCTCTCGGTGACCGGAGGAGCGCATCCTGCGGCTCCACGTTCGGGAGCGGGTGAACGTCCCCGACCGGCGAGGGCACGGGCAAGGCGCCCTTGCCCGCCGGGTTCTGCGCGTACCCCTCTCCGCCGAACGCATGTGCCCAGTCGATGGGCATCTGCGTGAAGGGCAGAGGCGGGGTGGGGACCCCGTCTCTCCAGAACCGGTCGCCCACGACGGCGAGCTGCTTGTCGATGGGGCCGAGCTTCACGCGCACGTACGAGGCCGGCTTGGCCACGCCGCCCGGCGGGAAGCACAGGCCGGTCACGATCACCTCGCCTTGGGCCTTGGACCAGCCCTCGTCGATCACGGCACCTTCGCCGAGCTCGGCGCCCAAGGTCTTCCACATCTCGACCTCGGTCAGCACGCTCCGGGGCGCGTCGAGGGGGAAGAAGAGGAACGTCGTGACGACCAGATACTGGCGTCGATCCGCCTCGAACGTCCGGTGCAGGACGCCGAGCTTCTGGGGTTTGACGGTCTTCACCTTGGGTCGGTTGATCCCGCGTCCTCAAGTCCCGATGTAGAAGCCGAAGGTGGCGAGCCCCAGGCCTGCCTGCTTGATCGTGAGGTCTTTCAGCTCGAGCTCGGTCTTGGTGGCCTCGACCGACATCGTGGCCAGAGCGAGCGAGAGGCCCACGTTGATCTCCATCGCGGGCCCGAGGTTGACCTCCGCACCGGCACCCAGGAAGAGCTCGAGCGAGGCGCCCACCCGGAACGCGCCCCAACCCCCGAGGACCGTCTCCCACTTGCCGCCCATGTTGAGCTCGTGAACGTTGCCGACGAACTTGCGGTCGACCAGGTTGGCAGTCATCGTCTCCTTGATGGTGCCGGTCGCGGTCAGCTCGCTCGTGATGCTGCCCGAATAGACCGTCTCCTTGATGGCGCTGGCCGGCTTCGCGACGCTCCCCGTCGTCTCGGTGATGTTGTCGGCGAACGTGGTGACGTTGATGGCGCTGACCGGCTTCGTCGCGCTCCCCGTCGTCTCGGTGATGTTGTTCGCGAACGTGGTCTCGAGGATGTCGGGCACGGGCGTCGCCTCGCTGCCGGTGTACGACTCGATCCTCGAGGCCCAGGTCTGCTCGTAGACGAAGGGGTTCGACGCCTCCGCGGGCGTCAACGGATCGGCGTAGGAGTAGCCCTGGTCCGCGTAGTAGCCCCGCTGCTTGAGGTAGTTGGCCTCGGACAGGCCGGCGTCGAGGTACTTGTTCTTCTTCGCGTCCAGGTACTCGTCGTGGATCTTCGCGCGCTCCGCGCCCGTGATCGCGACCGCCTGGGTGGCCTTGTCCTCCCGCCCGACGATGGTCGCGACCGACCCGCCCACGAAGCGCTCGACCACCTTGCCGTCGAAGGTGCTGTCGACGTCGCCCTTGGTCGTCGTCTCCACGGCGCGCCACGTGCCGCCCTGGGACTCGACCCACTTGATCTCGGTGACCTGACCGGGGGCGGCGTCGTTGTCCTGGATCATGCCGCCGGACGAGTCCCAGATGGCGCCGCTTCCCGCGTCATCCTGCCGTCCCATGACGATGAGCTTGAGGTTGCCGCGGATGACCTCGACCTTGTCGCCGTACGTCGTCGTGATGCGGTTGCCGTCGGTGTGGTCGCGCCATCCGCCCTTGGTCAGGAGCTTCGCGCTCTCCGCGACGCGAGCGGCCGGTGACAGCCCATTGGCGTTGTTGTCGGCTCCCTGGTCGCGAATATCGTCCGCGAAGACGGCGTCCTTGTCGCCTTCGACCACCTCGTCGTAGACCAGATTGCCGGCCGCGATCGGCGAGGAGGCGAGGGCGACGCCGAGGAGCGCTGGCCCGTACGTCGACGCAGGCTCGGTCTCGCCGCCCTCGGCCGTGGTCGCGGCCTTCCCCAGGCGGATGAACGAGGAAAGCCGGGACGGTTCGATACCTTCGGAGCTTCCCGCCGGGGCTGCGCTGCCGAAGTTCGGCACCACGATCTGGAAGTGACCGCCAGTCGCCGTCGTGATGTCTTCGGTATCCGTGGTCAGGTCGGTCGGCATGTCGCGGTCTCCAGGTGGGCTCAGCGCGCGAGTCGCTGGCAGGCCGCGGCAAGCGAGCGCACGGCATCGGGGAGGAGGTGGAGCGTGATGCGCTTGTCGTCGCCGCCCTCTCGATATCGGAAGGTCAGCGCTGCCAGGCCGACGCCCAGGTGCTCGCCGCGGTCGGAGGCGACGACGTGCTCGAGCTGCCAGCCGATGTCCACCACGAGCCGGTGGTGGTCCTCGATCGTGCCGCGCAGGATGGCCTGGCGCAGGCGCCCTTTGGCGCGATCGAAGCCCGAGAGCAGGATCTCGCGCGTGAGCGCATGCCCGCCCGTGAGCGCGTCGAGGTCCGCGGCGAGCTGCTCCTTGCCCGCGTTGGTGCGGGCGGCGGCGCCGAGCAGGAAGCGGCAGGCCTTGAGGACGGCCCCGAGCTCGTCGGCGGTGATCGCGTGGCGCGCGCAGAACGCGTCGAGCACCTGCTCGGTCTCGGGGCTGATGGTCTCTCCGAGGCTCGCGTCGATGGCCTTCCAGATCTCGAGGCGCGCCCCTTCGGGGAGGTCGCGGAGGCGACGCAGGTGGGCTGCGAGATCCGGCGGAGCCGCCTCGCCGCCGAGGCAGCGCAGCTTGACCGGACCGGGAGCCTGCTCGAGGCCGATCGCGCTCACCGGCGCCGCCCGGAGGTCGCTCGAAGGGTGGCGATCACTCGCGGGAGGAAACCCGCTCCGCGAGCGCGCGTCAAGGCGAGAGCGGGGCATTGCGGACGCGCCTTCGCCTTCATTTGCACTCGATCCGCGTGCCGGACGCCGTCCTGATCGCGTGCACGTCGGGCTTGGCGTTGGTCACCGGGGACGGGGTCAGCGGGTTGGGCACGGCGCCGAGGATGACCGGCCGGTCCGGGTCACCGTTGACGAAGCCAATCACGACCTCGACCCCGGGCTTCAGGGGGAAGTGGTGGCCGTACCCGGCGCCCGCGTGCGCCTGGGCCATCCGCACGGGGTGAGAGGCGCGCCGCTCGCCCTTGGGCGCGGTGTCGAACAGGAAGCGCACCGTGTAGCGACCCTCGGCGTCGAGGGCCGCGTACTCGCCGCTGCCGTGGGTCGGGTCCTCGATGATCCCCGTGACGAGGCCGTGAATCTTGGGCTTCGGCGTGAGGCGCGGGGGCCGGTATTCCATCGAGGCGGGGATGGCCTTGAACCGATTCTCGTACGGGCGCTCGCCCCCGCCCTCGCCGAAGACGACCTGCGTCGCCTCGTGATCCACCTCGACCACGAGCAGCCGCGACTCCGCCCGATCGGGGGCGTCCTCGAGCGTGATGACCGAGCCAGCGCGCAGCGCCGGGTCGTCGCTCTGGCCCACGTACACGTCGGACTGGCTCTCGCGCTCGCCGGCCCGGACGCGCGCCAGGCGGCGGCCTTCGTCCGGGGTCTTGAAGTGCGCGCCGAACTCGACGACGCCGCCGACGTGGCCCAGCGCAGACTCGAAGCTCTCCGTGAGGTCGATCTGCGGGAGGCGATAGTTGTAGTCGCGCATCCAGTACGAGCCCGGTACCATCCGGAGCCTGCGTTCCAGTCGAAAGGCGCCATCGCGGCCGCCGGTCCTGCGATAGTGCAGCGGCTCCGCTTCGAGCGCCGTGAACCCGTGCGGGTGGTCGGTCAGCACGATCACGTCGCGCCCGTCCTTGTGCTCGAAGAAGAAGCTCACCCCGAGGTGCTCGGTGAGCCGGCTGATGAACGCCAGGTCGGTCTCGGCGTACTGGACGATGAGCTCTCGCTCGGGGTACGCCTCGTGGAGCCGGAGCTCGACGTCGGCGGGCTTCGAGAGGCCGTTCAGGGCGAGCTTCCGCTCCACGATCGCCGGGACCGTCGTCGCGAGGAAGACGTCGAGCGTCTCGACGAACCCCAGCAGGGCGGCGCGGGGGGCGATCCGCAGGCGATACGTGGGGTGAGCGGCGCCGTCGAGGAGGTCGTCGGCCTCGAGCACGATGCCGTGGACTCGGCTTCGCTCCACGTCGTCGCGGCTGAACGTCAGGTCGACCGTCGCGCCGAGGATGTCCTTCAGGTCGACCACCGTCGCCTTCGAGGCAAGCTCGACCTCGAACTCGAAGAGCTGCGAGATCGCCTCACGCCCGCGAAGCCGTCGAACGTGTAGGTCCTCGCAGGCGAACGCGGAGGATTCGAGGCGGACATGGATTGCCGGATGCACGCACGGCATCAAACATGCCGCGTCCAGGCACGTCAAGCCTCGGAGGCGAGGGGAGGCTCAATCGCGCGCCGGCCCGGGTGGTTCGGGCGCAGCGCACGGCCGCCTCCGGCGTGGCCTCGCCCAGGGTGGTCCGCGGGTTGAAGCTCCGATGCTGCCGCGCGGACTCGACTTCGCACTTCTGGTCATCGCATTCGGGGCAGGCGCCTACGTTTCGGTGGCTTCTGTGGTGCTGGCCGTGGTCGCGCTTGGCGACCGGCTCTTGCCACCCGGCGCGCGAGGCCCCGTCATCTACGGTTCCGTCGGTATACCGATGGCCGGACTGCTCGCAGTTCTCCTTGCGATCGTCAG
>CAIVJW010000195.1 GCA_903906315.1 uncultured delta proteobacterium | reverse complement strand
CGGCGCGGGCGGCGCGGGCGCCACGACGACGGGCGCGGGCGGGCACGCGACGGGCGCAGGCGGCGCCGGCGGCTCGAGCGTGACGACCGCGACCTCTCCCGGCGGCGGCGGCAGCGGCGGGGCCACGGCCACCCCGACGCCGGACGCCGGCCCACTCGAGCGCACGCTCGGCCGCGCGGACGACGTCGGCTGCGCCGACCCCGGCCTCGACTACGACGCAGGCGTCTACTACCTCGTGTGCACGGCGAAGAACGACCGCTATTACACGAGCGTCGATCTCGTCCACTGGACCGCTCACGGCATGACGATCGCGTTCCCGAGCTGGGTCGACGCGAAGAGCGGCGTGTGGGCCTACGAGCTCGAGAAGGTGGGCAGTCGCTGGTATCTCTACTTCGCGGCGCCCGACCTCGGCAATCCTGCGTCGAAGGGTCACCACAGGTCGATCGGCGTCGTCGAGGCACCGGCGATGACGGACGGGATGACCTGGACCGCCCCGAAGTCGCTCGCCGGGGCTCCTCTCGTCGCGAAGCAGGGCGCCTCCCTCATCGATCCGTTCACGTTCGCCGACGACGACGGGACGCTCTACATCTATTACAACGAGTTTACGAGCACCAAGGCGGACAGCGGCGTCTATGTCAATCGCCTCTCCGACCCCGTCACGAAGGCATGTTGCCAGAAGCCCCTCCTCGGCGCGCACACCGCGGCCACGCCGAAGCCCCCCGCCGCAGCGTGGACGGGCGGCACGCTCGAGGCGCCAGCCGTGTTCAAGAGGGGAGGCGCGTACTACCTCATGTTCAGTGGGAACGCGTACATGGGTGCGAAGTACGCGGTCGGAATGGCACGCTCCACGTCCCCGACGGGGCCGTTCGTCGAGGCGCCGAGCGACCCCGCCCTCGACTGCGATCGCATGACGGACACGTTCGGCGGCGGCTGCCTGATGGGGCCCGGCGGCGCGTCGGTGGCGCCGGACGGGGCGCTCGTGTTCCACGCGCGGATGGCCGGCGATCCCGGCCGGATGCTCTACTACGGGGGGCTCGAGCTCGGGGCGTCGGGCTGGCCCGTCATCCGGTGACGTCGCGCCCGCGGGTCGCGCCCGCCTCGGTGGGCGTGGCGTGTCGGCTCGCCTTCGCCCTCGCGCTCGGCGCTCCGGCCTTCACCTGCGTCGCCTCCGACGCGGCGCCCGACGCGGGCCTCGGCGCCTCGCGCTCGCCGGACGCGGGGACCGCGGGCGACGCGTCCGCCGGCTCGCGCCCGGACGCCGGCCCCGGAGACGCGGGCTCCGCGGACGCGCACGCCCCCGACGCAGGCTCGCCCGAGCCGCCGACGTTGCCGCCCGAGCCGCCGACGGGCCCCGAGCTCGCCACCATCGCGGTCGACGAGGATGGCCTCGCGCGCGCCATCCCGCCCGACTTCCTCGGCCTCTCGATCGAATTCGACAGCGTGCGCCCGAGCCTCGGCGTGAGCCCGACGAACGCGAACGACACGTTCCTCGCGCTCCTCGGCAACCTCGGTCGCGGTGTGCTGCGCATCGGCGGCAACAGCACCGACTACTCGTGCTGGAACCCGAACGGCGCGCCGCGGCCGAAGGGCTGCCTGTACGACGTCACGCCGGCGATTCTGGCCTCGATCGCGCACGCCGCGAGCGTGACGGGCTGGGGGGTGATCCTCGGCGCCAACCTCGCGCTCGACCCGGCGCCGCGCGCGCTCGCCTTCGCGAGGGACGGCGTGGCCCAGGCCTTCTCGGGCGGTCTCCTCGGGCTCGAGATCGGCAACGAGCCGAACCTCTACGAGGCCCGCGAGCTCCGGCCCGCGCCCTACTCGATCGCGGACTACGAGGCCGAGTGGGCCGCGCGGGCGGCGCTCTACGCGGGCGACGCGGCCACCGCCGACCTCCCGCTCGCGGGCCCCGCGATCGCGTCCGGATCGTCGTGGGAGAAGAGCCTCGACGCGGTCGTGAAGAAGACGGACCCGGCGATCGCGACGACGCACTTCTACGCGCTCGGCGGCTGCGGCGGCGCCGTGCGTACCATCGACGAGCTGCTCTCCGAGGCGACCCGCACGGCGACGTACGCGTGGGCGGCGACGGTGGCGAAGGCCGGAGGCGCGCCGGCGAGGCCGGTGCGGGTGGCGGAGACGAACAGCATCTCGTGCTCGGGTCAGAAGGGCGTGAGCGACACGTTCGCGGCGGCGCTCTGGTCGGTCGACCACGCGTACACCCTCGCGCGCGCGGGCCTCGCCGGCGCGAACTTCCACCTCTGGCAGGACAGCAGCGTCATGCACGGCTTCGGCGACTACGACGCCATCACCGCGCAGGGCGTGAAGCCGGCCAGCCCCGGCGATCCCTACACCTACGAGACGCACGCGCGGCCGCTCTACTACGGGCTTGCCTTCTTCGCTGCGACGCGCGGGGAGGCGACGATCCCCGCGAGCTTCGCCGATCGCAAGGCGAACCTCGGCCTCCACGCCGTGCGCGCGATGTGCGGCGGTGCGGTCTGCGTGCGGGTCGTCGTGATCAACGCGGACGCGAAGGCCTCCGGTCACGTCGCCATCACGACGAAGGCGACGTACGCGCACGGCAGGCTGTTCCGCCTCGTGGCCGCCTCGCTCGACGCGACGGGCGGCGTCACGATCGGCGGCGCGGCCGTGGACGACGTCACGGGCCACCTCGCGCCGCCCACGCGCACCGAGCTCTCGCCGCCGTCCGGCGGCGCGTTCGTCGTGAACGTGCCCTACGCCAGCGCGACCATCGTCGAGCTCGTGGGGGACTGACGCGCGCGCGTCGGGGCGGCAAGCGCCATCCGGCCTGGTAGCGACGGAATCACGCCCGCCGAGTCGGTCAGGGAGAGCGCTCGAGAGGTGTCCAGCGATGCGGCTACGCGCGGCGTCGCGCTTCGCGCTCGTCGGCGACGCGTTCGAGGCCTGTGCTGGCTACCCGGCTCGTCCACGCCGATTCGCGCGGGTTCTGGCGGTCGCCCGAGGCTCGCCGCGGGCGCCGCGACCGCGTTGACGATGGCCCTCTCCCGGCGGACCAAGCCGGATGCCCCCTCCGGTTCGTCCTCCTTCGCGGCTGCTCGCCCCGGTGGCGATCGTGCTCGCCGCCCTCCCCTCGCTCCTCGCGGTGGTGCGCGACGTCCTCCGGACGCGCGCCGAACTCGTCGCCGAGAACGCCCTGCTCCGCAAGCAGCTGCTCGTGCTGCGCCGCCAGGTCGACCGCCCTCGGCTCACCGCTGCCGATCGAGGTTGGATGGTCCTGGCCAGCCTTGCTCTCTGAAACCGTTTCCTGCATGATCCCGGGGCCTTGGAGGTTGTCTCGGGGCGGGTTGACGTAGCGTCGCACTTTGGCGTTACGTCAACTGACCCCGCTCCCGGGGAGGTTCCGCGAGGTTGCGGCGGTGGCTACCCGACCGGATCGCGTTTGCAGCGCCTACCCGCCCACCTCGATGCCCTCCCGGCGGCGAGCCGCCCCGGCGACCCCGCCGACCTCTACGACGACCCTACGCCGGGGACTGGCCACTACGCGTGGCGCTGGAACGACGTGGGGTTCGTGAACCTGAACGTGAAGCCCGGCTTCGAGGTCGAGCCGGCGGACAAGCCCGGGACGCTGCGGCGGATCGATCCGCGCGACTCGACGGGGTTCCTCGAGGCGTTCCTGCTGTCACGGTCGAAGAGCACGTCGCGGCAGATCATGGTCCTCGGCCACTACCCGATCGGCCTCGACCGCATCCGCGACGCCGAGCGCGCGACGTTCTGCCGCGTCCTTCGCCACGCGCAGACCGGCGCGGGCAGCTTCGGCGGGGTCCCGCGGCTCGCGCCCGACTGGCCCGTGATCGCCTACCTCCACGGGCACACGCACGATCCGCCGCAGCAGCACGATCAGGACTTCACCTGCCCCGCGCCCTACGACGCCGTGAAGATCCCCCAGTTCAACGTCGGGACGCCGCAGTCGGGCTCGGCGGGCAAGCACCCGGGCCGGATCCAGTTCTCGCTGTTCCGCATCGGCAACAAGGCGCTCGACTTCGTGGGCGTGGACGCGTCGGAGAGCGACCCGGCGGGCCCCTGGACCTTCATCAACCCGGCCCGCAGAGCGCACGTCGCGGCCCCCTGATCACGGCGCGCGGCAGCAGACCGTGCGCGGCCCCTCCGGGGTGCGCCGCGCCGCTCGGCTCGCCCCCGCTGCACGACCCGGGTAGAGGCGACGCGGGGACGGGCTCGAGGCTGGCGTCCCCCTTCCCGAGCTCGCCGGTCGTGTCGACATGGGCGTTCGACTCGAGCCACGACCCGCGCCCCGACCACCCCGCGTTCCCTTGGGCGAAGTGGCCTCCGGCGGCGCACGCCACGCTCGCCGCGTCGCAGCCGCACGGCGTGCGCGCGCGCGAATCGGCGCCGACGGCCTGGCGTCGCGCGCCTACCGCGCCGAGCAGGCGTAGTCGCCGGCGAGGACGTAGCTTCGCTTGCAGCTCACCGTCACCGTCGTCGAGCCGACCGCGAAGTCCATCGACTGGCCGAACGGCGAGCGGGACAGCCGCCTCATCGCGGCGTCGCAACGCGCGGCCGCCCCGCCGCAGGCCGCCTCGCGGGCCAGCCTCTCGACCTCGCCGTTGTCCGAAACCACGCTGTGGACGGCGGCGACGCTGAAGAGCACGCACGCCCCGAAGCCGGCGAGCTGGAGGAGGCGCTTCACGCGCGCAGCATAGCTCGCCGGGGCGAAGGCAGTCGCCCGCGCGCTGGCCCTCGATGCGGCGCGGCGGGACCCTCACATCGGGAAGAGCGTCATGAACACGCCGAGGCACATCTCGTCGAGCGTCGTCTCGCCGAGCACCACGTCCTTGGGCGCGGCGAGGCCCTGCTCGGCCAGCGCCTCGACGACGAACGGGTTGCCCATCGAGTTGTCGTACGTGCACTTCATCGTGACCACGTCGCCGAGGTGGACCTGCGGCAGCGACTCGATCGGCTGGTCGATCATGTAGAGGCGCTGCCAGTCGAAGCTCCAGCGCGGCGTGCCGAGCAGGCACTCCTGCTGCGGATCGCCGTTCTTCGTCGAGGCGCGATCGAGCTGGATCGTCATGTCCGTGCCCACGTAGTGCATGTGCGTGCCGAGCCCGAGGAGCCGGATGTCGGGCGACGGGGCCCCGGCCTTCCCGAGCGTATGCCGCAGCGTCTCGGTGTGGCCCTTCTTCCCGGCCGGGATGACGAACGTCGGCACGCCGCCCGGATCGTCCGGCCCGGGCTGGAGGCCGTCGCCGCTCGCGTCCTGCGAGTCGTCGTTGCCGAGGAGGTCGACGTGCACCGCGTACTTGGGCTTCGACTTCGCGTAGCGGAGCTGCACCTTCGTGGCGTCCGTCCCTTGCCCGCCGGCCGGGTGGTAGTGGATCTGCATCACGAGCTTCGTGCCCGGCTCGATGGGCAGCCCGGCGCCGTCCGGGAGCTCGGCCGGGTGCCCGCCCGGCGCCCACGCGGCGACGAGCGCGCCCTGGACGCCCGGCCCGCCGAAGCACTCGTAGCTGCCCTCGGGGCCCACCAGCGCGGCGGCCTCGCCGTTCGGGTCGGTGTAGACGAGCGCGTGGTGCACGACCTTCGCGTCGCCGGCGACCACGTGCGTGCCGGAGATGTACCTCGTGGCGCCGGTGATCTTCGGATCGAGCACGAAGCAGCGGTACTGGTCGTGAGCGCCGGAGGTGGTGAACGGCTTCGCGGGCGCGAGCTCCTGCTCGACGCCGGGCAGGCCGTCGGGCGGGAGCGGCTTCGGCGCGGGCGCCTTGTTCGGGTCGCCCTCGGGCGCACCAGCCGCCGCCCACGCGGCGAACTGCGCGATCTCGGCGTCCGTGAGGCGCGCGTCGTCCTTCCAGGCGAAGCGCGGCGCGCAGTCGGCGTCGGCCTGCGCGCCGAACGGAGGCATCGTGCGATCGGCGGTGCGGCTCGCGAGCAGGGCGGCCAGGCCCTTCGCGCTCTCGTACGACGCGAGGCTGAACGGCGCGATGCGGCCGGCCGAGTGACACGCGAGGCACGCCTTCTGGACGATCGGCTCGATGTGCTCGTGCCAGGTCGGGCCGGCGCTCGCGCCGCCCGCTCCACCGGCGGCGACCGTCGTGATCGTCGTCGCCGCGGCGCCGCCAGCGCCCGACGAGCTCGAGGCCGGCGCGGCGGGCTCGGCGGACGAGCAAGCGGCGAGCGGCAGCGCGCAGAGCAGGGACAGGGCGGCGGACCGTCGGGCGATGGGGCGCATGGGGAGGACCTCGAGGAGGAGCGTGAAAGCGTCAGGGGCGAGCGTCGGGCGATCCCGCAGCGTCCCGGATCTCGCGTCCTCCGTCAAAGGCAACGCGCACGCGGCCAGGGCCGGCGCATCCTAGTTGCAGGGCCTCTGGGGCCGGCCGAGCGGGGAAGCGGGCGCCAGCGTGCAGGGCGAGGGCGGCGAGCGGGGGGCGAGGGCAGGGCCAAACATCATCCCACACGTAGGTTTGTTCCCGACCGAAATGAATTCGCCTGACGAATGCGCTGTCCATCGGCGCGAGATTGTGTTCCATCGTCCTGATGGACCGACCGGACATCTGCGCGTTCTTCGTGGAGATCGAGGATCCGCGCGTAGAGCGAACGCGGCGACACGACCTCGTCGAGGTCATCGTAATGGCGGTGT
>CAIVJW010000194.1 GCA_903906315.1 uncultured delta proteobacterium | reverse complement strand
GAGCTCCGTCAGGGTGCTCCGAGCCGGCATCACGTAGCCGTGGTTGCCAAGGAACACGCGCAGCGTGATGGACTCGTGCAGCATCATGTCCGGGTCGCGCGACTTGAAGCCGGCCCCGAAGAAGCCTCGCAGAAGCAGCGAACGACGTGGAGCGGTCCGCCGTCACGTTCGACGGGCTTGCGGGCCTGCGCCCTTCGTCCTCGTCGGACCAGCGCACGCTCCCAGGTGTGCTTGTCGGTCGGATCGACCTTCGCCATGGCGCATCCTCGTGGGCTCTCGCCATCCGACCGCGTCGTCAGGTCGCCGCGACCGCGCGGTCCCGCCCGGCGCGCTTCGCCTCGTAGAGCGCCCTGTCGGCGCGCTCGACCCAGGTCTCGGGCGCCTCGCCCGGCTGAAGCTCCGCGACGCCGATGGACACCGTGACGTGGAACCTGGCGCCGTTCTTCTGGAACTCGACCGTGCGGAGCGTCCCGCGGAAGCGATCGGCGAGCATGATCGCGCTCGCGAGGGTGGTCTCGTTGAGGATGACGACGAACTCCTCGCCGCCGTAGCGCGCGACGAAGTCGCTCTTGCGCAGGAACGTGCGGGAGAGCGAGTCGGCCACGCCGCGCAGCACGTCGTCGCCGGTCGGGTGGCCGTGCGCGTCGTTCACCTGCTTGAAGTGGTCGAGGTCGATCATCAGCAGCGTGGCGCTCGAGTGCAGGACGCCCGCGAGGTCGCCGAGGCGCCCGAGGTGGGCGTCGAGCGCCTTGCGGTTGGCGAGGCGCGTGAGCGCATCGAGGCCGACCTCGCGCTGCGTCTCGGCGAGCTGCTCGGTCAGCGTGCGGACCTTGCGGCCGAGCTCGTCCGCGTGGCTCTGCTGCCTGCGCCGCAGCTCGCCGACGATGCTCTCGATGCTCTCGGCGGCGGCGAGGACCTCGCGACGCAGGTCCTCGGTGGACGGGCGCTCGGCGGCCTCGCGCAGCTGGCGGATGCGCTGGTCGACCTCGGCGCCCGCGCGCGTGCCCTCGCCGAGGACGCGGTTCAGGCTGCGCGCGAACGCCCAGACGGCGTCGCGCAGGCCGTCGACCGACCCCTGCACGTAGGCCTGCTCGCGCTTGCGGTGGGTCGTCACGAAGCGTCGGAGGCCCGCGAAGTCCGGGCGCACACCGGCAGGCCGCTCGCTCTCCGGCGCCTCGGGGTGGGGGGCGCGGACGAGCAGGTGCGACGCCCACGCCTCGAAGCGCGCCGCGATCGCCGCCGGCTCGAGGTCCTCGACCGCGAACGAGCCGCGGCCGAGCGCACGCAGGACGAAGCCGAGCGATTCGAGCGCGTCCTCCTCCAGCGGCGCCGAGCCGGGGACGGCCGAATCCGGCTTTTCGTCCCGCGCCTGCGGGGCGTCCGCAGGGGTCGATTTGGTTGCCTTGCCGAACCCGAGCATGTCGTTGCGAGGCTCCGTTCGCGGATTGGCTCCGCGCTGCGGCCTGTCGCGACAGGCCCCGCGGGTCGGTGGCTACGAATATCTCCGATCCGACCATCGGTCGGTTCGGTCAGGAGTTGAGCGTTTCACCCTCAGAACGTCCCGCGGAGGCCTCCTGCGCCCGGTCCGAGCCACGGGATCAGGGTCGCGGTGGTCGGCGGGGCGGTCGTCGCGCTCCGCTTGCCCACGACGAGGAGCACGACGCCGGTCACGAGCGACGCGCCGCCGACGGCGAACGTCGCGGTCGAGGCCGTCCCGAGCGCGCGCCCCTGGTCGATGACGGTCTGGTCCTCGGCCGGACACGCCGCCTTCCGGGGGCAGTCGTTCGCGAGCTGCGAGGCGCGCGAGAGCGTCGCGAGGCCCGTGATGGCGCCGGCGAGGACCCCGAGGCCCCCGACCCCCAGCGCCACGTACCCGATCGCGGTGACCGCGCCTCCTCCGCTTGCGGCCGCGGGCGCCGCGCCCTGCGTCGCGGGCCCCTCGATGAACCGCAGCTCGAGCGTCGTCTGCTCGCCCGCCGAGAGCGTCTGCTGGGCGACCGCGGGCGGCCGGCCCGTCGACCGCGCGACCACGCGGTGCGATCCGGGATCGAGCGGGTGCGGCTCGTCGAGCGACGCGAGGTCGAGGGCCACGCCGTCGATCGTGACCTCGCTCGGCGTCGCGCCGATCACGCGCACCGTGAGCGTCGGCACGCGGGGGCGGAGCTGCTCGAGCTCGGCCCTGGCCCGGTCGGCGGCGCGTTTCTGGGCGGGCGGCGCGCCCGGGCGGAGCGGGAACCTCGAGGCGCGCTCGAGCGCGACGAGCGCGCTCGCGGGCCGGCCGAGCTGCGCTCGCAGCCGCCCGATCATCAGCCAGTGCGCCGGCACGTCGACGAGCTCTGCGGACCGCTCGTAGCGGCTGAGCGCCTTGTCGAGCTTGCCCTCGAGGATCGCCTGCTCGGCCTCGAGGTCGAGCGCGCGCGCGGTCTCGCGGTCGCGATCGGAGGGATCGGCGACCGCGGGCGCCGCCCAGACGCACGCCGCCGCGCACGCGGCGAGGCACGCGGCTCGCCTAGAAGCCATAGTCCTCGGGCACCGGGATGCTGGAGCCGCCGCGTCGCGCCTTCTGCGGTCGCGGCCCCTCGCGTGGGCGCGGCGGTGCGGCCCGCGGCGCCTGCGCGGTCGTCGGCTCGGGCGCGGTCGTCGGCTCGGGCGGCGGCGCCTCGGTGGGTGCGGCCGCCGGCTCGATCGGCGGTCGAGCCGGTGGCTGCGCGGCCTCGGTCGGCG